>DATGBT010000065.1:0-30017 GCA_035312505.1 Balneolaceae bacterium | reverse complement strand
CCTTCTCACTACAATACTGACCGTAGTTGTACATAGGTGTTTGAAAGTAGTGAACTTTTTCAGCAGGAAAAGAGAGAAGCCCTAAAACAGATAACTAACCAGATTAGAACCATGAATAAATCACGAACACCGCAAACATTCAGGGGATTTACACTGGAGGCAAAATTTATGCTTGCTTCTATTCTGGTTACGCTCAGCGTGGCAGCGATCAGCAGCGCCACTGATGCAGGCTGGATCTCAGCTTTTATCCTGGCAATCAGTATGTACGCAATCATTGCGGGTTTTGCATACCTGACCAAAGATAAATTCCTGTTTAAGCTGCTTTTATTTGGCATTATTGCCGGATTCGTAGAGCTATTTGCAGACTGCTGGCTGGTTCACTCCACCATGACGCTTGTTTACCCACAGGATGAGCCGATGATTGCCTGCTCTCCGCTCTACATGCCTTTTGCCTGGGCTGTTGTACTTACTCAGGTCGGCTATCTCGGCTGGCTGATCTCCGGTCATAAACCGCTTTGGGTCAGTATGTTGGCAACAATGATCTTGGGATTGCTGTTTATCCCTCTTTTTGAGCACTGGGCATTTGGAGCCGAATGGTGGTATTATCGCAACACCCCTATGATTTTCAATACACCTTACTATATTATAGCTGCTGAAGGACTCATCTGTTTGGTCTTGCCGTTTTTTTTCAAGGCTCAGTCCCATAAAAAATTCAGCCTGGCTGCTCTATTCGGAATCATTCAGGGATTTTGGATCTGGGCCGCATATACCTTCTCATTTATGATTTTGGGGTAAATTAAAAGCTATGTTTTTTAAACTGATCGATACCTTTATTCCCGAGGAGTATAAAAAGTCTGGGGAGGCCTGGAGAAAGGCACGCCTGGCAGTTGGTACGTACATAATCATTGTCATCTATTCGTTTATCTATTCAGTCATCAATTTTGGTGTTGAATTCTGGGGTGGTTTTTACTCCCAGTTCCCCCTTTTTGTAATCACCTCTTTGTGCCTCTATCTTTATAAAAAGAAGGTATCTCCCTTCATCGTGGCATTTATATTTTTTACAGAAGCGATTATTTCCATATCTACGGCCATCTACTACTCCGGCGGCTTCAACTCTTATGTTTTACCGTGGCTGGCTACGACCCCGATTGTTGCACTATTAGTCTCAGGGAAAAAGATGGGATACTACACATTGGCCGCACAATCCATCATGCTTTGCATATTCTCATATTTAGAGTATGCTGGAATTCAAACGTCAGAGCTGCAGACATCAGATATTCCTCTCATTCTCGTTTTTTCCGGCTACCTGGGATTGATTATTCTCTTTTTCGTTATCGGAATTATTTTTGAAAACGGTAAGTCAACAGCCATGGGTATGCTGAAGGACAAAAACAACGAGTTACAAAAAGCCTTCACCCAACTGAAAAACACCCAGGGGCAACTTGTTCAGCAGGAAAAGCTTGCCAGCCTGGGTCACTTAACCGCAGGGATTTCGCACGAATTAAAAAACCCTCTTAATTTTGTGAATAATTTTTCCGAGTTAAGTATCGAATTAGTTGATGAGGCGCGGGAGGAAGTGAAACGGGAGACGGAGGACCGGGGTCGGGAGAAAAAGTCCCCCTTCGAGGAGGGAAGTGAGCGGAGCGAACAGGGGGATGTCCGAAACTCTGAAACTGATACAGATACAAGCTCATCTATCACACCCCTCATCCTCGAGATTCTCGATAACATCGAGTCTAATCTCAAAACCATTCACAAACATGGTTCCCGGGCCGACAGTATAATCAAGTCTATGCTACAGCATTCCAGGGGGAGCGGCGTCATCATGGAACCTACAATGTTAAACCCTCTTCTCAAAGAGTTCGTGAAATTATCCTTTCACGGAATGCGCGCCGGCGACCAGCCTATCGAGGTTGATATTGAATTTGACCTGGACCCAGCGATCGGAGAAATTCCCATTATTGCAGAAGACTTCAGCCGTGTGATGGTAAATCTTTGCAATAACGCCTTTGATGCCATGCGCGAAAAAGTAAAGACAGGCAACAACGGAACGTATATTCCAAAACTTTTTATCCGAACCATTGAAAAAGATCAAATCATAAATATAGTTGTGGAAGACAATGGAGTAGGTATTCCCGAAAAGCTCAGAAAAAAAGTATTGCAGCCCTTTTTTACTACGAAGAAAGGAACCGAGGGTACAGGACTGGGACTTTACATAACCAGCGACATTATAAAAGCTCACGGCGGGTTACTTCACATTCAGTCGGAAGAGAATAAATTTACACGCTTTATTATCGAGCTAAATAGAAGGAGATAAAGCAGATGGCAATGATCAATCTCAAGATTCTGAAATGGATTCAGGTTCTTCAGAAACACCCATTAATCCCTCTTCCCAATGGGATTCTTACGAGGCAAAAGGGGGTGGAGCTACTGAAGCCGAACAAGATGACTCTCAGCAGAGCTACAGCCCAAAACTTACCGTCCGCACAAAATCAGACGGCAATTCCGTGATCCTTGAAATCGAAAACAGTGGGCCTGGCATACCTGATGAGATAAAAGACAAAATCTTACAGTCGTTTTTTACAATGAAAAAATGGACTCGGGGAACGGTGCTTGGGCTAAGTATTATCAAAGCCCGTGGGGGACATTTTGATATAAAATCCAAGAATGATGAAGGCACCACATTTACTATTAAGCATGTTTAGGCAAACAACTCTATCGTCATCTGCCCGGATTTTCGGGATCCTGAAGGTATTCCTGCCGTTATTTTTATTTGGAGCCTGCACCGGCACCCCGGGAGATCAGGGCGCCTCGCTCCCACCACCCCTTTTCCCTCAACCTCAAACGGCTGAAGTAAAATCAGGAGTTCCCATCCCTGCCACACCAAAAATCATCCACCCCGACAGCGTAGCCAAGCCCCAATCGTTTACCGTTAACCCCGCAGCATTAACTACAATAAATGCCCATCCCAACCGACACCAGATACCTGAAGAACTAACCACCATACCCATTGATAAAAGCCAGCTCGAAATCATAAAAGCAGGCGAAGGTAACCCCGATTTTGTCTTGCTAAGTTCCACAGGTGACACGATACCTACCGGTGTTCCTGTCCCAGCAAAGGGTAAAGTGGTAAAAGCTATTCATTCTAAACCCACCAAAGCCCTGCCACCCGCCACTAAGGATGCCGCTATTGCCCACCTGCAATATTTGAATATGGAGCAAGGGATGGCTTCATCTTTCGTGAGGGCCGTCTTGGAGGATAAAAGCGGAAATATCTGGTTGGGGACCCGGGGAGGGTTGAGTGTATACAATGGAGAAAGCTTTACCCATTATAGTGAAAACGAAGGCTTATCAAATAATTACGTCAGGGCCATCCTGGAGGACAAAAACGGGAATATCTGGCTGGGCACGGAAGGCGGAGGGGTGAGCGTCTTTAACGGAGATACCTTTACCCATTACACCGAAAAAGAAGGTTTATCCAATAATTTAGTCAGAGCAATCCTGGAGGACAAAAATGGAAACATCTGGCTGGGGACCCGTGGCGGAGGGGTGAGCGTATTTAATGGAGAAAGCTTTACCCACTACACCGAAAAAGAAGGATTATCCTATAATGACGTCATGTCCATCGCAGAAGATCAAAGCGGGAATATCTGGATAGGGACTTTTTATGGAGGGGTGAACGTCTTTGATGGAGAAAGTTTTACCCATTACAGCGAAAACGAAGGCTTGTCCAATAGTAATGTCATATCAATTCTGGAGGACAGAAACGGAAACATCTGGCTGGGGACGGATGGCGGGGGCGTGAGTGTCTTTGATGGAGAAAGTTTTACACATTACAGCGAAAGGGAAGGCGTATCTAGTAGGTTCGTCTGGTCCATTACAGAGGATCAAAGTGGTAATATCTGGCTGGGGACCCGGAGCGGAGGAGTGAGTGTATTTAATGGAAAACACTTTACCCATTACCGCGAAAATGAAGGCTTATCCAATAATACAGTCTTCTCCATCCTTGAGGATCATAGCGGAAAGATCTGGCTGGGCACGGATGGCGGAGGTGTGAGCATATTTAATGGAGAAGACTTTACTCATTATAGTGAAAGTGAAGGGCTATCCAATAATATCGTCAGGTCCGTGTTAGAAGATCAAAACGGAAATATCTGGATAGGGACTCAGGGCGGTGGGGTAAGTGTCTTTAATGGAGAAAGCTTTACCCATTACACTGAAAACGATGGATTATCAAATAATACCGTCGTGTCCATGCTGCAGGACCAAGGGGGACATATCTGGCTGGGGACTGAAGGTGGCGGGGTGAGTGTATTTGATAGAGAAAGTTTTACCCATTACAGTGAAGAGGAAGGCGTATCCAATAGCTTCATCAGGGCTATTCTGGAGGATCATAGCGGAAATATCTGGCTGGGGTCCCGGGGAAGGATAAGTGTATTTAATGGTACAAATTTTACCCATTTCATCGATAAAGAAGGCGTATCCAATAGTGTCGTCTGGTCCATTCTCGAGGATAAAAGTGGAAATGTCTGGCTTGGAACTGAAGGCGGAGGGGTAAGCGTATTTAATGGTGAAAACTTTACCTATTACACCGAAAACGAGGGATTATCCAATAATATCGTCAGGGCCATCGCAGAGGATAAAAGCGGTAACATCTGGCTGGGAACTTGGGGTGGAGGGGTGAGCATATACAATGGAGACAGCTTTATCCATATCACCGAAAACGAAGGCTTATCCAATAATACTGTCTTCTCCATTGTAGAGGATAAAAGTGCTCCTTTAAATGAAATCGGCGTCTATATAGGAACGGAAAATGGGCTGTCAAGGATTTCGTTAACCGAAAATGAAACGTCTGGCGATAAGAAATTTGCATTCAGTATTCAAAACTTTGGCAAACAAGATGGGTTGAAAGGCTCGAGATTTACATCGGGTGCCATTATCGACAGTAAAAACCGTGCCTGGTGGGGCACTGGCAATGGCTTGGTAATGCTGGATTTGAATACACTTAAACTTTCTGATAAAATACCCCAACCCCGCCTGTCCCAATTGGAAATTAACGAACAGTATATAGACTATCGCACGATCTCGGATAGTCCCGATAGCTATAGGGATCACATCAATTTTAATGGTGTGCAAAAATTTGAGAACTATCCTCTCAGTTTACAGTTGCCCTACGATAAAAACCACCTCACCTTCTATTTTACAGCCATCGATTGGGCAGCACCACATAAAATCCGGTACAGTTACAGGATGGAGGGCCTGCATACCAATTGGAGCCAGCCCACCGCCGAGCCGGTGTCAGATTACCGTAACCTCTCCTTTGGCACCTACACCTTCCAAATCCGGGCCATAGGTGAGAGTGGAGTATGGAGTGAGCCGTTTGAGTATCCTTTTACCATTCTGCCCCCATGGTGGCACACTATGTGGGCGTATGGATTATATGGTTTTCTGTTTCTTTCCGCTCTTTACTCACTGCGCCGGTATGAGCTGAACCGCTTCAATCTAAAAAATCAGCTGAAGATTGAAAAGGTAGAAACCGGCTCACTTCGCAATCTCAATAAACTGAAATCCCATTTTTTTGCCAATATTTCGCATGAATTCCGAACGCCTCTGACCCTCATCCTCGGGCAGACCGAAACCCTGCTACAATCGGAAGAGAACCGTAAGAAAAAAGAGAAACTGTTTTCCGTAAACAGCAATGCAGAACGGCTACTTGCACTGGTGAACCAGCTCCTGGATTTATCAAAGCTGGAAGCGGGGAAGTTGAAGTTAAAAGCAAAACCACAAAACATTGTTTCATTTCTAAAGAATCTGCTTTTTTCTTTTGAATCACATGCGGAAGCGAACCAGATACAGCTCAATTTCTACTCATCACAGGCGATTATTCCCATGAAGTTTGACGCTGAAAGAATGGAGCAGATCTTTTTAAACCTGTTGTCGAACGCGTTCAAGTTTACCGGGAGAGGCGGCCATATAGACATTATCATAAACATCGCCGAACAGGAGTGGTTTGAAGTTCGGATAAAGGATTCCGGAATTGGCATTCCCGAAGACCGGCTGCCGCATATTTTCGACCGGTTTTACCAGGTGGATCAGTCCGGAACCCGTAAATATGAAGGCACGGGTATTGGACTGTCTCTGGTTCATGAATTGGTAGCGCTTCATAACGGCTCCATTCAAGTGTTTAGTAAAGAAGGTGAGGGAACGGAATTTGTGATTCAGTTCCCATTTGAGGAAAGTGACCTTCCGGCGCAAGAAGACAGAGAAATTGAGGTCCAGGCACCACCGAATGGCACAGCAGAAAACCATCCGATACCGGACATCTCCACCCTTATCTCTGAACACGATGAAATTGTACTGATCGTAGAAGACAATGCTGAAATTCGATCGTTTATCCGCGAACAGCTCGAAGAGAAATATACTGTGCTGGAAGCGGCAAACGGAGTGGAAGGAATTGAGATTTCTCAGGCTGCAATTCCCGACCTGATCATCACCGACCTGATGATGCCCGAAATGGATGGCTATCAGTTCAGTGAAAAAATTCGGAGTAACGAAAAAACCAGCCACATTCCCCTCATTATGCTGACAGCCAGAGCGGGCATGGATTCAAAAATTGAGGGGCTGGAAACCGGGATCGACGCCTATCTGACCAAGCCCTATCATATCCGTGAGTTACAAACAAGGGTTAGAAATCTCATCGAACAGCGGAAGAACCTGAAAAAACAGTTCAGTTCGGCGACCTACTTTAAGCCTTCTTCTGTAGCCAAAGGTTCAGTGGATCAGGCTTTTCTCAAAAAAGCTATTGAAACGATCATCCTTCATCTGCAGGAAGAGGATTACCTCGTTGAGGACTTAGCACACGATCTGAACATGAGTATTTCTCAATTAAACAGGAAACTGAAAGCACTGATCGATCAGCCGACCGGCACCTTTATTCGCTCCATCCGTTTGCAGCGCTCGGCCGAACTTCTCAATCAGACAAAGAAAACCATCGCCGAAATCTGCTACGAAGTTGGGTTTAACGACCAGGCTTACTTCTCCCGTGCCTTCAAAAAACAGTATGGCAAAAGCCCCTCGGCGTTTCGGAAGTTGTCGATATGAGGGTTTTTCGAACCTAAAAGCAGGGCGAATCACAATGGTTGCCAAAAATAGTCCGTTTGTGGTCGAAGGATATGATAACCCAGGGATTCCGCAAGGCGATCTCTTAGTTAGGAGCATCCCTGGTAATAATAGGTAACAGCAAACCCAAAAAAAGTGCCGGCAGGCAAACCTTAAGAAAGCTTTTCATTTTCCAGTCATCATCAAAAATAGGTGTAAAACATACTGTGATTGACCTTCATCCATCTAAAAAACACTTCATTTGACCGAAAAGTCCAAACATTTGCGCGGATAGTCCAAGACCGCAATGTTCGGTTACTGTACTTTAATCACGGTTAAGGGAATAAAACTGAATGTAAATTACTTCTCCATACTAGCATGTAAAAGCAGGGGCGCCGTAAAGCTACGGTAGAAATCCCGGCATTTAACGAATCAATAGGAAATAATCATGGAATTAAAAGTCATTGGAACCGGAGTTGGGCGAACCGGCACATATTCAACGAAACTGGCTCTCAATGAGTTAGGATTCGGACCGTGCCATCACATGGAAGAAGTGCTCTTCAATATGCCAACGCAAGTTCCCCTCTGGATGGATGCCGCAAACGGCAAACCGGATTGGGAAGCTATTTATAAAGGCTATAACAGCACGGTGGATTGGCCCACAGCAGCGTTCACACGCGAGTTGAGTGAGACCTATCCGAACGCAAAGTTTGTGCATACCGTGCGCAGCCCGGAAAGCTGGGTGGCGAGCTTTTCTGAAACGATCTACAAGCTCCTGTCCAATATAGCCGGGGCCCCCAAAGAGATGCAAGACTGGCTGAATATGGTCACCCGAGTCACTGATAAGACAGGATTCCCCGGCGGCCTCGATAAAGCAGGGTTAATCAATGCTTTTAATGCGCACAGTGAGGCAGTTAAAAAGGCCGTCCCGGCATCGAATCTCTTGATGTTTCAGGTGAAAGATGGTTGGGCTCCGCTCTGTGAATTTCTTGGTGTACCCGTTCCCAACAATCCATTTCCCCGCAGCAACGATCGCGGCGAATTCTGGGATAAAGTCTCCGGGAAAAAGTAACTGCAGGGACTGGTTCTGATTTGTTATTCATTCCAATCTTCATATTCCTAAACAGATCAAAAATCTATACAAATGCCCCAACCAAATACACCGTTAATTTTTCATTTTACCAAACAAACTAATTTCTGCATCACATGTTTGTTAGCTCTCACAATCGTTCTCGGAGCCTGTAACTCAGAGGCACAAACCGATGTCGGTTCTTCTGACCCAAATTTTGCAACAGAACAGGAGAAACTGATGACTCTTGAGCGGAAGTGGTCTGACATGTACGGTGAAGGTGATGTGGAAGAAATCGCCGAACTCCTGGCTAACGAGTCTGTACTTCTTGCGCCCGGTGAACCACCGGCTGTAGGTTACGAAAATGTCCTGGCACTAACCCGAAAACTCCTCGCCGCCGAAGCAGCCGAGGGCTTGTCGGTTTCGTGGGAACCTGAAGCTGTATTTGTCTCATCATCCGGTGATATGGCCTACGACTATGGCCTGGCGAAAACAAAACTAGCCGATGGCACCGTCATTAAGGGATCCTATCTTGTGGTTTGGACAAAGGAGAAGGATACGTGGAAAATAGCGGCTGATATCTTCAACTGAACCTAAGTTTAATAACAAATCCATTGGTTTTCGTCCCCATTTTGAACAAAAATTTCTGGACGTATTGGCCATGCCAGACTGCATTCTGATGGTTGGTGCCTTCACCCCTGCCCGGTTTGAAATACGGACTTAACAAATTTGTTATTCCTAACGGCATTTACACATTTATATACAAATGAATTGGAATCCGGGTGATTCAGGAATCGCGATTTTTTGGGCATCCAAAAGCAAAGAGTGCCCTGCGGCACGACTGATCTCTTTTGCCTCTCAACTTATATACGTTTTCCATATTGGATCCCGCCATCAAAAACCACTTATCGGTCATACCTGAGGACACTCTTTAGTAACACGTATCTAGGAATAAAAAAAGTTAAGAAAAAGTCGATTTCTGCAAAAAAACTCAATATTTGTCACAAAAATCCAAACATTTGCGCGGAAAGTCCAAGATTACATAATTCGGTTCATGTACATTCCTTCAACATGAGGAAGAAACCTCAAACATAAATCACTTATCCATGCAACCATGAAAACAGCAGGCATAATCGGCGGGTCGGGGTATATCGGCAGCTACGTCACAAAAACATTCCTTGAGAATGGGTTCCGTGTTAAAGTATCGGCTACGGACATCAAAAAGAACAAAAAGTACAGCCACCTGCAAAGGTTGGCTGGCGCGGAGAATCTTGATATTTGTCCGCTGGATACACGCGATATTGATTCGCTTAAATCTTTCCTGAATGGCTGTGATGTGGTGGTGCACGGAGGCACGCCTTTTCAGCTTGATGTTCAAGATCCAGCCAAAGAGCTGTTTGAGCCCACGATTAAAGGCACGGAGAACTTCCTTGAGGTCATCCATGAGACGCCATCTGTTAAGAAAGTCGTGATTATTGCCTCCGTTGCCTCTTTCAATACTGGCTACCCGATGCCTGTGGAAGGGCGCTCAACCGATCACCTCTACACGGAAGATGATGAACCCCATCTCAACGAAGAGGGGCATCCATACGCGCAAGCCAAATATTATGCCGATCAGGTAGTACAGACGTTTATCAATGAGCATCCCGAATATGAAAAAGAGATCGTAAGCGTCTATCCCGTTGGCGTGATGGGCCCCGCCCTGTCAGAGCGAGATGATTCTACCTCAATGGGCCTTCAGTACCTGTTCAAACATAAGATCGCACCCAATCCTTTTGTGCAGATGCTTTTCGACAGCGACATGGAGTTTGCAATCGTTGATGTGCGCGACGTGGCCGAAGGAATTTACCGGGCTGCAACAACTGACGGCCTGCATGGAAAGCAGTACTATCTGAGCAACGAAAGCTGGAAAGTTTCGAACATTACGCGGATGCTGAATAACGAGCCGGTCGTTGAAAAACCCCGATTCGTTTATAGCGGGAAAAAAGCTGAACAGGATTTGGGACTATCATACAAACCTGCACACGTTTCATTCGGTGATTACGCAGCGGCAAGTGGGGGTTGAGGAGTATACCTTCGTGAACTTTGCGCCTTAACGCCCTCGTGGTAAAAAAACGGTGCGTCGATGTTGGTATCATGTAATTGTGATTACTATTTATATATCATTTTCTCACAGTTACTTAAGCAGGGTTACTTCTCAAAAAATCTAACTGAACAGACGATGACAGAATCTACAACGCCACCCGATCACCAAACCACCCTCAGTTCAGACGGCCTAAAACGTACCATCGGATATCTTCGTATGGAGATGATGAAAATTATGAGAAGCAATTAACTCTGGTGCGAAAGAGTTTTTTCACCAAACCTATTGATTTTGACACACTGAAGCAGTAGATAGGCAATACACTGCAAGAAAAAAATGAATAACATTCTATTCGTTACAAATGAGTTATGAAGACCGAAGAGCCCACAACAAGCCTCTCATGCCGGGAATCGGCGATTCCTTTGTCATTCTATTCATGGTTACTGAATATTGTAGCCGAATGATGTCGGGTCTCTTTAATAGCACGCTTCATACGCAGTGGGAAAAGAGTGATTTGGAACGTAATAGAGAAAAGGCAGACGGTCCGTCAGCTGAAAGTGAGGTAGGAGATATATTGCCGGTTATATACAAGGCCCGTTTGGTTTACGGGCTCCATCAAACCAAAAAGGAGAAGGTTGGCAAGGATATGCCTCTCAATCAATTAAAATGTAATCAACGATAATTTAGCAGATGAACATGGCAGCCAAATCAGACCTATCAAAAAAGCTGGAGCAACGTGAAGCCGAAATAGATGTGATTAACAGTATTCAGCTGGGGCTCCTTGCTAATAAAGAGATGCAAGAGATCTATGATTTGGTTGGTGCCAAGGTTCGTGATCTTTTTGACGCACAGGTAGCAGTTGTATCCACATTCAGTCATGAAAACGACACTGAGATTTTTCACTTTGCTTTTGAAGACGGTACTCGGCATGAATTGGACCCAAGGCCAATAGATAAACTCAGGGAAAAACTAATCGCAGATAAAGAGCTTATCCTCATTAATGAAAATGCCGACGAGGTCTGGAGAAATATAACCGGTGAAGAGCCGTCCGTTGCCCCAGGAACAAAATTAACTAAGTCTGCCCTTTACGTACCCATGGTTGCCGGAGATACTGTTTTAGGCTATATCAGCCTTCAAAATGTAGACCGGGAACACGCCTTTAGTGATTCAGATGCGCGACTTTTGAGTACAATGGCCAACAGCATTAGTATGGCACTGGAGAATGCCCGTCTGTTTAATGAAACCGAACAGCGAAATGCAGAGCTGGCGGTGATCAATAGCGTACAGGAAGCACTGGCCTCCCGGCTTGATATGCAGGGCGTATATGATCTCATCGGTGAGCATATACGGAAAATATTTGACGCACAGGCCGTGGTTATCCGTACTTTCGATATTGATGCGGGCATGGAACGATGGCACTATGCTATTGAGAAGGGTAACCGGCAGGAGGTTCAGCCGCGGCAGATTGATGATTTTGCACGGTACCTTCACTCGCTTCGTGAACCCCTTGTGATAAATGACCATTTTAATGATTTCATTATACAGTTCTCGGATGAGACTTCTGTTGAGGGAGAAACGCCCAAATCGGCCATCTTTGTACCACTTATTGCGGGGGATATCGTAGGCAATATCAGTCTGCAGGATGTGGACCGGGAGGGAGTATTTAACGAAGATGATGTGCGACTGCTGGCCACACTTGCCAATAGTATGAGTGTAGCTCTTGAGAATGCACGTTTGTTTAATGAAACCGAACAGCGTAATGCAGAGCTCTCGGTGATTAACAGTGTCCAGGAAGGATTGGTTGCAGAAATGGACTTGCAGGGAATTTACGATTTGGTAGGAGATCGGATCCGGCAACTCTTTGACGCCCAGGTAACGGGTATTTATACGTTCGACCATGAAAGTGCAAGGGAATATTTCCAGTATCTGTTCGAAGACGGCGAGCGTCTCTATCCCGAATCAAGGCCATTGGATAAAATCCGGATGTGGCTCATTCAAAATAAAAAGCTTCTGCTGGTTAACGAAGATGCCGATGAAACGATCTATCAAATTACAGGAGAAGGTAAAAATGCCGTGCCGGGTACCCGGCTGCCCAAGTCTCTGATATTCGTACCACTCATTGTAGGTGATGACGTCCGCGGCTGTGTAAGCCTTCAGAACCTGGATCACGAAAGCGCCTTCAGTGATTCCGACGTTCGGCTACTCAGCACCCTCGCCAACAGCATGAGTGTAGCCCTGGAAAATGCCCGGCTCTTCAATGAAACGGAGCAGCGCAATGCAGAACTCGCAGTAATTAACAGCGTGCAGCAAGGGCTTGTGGCCGAAATGGATATGCAGAGTATTTACGACCTTGTTGGGGATCGAATTCGCGATCTGTTCGACGCACAGGTTGCCATGATCTGTACGTTCGATCATGAAAGCGGAAAAGAGCACTTCCAGTATCAATATGAAGATGGTGAACGGCTTTACCCTGAACCAAGACCCGTCGATAATTTCAGGAAGAGGTTGATTAAAACAAAAGAGATGATTTTGATCAACGAGCACTTCCCCGACCGCGCAGAAGAAATTTTGGGAATTAAACCTGAGGCTGTACCAGGAACAGACCTCCCTAAATCTGTTCTGTTTGTACCCCTCATTATTGGAGATTCTGTAAAAGGATACGTAAGCCTGCAAAACCTGGATCACGAACAGGCATTCCCCGAATCTGATGTACGACTGCTCAGCACACTGGCCAACAGTATGAGCGTGGCACTCGAAAATGCACGGCTTTTCAATGAAACGGAACAGCGGAACGCGGAGCTGGCGGTGATTAACAGCGTTCAGCAGGGGCTTGTGGCCGAGATGAACCTTCAGGGTATTTATGATCTGGTCGGAGACCGGATTCAAAATCTTTTTAATGCACAAAGTGTCACCATTTGTACGTTCGACCATGAGAAATCAGAGGAGCTATTCCAGTACAATTACGAGAACGGTGAAAGGTTTGATCCCGATCCAAGACCTATTGATAACTTCAGGAAAAGGCTCATCGATACGAAAGAATTGCTTCTTATCAACGATCATTTTCCTGAAAAAGCAGAAGAAATTCTGGGTTTCAAGCCCAAAGCCGTGCCGGGGACACATCTTCCAAAATCAGCTCTATTTGTTCCTTTGATTATTGGGGATTCGGTTCGCGGGTACGTGAGCCTGCAAAATATCGACATTGAGTTTGCATTCAGCGATTCTGATGTACGGCTGCTCAGCACGCTTGCCAACAGTATGAGCGTAGCCCTTGAAAACGCCCGTCTTTTCAACGAAACCACCCGGCTCCTTGCCGAAACAGAACAGCGTAATGCCGAGCTGGCGGTGATTAACAGCGTACAGGACGGCCTTGTACGTGAGATGGATATGCAAGCCATCTATAAACTGGTAGGTGAGCGAATCTGCGACGTTCTGGATACCCAGACGATGATTATACGCACCTTTGACCATAACAATGGTTTAGAGTACTGGCAATACGCAGTAGAAAAAGGCAAACCTATTGAGGTAGAGCCAAGGCCGTTTATATGGGCGAATAAAAAGTTAATTGAAACAAAGAAGCACCTGCTTATTAATAAAGATTATGAGACCATTGCCATGAAGTATGAAGGCACTGCCGTAACGAAAGGCCTGGCGCCTAAATCCGCCATATTCGTTCCCATGATGGTTGGCGATACAGTAATGGGTTCTGTAAGCCTGCAAAACGTTGAAGAGGAAAACGCATTTAGTGAAAGTGATCTTCAATTGATCAGCACACTAACCAATAGTATGAGCGTTGCCATAGAAAATGCACGACTGTTCAATGAAACGGAACGGCGAGCAGCTGAAATGCAGACGGTCAATAACATTAGCCGGGCGCTGGTGTCGCAACTTGAGTTTGATAAATTGATTGAACTGGTGGGCGAGCAGATGCGTGAAACGTTTAAAGCAGATATTGTATACCTCGCGCTGCACAATCAAAAAACAAATATGCTCAATTTCCCATACTATTACGGGGATGAAGCTGAATCGAGGCCTTTTGGAAATGGAATCACCGAGAAAATTATCCTGAAGAAAGAACCCCTGTTAATCAACCAGAATCTTGATGACGCCTATCACAAACTTAAGGCAGAAATAAAGGGGGAAATGGTGGAGTCTTATCTTGGTGTTCCCATAATGGCCGGCGATAAATCGATCGGGGTGATTAGTGTTCAGAGCAAGGAGCAGGCAAATCGCTTTAATGAAAACGATTTACGGTTACTCACAACCATCGCTGCAAATGTAGGTGTTGCGATGCAGAATGCCGAATCATATGAGAAACTGAGATCTGCTCTAAACGACCTCAAAGCCGCTCAAACACAACTTGTTCAGCAGGAAAAATTGGCTTCACTTGGACAGCTGACCGCCGGTATCGCACACGAAATCAAAAATCCACTCAATTTTGTAAATAATTTTTCTGATTTATCTGTAGAATTGATTCAGGAAGCACGGGAAGAAGTAAAAAAGCAAACGGCAAACGGCAAAAGTGAGACGGGTGACGGGAGACGGGAGGGTGATGGAAATCCCCTCTGGAGAGGGGCCGGCATCGCCGATGGCGATGACAGGGGTGTGTCCGACGAGGCATCGAACCACTCCCTCCTCCTCGAGATCCTTGATGACATTGAAACCAACCTCAAAACAATTCATAAGCATGGCTCACGTGCCGACAGTATTGTAAAATCGATGCTGCAGCACTCGCGGGGAGGAGATGGAAAACTGGAACCAACACCTCTCAATCCACTTATCAAAGAATATGCGAATCTGGCCTTCCACGGCATGCGTGCCGGTAAGGATCCTATTAACGTGGATATTGATCTGCAGCTCGACGAGAACATTGGGAATGTACCCCTGATTGCAGAGGATTTTTCCCGAATCATTCTTAATCTGTCAAATAACGCTTTTGATGCCATGAGGGAAAAGGCAAACGGCAAGCATGATGCACCCGGAGACTACGTACCAAAACTCACGATCAAAACCCATCAAACTGAAAATACCGTCACCATCGATATTGAAGACAATGGACCAGGTATTCCGGATGAGATGAGGGATAAAATCCTTCAACCATTTTTTACGACCAAAAAAGGAACGGATGGTACAGGCCTCGGACTTAGTATCACGAACGACATCGTAAAAGCACACGGCGGAGAAATGAAAATAAATTCGATACCTGAAAAAGGAACCACTTTTTCTATTATATTAACTACCACTTGATACATAACCAAGTATCAGACAATTACTAACAGACTACTATGAAATTTCTGGTTGTAGACGACGAAAAAGATGTTGAACTTCTTTTTAAACAAAAGTTCAGAAAAGAAATTCGAAACGGATTAATTGAACTGGTTTTTGCATTTTCGGGGGAAGAGGCACTTAGCATATTAAACGATAAACAACCACCGGATGTGGTTTACGTATTTTCTGATATTAATATGCCCGGTATGTCAGGACTTCAACTTCTGGAAACGATAAAGAAAAAATATCCGTCTATACGGGTGAGTATGATTTCAGCATACGGTGACGATGAAAATTTTCAAAAAGCGAAAGAGACAGGGGCTAAAGAGTTTTTTACCAAGCCAATAGATTTCGAGTCGTTAAGAGCTGAAATCCTAAATATTGTGAACAGTAATTCGTAAATGGTACTATCATGAGCGCTCCACAGAAAATTTTGGTTGTTGACGACGAGCCCGACTTACAAATGCTAATGCTGCAGAAATTTCGGTCTAAGGTTCGAAACAAAGAGTACGAATTTCTATTTGCTGAAAATGGCGTTGAGGCCCTTGAGAAAATACGATCTCACACTGACCTTTCCCTTGTGATGAGCGACATCAACATGCCAAAAATGGATGGGCTAACGATGCTCAATCAGATTCAGGATATGAACCGTGCCGACCTTAAAACAATTATTGTATCGGCGTACGGGGATATGGAAAATATCCGCACGGCGATGAACTGTGGTGCCTACGACTTTGTAACCAAACCGATCGATTTTAAAGATCTGGAAACTACAATTGAAAAAACGTTGCGAGAGATTCGTGAGCTTCTGAAAATGCAGGATATGCAGGAGCAGCTCGAATCACTGAACTATGACCTGGATATGGCAGCCAGAATTCAGAAAAAAATTCTCCAACAGGATTTTCCTGTCTACAGCGACGATTCCCGTTTTGATGTTTATGCCGAAATGATTGCTGCTAAACATGTAGGCGGCGATTTCTACGATTTCTTTAAGTTTGATGATGACCACCTCGTCTTTTTTATCGGCGATGTGGCGGGTAAAGGCATGCCCGCAGCCATTTATATGGCTGTATGCCGCACCATGTTAAAAGCTATTGGCTCTGAGGTTAAAAGTCCGGCGCAGTGCATGTATAAAGTAAACAATATGCTGATCCCCGAAAGCGACATTACCACTTTTGTGACCGTTTTTTATGGCGTTTTAAATGTTAAAACGGGAGAGCTGCAATACTGCAACGGTGGTCATAATCTCCCCTATCTGCAAACGAATAAGGGTGAAGTTACCGAACTGGAAGATGTGGGGGGCCTTTTGCTTGGTAAATTTGAAGATGCCGGATACGACGAAAAAACAATTCATCTTTCACCCGGAGACTCCATCATCACCTTTACAGACGGCGTTACTGAAGCGGTAAATGAAGACGGTGGTTTCTACGAAGAGTACCGGGTTATTGAACATCTCGAAAAAACCGGAGAAAAAAGTATTACATCGAAAGTAAAAGCTCTCCATCTCGAAGTAATGAAGTTTGCTGGAACCGCTGAACAATCGGACGATATTACCGTTTTGGCAACATCATTTGCCGGGGAGAAAGAATAGCAGCCAGGAAATTCCCGGCTATAATTCAATACCTCTACTCTTCTATCTGATGAACTTCCTTTAAAATTGCTTCGGCATCCTTATCGCCTTTTTGCATAACCCTGTGCTGCAGATTGGTAACGATTTCGGGCTCGGCGTTCTCAAAAGCCAGCTCTTTAGCCTCTTTATCTGTTCCGGTTCGAACCAGATCGTAAATATCATCCGCTCTCACTATACTATAGAGCTTATCATCATTAAAAGCGTGGGAACGGTACTCTTCATACTCTTTGAACAATGCAGGAAAATCGTTTGTCCTGTCGGCACGGTTAATTACTTCAACATCTTCCGGGCCTTCGGCACTGAGCGGAGTTTTTGTGAGGTAATAAAATTTTTGCTTATAGATCATGGAGATTCAGAATAATTCACAAATTAGATAATATGTACTTTTTAACAGCACTTTTTGATGCGATTCCAATATAACGCAATTCGAAGACTAATTACACAGGAAAGCTTACAGTTTCTACAGAAGGTCTTTGGGACCGGTTATCCACTTTAGCTCGCAGCTACCCGGCTTTATATCACTCCAATTAGCAATACTGCATGTGAGGCAGGCAATTGTTGCCGTTTTAACAGGTTGCCGCACCGGTGTGGATGACAATATTGAAATAGACTCCTCCGTCATGGGATTGTGGCCCAGCGTCATCACGATATCCTTTTCCGGGGAGGTTGATCTAATAGCTTCTATATAGGCATCGTACCCGCTAAAATAAAGATCATCAACAAATTCTGCGATTCCCTCATCTGCATTAATCTCCTTTAGTACTTTTTTAAGGGTTGCCCGGGTACGTTTTGCCGGAGAGCAGTATATTTTTTGAGGAATAACCTGTTTCTGCTTTAGAAAAAGGCCCATTTTTGGGGCATCGTTTTTCCCCCGGGAGTTAAGAGGCCTGTCAAAATCTTTAAGGTAGGGGCTGGACCACGAAGATTTGGCGTGCCTCATTATCAGGATGGTTTTCATCGGTGGCTGATTTAAGAATTATCGGTTACCACATAGAAGATACGCAGTTTCGCGCGAAGTTAATCATGTCGCTGTTTTGTTTAATACCGTTCCGGGCAAGTAGAAACCGAGCGCCACTCCCCTGCTCAGCATAAACAGCAGCATGGCAAGCCAAAGACCATGAACGCCAAATAAATCGGTTAAGAGATAGTACGCGGGCAAAAATATAGCAAAGGTGGAAATAAGCATGGTGTTGCGCATGGGCGCTGTTTCAGTTGCACCAATAAAAACCCCATCCAGTATATAGCAAAAAGCCGATACTACAGGAGCCAGAATAGTCCAAACGAGCATGGTTTCTGCATGGGAAATAACAGCCGTTTTGTTAGTAAACAGAGTTAGAAGGTTGCTGCCAAGCAATCCATAAACAAGCGTACCAGCCAGCCCGATCAACAGTCCCCAGGTGATAGTATATACGACCGACTTTTTCAGTTTTTCAATGTTCCCGCTTCCTTTAAAGCGTCCCACAAGACTTTCTGCTGCATAGGCAAACCCATCAATACCGTACGAAACAATAAACCAATACTGAAGCAGGATGGTGTTTGCAGCCAGAATAACCTCCCCCTGTGTAGATGAAACCGCTGTAAAGAACGAAAATGTAAAGATGAGGCAGAGCGTACGTATAAAAATATCTCTGTTCACGGTAAAATACTCCCTCAACCGACTGGTGTTCAGCAGGGCATTCCATGCAAAATGTGAAGCATAATGGCGGTACTTTTTAAAGTAGAGAATGAAGGCAAGCAGAAGAGCCAGATAGGTAGAGATGAGTGTTCCGTATGCTACTCCGTTAACATGCATACCAAATCCATAGATAAACATCACATTCAGCACAATATTGAGCAGGTTGTGTGTAATTGTTACGATCATCGGATAAGCAGCATTTTGCATACCCAGGAACCATCCGTTTATACCGTAAAGTGCAAGAACGGCAGGTGCCGTGTAAATCCTGATGTCGAAATAGATACGTGTGTATTTACCCACATCTGCAGTCGACTCGATCAGCCAGAGGCTCATAAGCGCAATCGGGTTCTGTAAAAACAGAATGGTGAGGCCAATTCCCATGGCAATGAGCTGTACTCTCGCCAGAATCATCATCATCTCTTTTCGGTCGCGTTTACCATACTCCTGAGCAGTAAGGCCGGTTGTACCCATTCTCAAAAAACCGAATCCCCAGAATATGAAGTTGAAAATGACGCTGCCGATGGCAAGCGCCCCGATGTAGGCAACGTCGTCAAGATGGCCAACCAGGGCGGTATCTACCGCACCCAGCAGCGGAACAGAGAGGTTACTGATGATATTGGGAATCGCCAGCCGAAGTATCGATCTGTTCAAAAGGGAAGATGTCTGTGTTTGATTTCTTTTTTGCGACAAATAAGATACTATTTTTTTTACCGCTCTTCGTACTGGGTTTAGTACCTTTAGTTCACTCTTAAGTAAACTGTATCCAGAGAAAACATTGTAGGTAAATTATGATTTTTCATAAATCTATCACCAATTGAATTTATTAGGGATCAAAATAAATGTAGGTAGAGATTATTCTGGCCTTGAAAAAATTGGCGGGAAAAGAGAGCTGGAAAATCTGCGGAAACCTTTTATCATACCGGTGATGAGCCATTTAATAAGCGACTAACATGATGGACCATTGATAAAAGGTAGCAGAGATTCCGCGAACGCCGCCAATTTTTTCACAGCCTTAATCTTTTGGTTCTTTTGCATCAAGGCAAAATGAACAGGGAAATATACAACAGCTATTGAATTTGTTTTTCTACTCACAATGTTTCTAGTAAAAACAATAAAAATTTAGCAATGGAATTAAGCTACTGGCAAAGCCGCTGGAGAAAAGGAAACACCGGCTTTCATATGGAGAATGGATACTCGGGTCTCCGTAAACACTGGAAAACGCTACCGCTTCCCGATTCCCCGGCTGTACTTGTACCCCTCTCAGGCAAAAGTGAAGACATGCGATGGATTGCGGAGCAGGGTGGAAATGTAACGGGAGTTGAAATATCTGAAATTGCGGCTCAGCAGTTCTTTAACAATCAGGGAAAAACACCAAAAATAACGGCCTTCGCAAACTTTAACATCTACATATCAGAAAATATTTCTATTTGGTGTGGTGATTTTCTCAAGCTGCCCGGGCATAAAATGCCTCCTTTTAATTTGATTTACGACAAAGCCGCACTTGTAGCTCTGCCTCCTCATATGAGGCAAAATTATGTTAAAAAAATTATCACCCTTACCGGCCCACATACCAACATTCTACTCCACGGCTTCAGTTACAACCAGCATGAGATGAACGGTCCGCCCTTCAGCGTGCCGGAGAAGGAAGTTAAAGCCCTGTACGGCGATGACTTTTCCTTAACAGTACTTGAAAAAAAGTCCATAAATACAGATAAATATCAAAAATTTAAGAAAAGAGGCCTCGGTAGTCACTTCATTGAATATTTATTGCTACTTTCAAAGAAGAGTGAACGTAAGTAACTTTCGTACATCGTGGTACCTGCAATCTTGTATAGAAAGTTGCATATCAGATTGTTCGCAATTATTTTGAATTTTTATTTTCGCTGAACCTCAACATCGATAAACAGATAATCTCACATGGATATTACAACTCGAAATAACATTATCACCATAATACTGGGTATACTTATCGTATTTTTGGCCTGGTTTTTATATCACTCTATTGTTGATCCCTACCAGGCCGTTATTGAAGAAGAAGCAATGGTTGAGCGCGAGCGTCATCGCATGGAAGTAGTTCGCGATGTATTGGTTCAGTACAGAACCCGTAAAGGCGATTTTCCTCCTACCGAAGGTGGACTCGACAGCCTTATTACGTTTCTTAAAACCGATTCAATGATGGTTGAACGGGGTGATTCACTTTTCGCATTTATGCCGCCTGCAACCTACAGTCCCGATTCAATTGTATTTTCACCGCGGCCACCGCACAATCGTTTCGAGTATACTCTTAACGATACCATCAGGCCGAAACTCTATCTGTTGGAAAATCCCGGAAGCGAAGACCGTATAGGAGACCTGGAACGCACCACGCTTCTCAACGCTCCTAACTGGAATTAACATGACTGAAGGCGGGTCTTGTCTCGGTATATGCTATGCAGATAATCATCTGTATTATGCAGTTAAAAACCCGGGACAAGATAACCTGCTGCACAGAATTGGATGCATTGATTTTAATTTTGACGTCGGTGAAGCCATTACAAACAGCTCTCACCAGGGCTTCCCCGTCTTGTCTAACAGCCTCCACGACCTCAAGAAAGAGTATAACAGCTCTACATTACGCGTTTTAATCCCCTCCACGCAGGAGTGTTGGTCTATTGTTCCCCGATCTGTTTACGAAGTTGCTTCCGAAAGAGAGGCCCACATTCGATTGTTGATGCGTTTCCACGAGCGCAGCGCTATCGAAACCACCTGGCATCCGGTAAGCAAGCCCGATTCACAGCTCCTGGTGCTTCGCGATCACGCTTCCGTAACCGGTTTTGAATCGTTAATGCACTCTTTTGGGGATATGGAGACAGTGTCGGATTTTGAACTCGCACACAGCTGGCAAGTTCATACAAAAGATAACGGTGCTTTCATTATGGTTCATTGTCAGCAGGGCTTCATTTCGATTGCCTCCTACGTGCTGGGTAAACTAAGAAGCTGCACCTACTTCCGTTTCGATTACATGAAAGACCTTCCCTATCTCTGGAATCTCTACGCGGTTAATATGCCATGGCTGAGCGGTATTCACGATAACATTTTCATCTTCGGCCATTCGGCCAGGAGAGCGGCCGAGCAGTTAACACCTTACTGGCACGACCACGGCACACTTACCTTTCTCGATTCGCTTGACGCCATGAAGGTATCTGCCACTGAAAAAACGTATGGCTTCCCACTCGAAAGCGCCTTCCCTGCTATTTTGATGAGCTTAAATGTATAAAGCACACACTAATCATGAGAATTATAACCGGCAAGTTTAAAGGCAGAACACTCACCATTCCCAAAACGGATAAAGTGAGACCCACATCAGACAGAACAAAAGAAGGCATTTTTTCCGTAATTGCTGCCCGCAGGTATTTTGATAATCTCCGTGTTCTCGATCTCTTTGCAGGTAGTGGTAATCTTGGCATCGAAGCCATTTCGAGGGGGGCCTCTCACTGCACTTTTGTGGATGATGAACCGCTGCATATCACTCATATTCAAAAAACGATCTCCTCTTTTGGTATTGAGAAATCGGCTCAAACCCTGGTGATGGATACAGAAGAGTTTTTGGCAAAAAACAGCAGCCGTTTTGATCTGATTTTTGCTGATCCACCCTACGATTATTACGCCATGCAGGAACTGCCGGATATCATTTTAAAGAGAGAAATTCTTGCAGATGACGGATGGCTGATTCTTGAGCACGACAAACATAATGACTTTACAGAACATCCCGGCTGTGTATTCAGTAAGGCTTATGGCCGAACCATCGCTTCGATTTTCACCTTGTCTGGCGAAAACTTTTAACCTATCCTGTTCAAAACAGATAACTACACGAATCCCCCGATTTCATGAAAAACGCTGCAATTTATCCCGGTTCATTTGATCCGCTTACAAACGGACATCTCGATATTCTGGAACGGGCTGTTAAAATGTTCAGTAAAGTGGTGGTTACCGTTGCTGTAAACAATAAAAAAACTGCCGTTTTTACAGGTGAGGAGCGGGTACAGCTCATCAGGGAAACCATCAAAAATAAACCCTGGTCCGATAATGTTGAAATTGAGCAGTTTACCGGATTACTGATCGATTACGCCAGGCAAAAGGAGATTAACATACTGCTTCGCGGGGTTCGCCAGCTTTCTGATTTTGAGTATGAATTCAGGATGGCACTTACCAACCGCCGGCTGGCACCCGAAATCGACACGGTTTTTATGATGCCGGATGAACAGCTTACCTTTATCTCTGCCACCATTGTAAAAGAGATTGCCGCATGGAATGGAGACCTGAGCAGTTTTGTACCTGATCATGTTGCCGAAGCGCTTAAAGATAAATATCGAGATCACCCAAATAGTTAACTCCCAAATCACACGCGAAAATCAAAGTACTCTCTTACGTTCTGCACCCAAACCATTTTCGTAATGGCAATAGAATTCCGTGCTGCATTTTGGTAACTTTCAAGAAAATTTAATGCATATGATTTCCAAAAAAGCCCGGCAAATTTCACCCTCAGAAACGTTAAAAGTATCTGCAAAAGCAAAACAGCTTGCCCGTGAGGGCAAGTCCATTGTTTCCCTGAGCGCCGGCGAACCCGATTTTAAGACGCCTGCTCACATCTGTAACGCTGCAATTGAAGCGATAACCGATGGTTTTCACGGCTACACCATGAATACCGGAATGCCCGAGCTGAGAGAAGCAATCAGTGAAAAACTGAAACGGGATAATCGTTTGTCCTATCCTGTTGATCAGATTGTATGCTCAAATGGAGCAAAACAGAGCATCGGGTTTTCTCTTCTTGCTACGATTGATGAGGGTGATGAAGTGATTATCCCTGCGCCATACTGGGTATCTTACCCTCAAATGGTAAAGCTGGCGGGAGGCACGCCCGTACCGGTATCCACTCAGTTCGATAACAACTACAAACTGACACCCGGACAGCTTGAAGAAGCCATTACTGATAAAACAAAAGCACTGATTCTCTGTTCACCGTCAAACCCAACCGGCGCCTGTTATACCCGAAACGAACTGAAAGAACTGGCTTCTATTCTTGAAGATCACCCGGAAATCCTCATCTTTTCTGACGAAATCTACGAATACATCGTTTTCGATGATGAGCACGTTAGCATTTTAAACGCAGCTCCAGAACTAAAAGACCGAACGATTCTCATCAATGGATTTTCGAAAGGATTTGCAATGACCGGATGGCGTCTTGGATATATGGCCGGACCAAAAAATATTGTAGATGCTGTTGCAAAAATTCAGAGCCAGGAGACATCGGCCCCTTCATCCATATCTCAAAAAGCCGGGTTAGCCGCCTATACAGGCAGTATGAAACCGGTAACTGAAATGAGAGAAGCATTCAGAAAACGGCGCGATTTTATTGTAGAAGCCCTGCGCTCGATAGAGGGTGTAGAATGCTTTATGCCAAGCGGAGCTTTTTATGTTTTTCCGGATATCAAAGCGTTTCTGGGATTACATACCGAAAACGGAGAGGTTATCAACACCAGTACAGATCTGTCCATGTATCTGCTCGAAAAACATGGGGTAGCAGCGGTGCCCGGTGATGCTTTTGGGGAACCGGAAGGTTTACGTTTGAGCTATGCAAATTCCATGGACGAACTCAAAGAAGCGGTTGAGCGCTTGCGGGATGGACTCTCATCCCTCTCCTGATAGCGTATTTTAACCCTGTCAGCTTGGTAATTTCTCTGCTTTTGGCACATTTTATGCTTGTAGCGGATAAACATTTTTAAACTCAGATTAAATTTCTATGCCTACTTACGAATACAAACGAGAAGACGGTACAACATTCGAGATTACCCAGGGCATGAATGAGCCCAAGCTTACCACTTGTCCAACCACCGGGCTGCCCGTAACGCGCATTATCTCAGGGGGAGGGGGTGTTGTATACAAGGGGAGCGGTTGGTACGTAACCGACTATAAAAACTCCGACAAGAAATCAAAAGCTGCATCTGAAAAGAAAACGGACAAATCGTCTGCTGCCGTTAAAGAGACCAAAAAAAAAGCAGATAAGAGTAATACCAACGGAACCGCCTCAGAATGAGCGAATTAAAGACCGACAATTACCAACAGGCTGTAGACCAGTTTGTTCTCCTGTGGGGAGAGATGGCCTCTGCCTGGGGTATCAATAAAACCATGGCCCAGATCCACGCATTACTCTATGCAGAAAACGATGCGCTGGACACCGATGCCATTATGGAGCAGCTTAGCATAAGCCGTGGGAATGCCAATATGAACCTTCGTAACCTGATGCACTGGCAACTGATTCAGAAGGTTCACTATAAGGGTGAACGAAAAGACTTTTACACTGCCGAAAAAGATGTGTGGAATATTGTCGCCATTTTGGTAAAAGAGCGTCATCAGAGAGAAATTGACCCGATAAAACAGAATTTAACGGATACACTGGCTCTTTTTGATAAAGAGGCAACACCAACTTCGGAAGAGACCGAATTTAAAGAACGTATCGAAGAGTTCATTGAATTTCTGGAAATGTTTGAGCGTTTTACTCACGCTTTACTTCCCTACATCAATAAGAAGAACCTCACATTTTTAAAACACCTGGTAAAATTGGCAGAGGCCCATCAGTCACTGAAAGGATCATCATCAAAAAAAGAGGACTAAAGAAGCCTTGGCAGAAACAACAAAACAGATCGGCGACAGGGGAGAAGATATTGCAGCAGCCTATCTTGAATCGAAAGACTGGTTAATATTCGATCGTAACTACCGGTTCGAAAAAGCCGAAGTCGACATCGTGGCAACAGACCGAAATTATATTGTTTTTGTAGAGGTGAAAACACGATCCGGAACCTATTTTGGGCGACCTGAAGAGTATGTAAACTCTCAAAAAGAAGAGAATATCAAGAAAGCGGCCGAGGCTTGGATTTATGAAAGAAAAATGGAAACTGCCGTTGTTCGCTTTGATATAATCTCCATTGTTAAAAATGGTAATGAAGCCCCTGAGATTACCCACTTCGAAGATGCTTTCAGGTAAATGGTTCACCGTACCATACATATATACGCCGTTACAGCCTGATGCGCATTGGGTTTACTGATTTTTTCTCTGTATATATGGTCTCTTTTTAATGTCATTAACGGTTTATGCAGACACCATCTGAAAGTTATACAGTCGGCGACTACATCCGCAGCGCCGGCTCCATTCTCCTTTTTTTTCTTTTACTCGCTTTTTACACCCCGATAATTTTACTTCTGCTTATCGTTACTTTTGGCAGAGCTTCAAACTTTATTGTTGAAAATATAGCCCCGGCTATTGCAAGGCCCGTTCTTTTTATTTTAGGAATCCGCTTTCGCATTCAAAATCACGTAAGCCCGATCCCATCTCCTGCGGTATACATCATCAACCACTCATCAACACTGGATGTACTAACCCTTCTTGCCCTGGGTTTACCCCGCGTTCGTTTTGTGGCCAAGTGGCAGTTTCAATACAATCCGCTTTTCTTTATCGTAGGCCGTCTGACTGGTCAGGTTTTTATTCGCCGTGAACAATCTGAAAAAGCGATCAGAACGCTTCAGAAAACTGTAAACCGCGTTCATAAACAGGAACTTTCCCTAATGATGGCCCCGGAAGGTACCCGTAAACATGAGGGGGTAATCGGACCGTTTAAAAAGGGCCCGTTTCGGATGGCTATCGAGCTGAACTATCCCATTGTGCCCATCTACTTCGAGGGCAACCGCAAACTAAGCAGCGGCTCTTTTATGATCGCTAAAAAAGGAACATGCACCGCTCATATATTTGATGCAATCCCCACAAAAAAATGGGATAAAAATCATCTGCAGCCTCATATCGATAAAATTCGAAAACAATATCTCCAATGGGCTGAAATGGAAGAGAAAGGTGAACTGTAGCTCTGATTATTGGCTTTTGATAATTAAAATTGTTGTTCGTCTGTTTGCAAAAAAAAAAGTTATCTTTGCCTTTATCAACCGATGAAACCGATTGTTTTTTTATGTCAAAAAAAGAAGCCCCGTCGAAATTACGAGCTCTTTAACCGGCAAAATAAAGCCCCCACTTCATGAACCCATCAGTAAACACTCCAAAAACCCTGGAAGCCGCCAGTGCCTTGAAATACGATCTGTCAAAAGGCATCACACATTCAAACGCCCCATCAATCGTTCACAAACTGGGAGGACATGTACAAAGTTACTCCTCTCGATTTTTGATTTGGCATCCCGGCTTTAAGGAGTGTAAAAAAGCGTTCATACATATTTACATTCCCGACCCAAACCTTGTTTTCGACAAACCTGATCAGCACTGTACGATTACCTATTTCAAATTTGAGGTATCCGTTGTTGAAGAATTTGCCACTGTTGTTATCGACCATTTGCCAGCCGGTAACAGAGATCAGTTTGGCGCTTTTTACGAATTCACGTTTATTGATGAGAATGACAAAGTTACAACCGTCCGTGATCCAATGGCATGGTCGCTCCCCTATGGAATACACGCTCCAGCCGAGCTTTATGATATCGAAACCGTTCTTGCGGGCAGAAAAGACGCAGATTATTTTAGTCGGTTGAAAGCAGAAGCTGAAAAATCACCCTTCGGCCGTGTTCAGCCAAGCACTAATTTACTAGAAATACATCCCGGAACCGCCACGCTTGAGGGCTCTTTAGGGTCTCTTGCTCAGCGATATAAGCAGATAGCAGCAGCTATAGAAGACGATCGGGAGCTCTCCCCTGATGAGGAGAATCTTTTGGGGTTTGATGGCGTTCAACTCATGCCTGTAGACCCTGTCATTGAGCACCCCGAAAAACATCGTTTCTGGAAGCCCATTCAGCCTCCTTTAGAAAATAATAGCGACATAACAGTAAGCCTGCGTAAACCTTCGGTTATAAACTGGGGATATGATATAGCCATTTTTGGGTCGGCAGCGGTAAACCCCTCCATACTCTCAAATGGCAGACCTCACGAGCTTCTCGACCTCATTGAAACTCTGCATACATTTCCGGGCGGGCCCATTAAAGTTGTGGTCGATGTCGTTTACGGTCATTCCGATAACCAGGGTCTTACGGTTTTGCCTGAAGAGTTTTTTGCAGGACCCAATATGTATGGCCAGAACATCAATCTTAAAAATCCCCTGGTTCGGGCAATGGTTCTCGAAATGCAGCGCCGGAAAGTAAACTGGGGATTCGACGGTATACGGGTAGACGGCGCACAAGATTTTAAATATTATGACGCCGAGCAGGATATTATGCTGCACGATGATGATTTTCTGAAACAGATGAGCGCAGTAAATCAAACAGCGGCCGGAGTGGAATATAAACCGTGGATGATATTTGAAGACGGGCGGCCATGGCCCCGCGACGACTGGGAGCTGGCCTCCACCTATCGAGTGGTTACCGAACAACAGAAGCATCCACACCAGTGGGCACCTATGATTTTCGCCTACAACACACCCTATATCTACACCTACTGGGTTTCAAAATGGTGGAGACTGAAAGAACAGTTTGTATTTGGAGAAAAATGGATCAGCGGTTACGCCAATCACGATACCATGCGCCGCGGTACACAAACAGACCCATCGACGATAAACGTTAACTTTTTGCTGGGAAATTCCTTAAAAATGGTGATGGATAACGCTTATAATAATCCTTCAACCACGTTATTGATGAACGGTTTTCTTCCGGGTGTACCGATGGACTTTATCCAGGCATTGGGAAATACCCCGTGGAGTTTTATGCGAAACACCGACACGATGTTCGCTATAAAGGTGGCCGCAGAAGAAGCCCACTTCACGGAGTGGCAAATATCCGAGGTAGAATATCGAAAGTCACGATTTTTCAAGACGCTGAAAAATATGGGCTTTAATAACATTCAGGACCTCCGTCGTTTTGCGAAAGTGTTACTAAGCCTGCTTAAAGCTACAGATTATAATCCGGCGAATATGGCAAATCTTCTTAATCAAATTGACCCGCCGCTGCCCGTAACCGGCTGGACCGAAAATAAGCTCAACCAGTACGCACTGGCCTGGATGAACGATGTTAATGAATACTGCAACGTTGACCTGCATGCAGAATATGTGGATGCAAAGAAAACCGCCTACAATCTTGCTGTTCGTAAATATCGTCTGGAAAACCCCTGGCTGAATAACAATTTTGGAGATGCAGACAGCCTGCAATACAGGGAACCTGTTAATGGTTCAGTAATCTATTACGGATACCGGCGCAGTGAAGAAGCCGGAAAAGAGATCGCTTTTGTAGCAAATATGGAAGGTCAGCCCCGGCAGGTTATACCCTTTGAACTAAACCTCCCAATTAAAAATACAGGCGACTGGAGAGTAGCGCTGGCAACGCCATCCGTAAGAGCAAAAAAAATCGATAAGCCTATACGGCTCTCAATTTCTCAGGGGATTCTTTTTGAGAGGGATCTTTGAATAAGCTACTGACGGATTAAGATCTATTTTTCCCTGTAGAAATAGATCTTTTTGTTTGCTGCATCTTTACCGCTCTTAATCTTTACTCCATTCTCCTGGTTGTATTGATAAACGGCCGTTCTCATTGAATTCACGCCCTTTTCGTTACTATACGACACTTCCACGGCTTGTCCGCCCGGCTCAAGTTTATCAAGAGCATCCATAAGAGGCTTGAATTTCGAAGATCTTCTCTTGCTGGATTTTATTTGTGAGCGTTTTACGAACTTAATATTCATGGGCAAATTCTAATTCATTTCAATACTAACGTAATTAATCACGCATATATTTATATTATTGTTACAAATTCAATTTAGTTGTTTTATAAATTTTATTCAATTTTTAGATCATCAAGAAAATAATTATTACGTATACCATAATTTTATACAAGATTTTCATTAACATACATTTGATGAACTGACCTAAAATAATCAGTCAAATGAATGATACAGAGACAGATAAAATTGCTGTTTATCTTTTATTCCGTTTGAATCGGGCCATCTCTTTATAAGAACAGCTGTGTATCATACTTTCTTGTGATGATACTTTATAACCTCAGTTCGATTGTAAATCTGGGCAAGAATTCTCCCCTCCTGTGTCAGTGTTTTGAAGGGATACATGGGTAACAGTTGTTCGGGGACATAGGTAACACATTTGATTGTTCTTTAATTTACTGTTTTGGGACTAATTTCCTTTATGGGTTGATGGCAAAAGTATACCATTTTCTTTAGTGTATCTTTTTG
>DATGBT010000064.1:0-13386 GCA_035312505.1 Balneolaceae bacterium | reverse complement strand
AGTGGATTTAAGCTCATATCCACTTTTTGAATATCCGCCATATGATCTCGCGCTGGCCAACATGATGGCTAACCTGATACAGTTTGAGAATCTGGATATTCTTCATGTTCATTACGCTATTCCTCACGCAACCAGCGCATACCTTGCCAAGCAGATGGTCAACAAGAAAGCGTGCCAGGTTCCTGTTATTACAACACTGCATGGAACCGATATTACTCTCATCGGGAGCGACCCGACGTATAAGCAGGTGGTGGATTTTTCCATTAATCAGAGCGACGGGGTTACAGCTGTTTCTGAGTATCTCAAAAGTGAGACCTACCGCCTGTTCGACATCAATAAGGAAATTGAGGTAATACCCAACTTTATAGACCTCGACAGGTTTAAAAAATCGGAGAAAGAGCACTTTAAGAGAGCGATATGTCCCGAAGGCGAGAAAATTGTAACTCATGTTTCGAACTTTCGCGAGGTTAAACGTGTGCCGGATGTAGTGGAGGCATTTAGCTATGTGCTGCAAAATGGGGTGAAGGCAAAATTGCTGATGGTGGGTGACGGACCCGATCGTGCAAAAGCAGAGCAAAAATGCCGCGAATTGGGAATGTGTAACCATGTACGGTTTCTTGGCAAACAAGAGAAGGTAGAGGAGATTCTGTCTATCTCTGATCTTTTCATGATTCCATCAGGCAGTGAAACCTTTGGCCTTGCTGCCCTCGAAGCAATGAGCTGCAGCGTCCCGGTTATCAGCTCCAATATTGGCGGATTACCAGAGGTAAACGTTGACGGCGAAACTGGGTATCTGTGTGAACTGGGTGATGTAGAAAAGATGGGAGAGTACGCTACCAAAATTTTAAAGGATGAAACCCTTCATAAAAAAATGTCTGACGCTGCAAGAAAAAGAGCAGAAATGTTTGAAGAGGACAGAATTGTATCTCTCTACGAAGATTACTATCTCGAAATAAAAGAAAATATGGTTTGCGACTAACCCTCCGCCAGCCACCCTGTTCTTAAATCTTGTAAAACGGATGTTTGAAAAGATTTTCTTTCAGATATTAACCCCACATCAATTTCAATAAACTCCAATAGAGTATGAAAAATCTGTTTACAATAGACTCCGTCGTCGGAGCGCTCATTTTCACGATGCTTTTTCCTGCTTTTGCATCGGCACAGGTACAGCCTAACTTTGAACTTGCCGAACGGTTTACTGCCGATAATATGCAAAATATGGCCGGCAGCACATTCCTGAGAACCAACTGGATCGAAGATGAAAACATCTTCTGGTATGAATGGGAAAGCGGCGACGGCAAGCGCTGGGTATATGTGGATGCCGATGAAGAAACCAAACGCCCTCTTTTTGATAATGAAGATATGGCGGCACAGCTCAGCGAAACATTTAACCGTGGGTTTGATGCCAAAGACCTTGACCTCAACGATTTTGACTACGATACCGAACGCGGTTTTTTCACATTTCATGTAGACAGCATTGAGTTTAAATACCATGTAAACCGTCGTGAACTGGTAAAAGGCGACTCCCTTGAAGCAGAAGAGAGAGAGCCTTGGGCTACCTACTCTCCCGACAGCACCTACATTGCTTTTGCGAGAGAACATGATCTCTATCTGATGAGGACTGATGATCCCGATAGTACTGAAATTCGCCTTACAGATGATGGTGAGCGGTGGTATAGTTTTCAGGCCGACCATGGGGACACAACATCAACAGAACGCCTGAGATCGCGTGCACAGTGGTTCGAAGATTCGGAAAAGCTCTATGTAAAACGGCAGGACTGGCGCGAGGTTGATGAACTGTGGGTGATTAACACCGTTACCGAACGGCCGGAGCTCGAAACGTATAAATACAATATGCCTGGAGAAGAGAATCATTACCAGGATGAAATTCTTGTTTTTGATGTGGAAACAGAAGAGCATGTGAGGCTCGATACCGACAAGTGGCCCGATCAATCTCTTGGAGGGGTTTATTTTAATGATGGCGGAATTTTCACCACAGAAAAATCGGACTACCTCTACATCCTGCGGCGTAACAGAACGTGGGATCAGGTGGATGTTGTGAAAGCGAACACGACTACCGGAGAGACCGAAGTGTTGTGGTCGGAAACCAGTAAGCCCTATTTTAATACGCGATATGCGCAGCTGGGGATTATAAACGAAGGTGAGGAGTTTATCTGGTGGAGTGAGCGTACCGGCTGGGGACAGCTCTACCGTTATGATTCAGAAGGAAATCTGAAAAACCGGATCACAGACGGACATTTCATGGTCGGTGATATTGCCGCGATCGACACCACAGCACAAACGATTTATTACGAAGGATTTGGCAAGGAAGAAGGCAGAAACCCATACTATTCGCACCACTACAAGGTTCGGTTTGATGGATCCCGCCAGCAGCTTCTCACTCCAGAGGATGCCAATCACTCCGTAAGCACAAGCGATACGCGCGACTATTTCGTGCAAAACTACTCCCGGCCCGATATGCCGACAAAAGCTGTTCTGCGCAACAATGATGGAGAAGTGATTACAGAACTCGAAGAGGTAGACATGGCCCGATTGGAAGAGGCAGGATATAATCACCCCGAAAGCTTTTCCGTGAAGGCAAAAGATGGAAAAACGGATCTATACGGTGTTATGTGGAAACCGGCAGATTTTGATCCGGAGAAAACATATCCCATCATCTCTTATGTGTACCCCGGTCCGCAGGTTGAGCCATATCCACGAAGCTTTTCAATAGGAGGATCCGCAGCGCGTGCCCATTCGCTGTCGCAAGTTGGTTTTGTAGTTGTGGCCATGGGAAATCGGGGAGGCAGCCCGCTACGGGAGAAGTGGTACCATAATTTTGGGCACGATAATCTTCGCGACTACGCTCTTGCAGATAACCGGTACGGAATTGAACAGCTCGCCGCGCAACACTCCTATATTGACCTGGATAAAGTAGGTATTTACGGACATTCGGGCGGTGGATTTATGAGTACGGCAGCCCTGCTATACTATCCCGATTTTTATAAAGTAGCGGTGTCATCGGCCGGGAACCACGACAATAATGTGTATAACATCTGGTGGGGTGAGGTTCATCACGGGGTGGAGGCCAAAACAGACTCTGTAACGGTCACGAATGATGACGGTGAGGAGGTGAAAGAGGAGAAGACAACGTTTGTATCGAATATCCCTTCAAATGCTGAGCTTGCCGACAACCTGCGGGGCCGCCTGCTATTGGTTCACGGTGAAATGGATAACAATGTTCATCCTGCGAATACCTATCGCATGGCCGATGCGCTACTAAAAGCAGGCAAACGATTTGATATGATGATTTTTCCCGAGGCACGTCACGGATTTGGCCGCTACAGCGACTATTTTCAGCGTATGATGTGGGATTACTTTGCTGAACATTTGCTGGGATATTACCCCGAAGAGATTGACTATAATCTCCCGGATTAAGGATCAAATAGTATTAAAAAGCCCGGTATGAATAGAGTTTCGTTCCGGGCTTTTTTTGTTTAGATCAATGTTGAGGCCTGAGTTCGATTGTTAAATTTTGAACGTACAAGTCCCCCTTAACAAAGGGGGATTTACGGGGATGTTTATCAAAACGTGGGAAAATCCGATGAACACCCCTCTTGCCGAGGGCATCCCGATGGGGAAATCTCCCCTTATTATGGTAGACTTCTTATTTAGATAATAGAAAATCTTATTAATCGAACTGAGGTTTGAGAGTTATACGTGGTTACTCAACAGACGAAATCAGCTTCTTGCTTTTCTCCCAGAGTTGCCTGCAGGCTGCATCATCCATTGCAATACCAGAGGGTTTTGCCGGTTTCGACTTAATAAAATAGTGGCCACTCAAATGCTCAATACCGGGTTCAGTGCAGAGATAAACTGAGGTGGAGGCACCCTTTTCCGGGCTCAGCATAAAAAAACGGCCAAGATTAAACAGCTTTGCAAAAAAGGAGTCGCTATCTGCTGCAAAATTTGTATTAACCACACCGGGATGCAGGCTGAATGTCGAAATATTGGTTCCATCGAGCTCTTTATGCAGCTGGCGGGTAAACATAATATTAAACAGTTTTGAATTACCGTAAGCCTTTACGGTACTGTACCCGTTTTCGAGTTGTAAGTTCTCGGAATCAAATGTGCCCGATTTATGCGCTTCAGATGCTACATTTACAACTCTGCCGCTTTCTGCACTTTTCAGGGCGGGCAGCAGTTCACGTGTTAATAAAAAATAGGCAAGATGATTTACTGCAAATGTCATCTCGAAACCCTCTGATGTGGTTTGCCTTTCACTTTGGGGTAAAAGACCTGCGTTATTCACCAGTAAATCAATTGAGGTGTTTGTTTCCCGAATCTGTTTTGCAGATCTCCTGATGTTTGACATCAGGCTTAAATCACAAATTTCAATCTGTACATATTCGTTGCCGGTCTCTTCTGCAATCTCCTGCTTTGCTGCCGCTGCTTTTTCTTGATTTCTGCAGACCATAACAACGCGGTAGTTTCTCTTAGCAAGTTCTAAAGCAGTAATTTTTCCAATTCCGGAGTTGGCCCCGGTTACAACGGCTGTTTTCATTTGTTTTTTTGTATATATAGTGAGGTTGATGGGAAAAGGTATGGTTTATATTCATGTAATTAGATTCTAACCACTGTTTATTATCAAAATAAATTTAATAATAAAAATTTTAGCCTTGTACGTTTGCAGATTTCAATTTTTTCATCATATTGGTAGTAATTTTCTGATTCCTGTTCGGGGTAGGTTACAGATATTTTAATCAACGAAACTATGGTTGGTTTCAGATTGGATTATTGCATGGGTAATACCTCCGTCATCAGCTTCCTTTAAGACCTTTTAATTCAAAAACAATGGGTATAAACCCGACAAATCGATATCAAAAGCCTGTTGCTCTGTTTATTTTTCTTTTTTTGTTTTCAGGAGTGGCAGCGGCTCAGTCGGGTAGCGAAACATACAGACACATATCAACGGGTGAAGGTCTCTCGAACGGGCAGATAAACGACATGCTGCAAGACAGGCACGGATTTATCTGGGTAGGGACCAATGCAGGCCTCGACCGATATGATGGGTACTCATTTACAAATTACAGAAACGACCCTGCAACAGCATCTACGATTATGCGTGGCCCTGTTCGCACCCTTCTCGAAGATGGAGAGGGAAGAATATGGTCTGGTTCAAGCGGGCTAAATATATTTACACCCGCCACTAAAGAGTTTATTACGGTGAAGGTGCAGGGTTCTATTCCTGAGATTAGACTGGTTAATGACCTTTTGAAAGAGATTGACGGTGATATATGGGCCGGGACGACTGACGGGCTCTATTATTTTCCGAAACAGGAAATTGTAAGCGATACCCTGGAGACAACATTTTTTCCGCTGCCAACTGAGGATGAAGTTCCTGCCGAGATCAAAGTTATCGAGCGGGCGGCAGATGGATCCATCTGGGTGGCTACATCAAACAATCTATTTAATTTCGATACCGTATCAGAAGCATTCAGCAGCATTCCTGAACCCGATTCCAATACAGAGGAGATTATTACTGGCAGCATTCAAACCATGCTTCTGGACAGCAGCAATACCCTTTGGATAGGCTCAGCAAACGGGTTGGCAGAGTGGGAGTCAGCTTCAGAAACACCAACCCGTGTAGCGCGACTTGGCAACAGCAGAGCCAGTATGATCGGTCGAAGTGTTCAGTCAATAACGCAAGACCCCTCAGGAAATATCTGGATCGGCACGGGCAATATTGGGGCTTTTCGCTACTCTCCGTCGTCGGGCGATGTAAAGGCATATCGGGCAGGATCTGTTTCTGATGATAAGAGTCTCGCTGAAGATAACATTCAAACCATTTTTACCGACCAGGATGGAAACCTCTGGTTTGGCTACCGGGATTTTGGACTTACGCTGGTGTATTCTCAATCCTGGAACTACAGTTTTACGAGAGCAGCCGCAGATCAGGGGAGCTCTCAGCCGGCAAACTTTGTTCAGGTTTATAAAGAAGACAGTGAAGGAAACGGATGGATGGCAACGCATAAGGGACTCGCTTTCTATCCTGCAGATGGTGGCAGCATCGAAAACTTTTTTCTGAATCCATTCAATCCCCTAATGGTGAAAAAGAATGAATTCGTTGACCTGATTGTGGATGACCAATTTGTCTATATCATCACGCTCGACCGAGACCTTATGGAGTTTAACAGGGAAACTGAGCGTTTTGACTGGATCAGGGTGCCATTTGTGGTGAACCAGTTCGACAGGATTCTGGGTACCGACACGCATATTTACGTGGGCTCGGCTACGGACGGGCTATTTGTTGTGAATAAAGAGACGCGTGAGGTTCAACACTACCCGAATACCGATAATAACACTGAAAACTCTGAGAGAAAAGGCCTCTATCCAAATGTAGACGTAAACGGAGACGTGTATGTGCAGGCTGTTAACTCACTTTACCCCTATGTAGAGTGGGATCTGTTCAAGTTTGATACGGCCGGCGGAGAATTTTCACCTGTTGCGATCGATTCGCCGGATGGCCTAACTGATTTTCGCCCGTTACAGGTATCAGAGATAGAACCCGGTGTGCTCTGGGGAGTTTTTGGGGACGGAATACTAAAACAAAATGCTCTGAACGGGCAGAATTCATTTTACTTTCAAACCTATATGAGTACGGTCGATGATGTTCAGCCGGGAATTCTTGAGGATGATAACGGATATTTGTGGCTGGGTAGCAGTACGGGAATCATGCGGATGAGTATAGAGTCAGGCTCTGTTGACTTTTTTGAAGCCGATCCGGGAAATAAACCCGATTTCTTCAAAAACCCGGTATTGTTGATGAACGGTGATATAGTGTTTTCAGGAAATGGGGGATTTACGCGCTTTAATCCCGATGACATGGAGCAGGATGATTTTATTCAGTCGGTAAAAATAACCGAGCTTTGGTCCGGAGCCGATCTGTTCAATACGCTCTACGATGGACGGGGAGAGTATGAGTTTGATCATGATGCCAATAATATTTCCATCTCTTATATCGGTCTGAATTATAAAGATCCGATTTTTACACGTTACCGGTATCGGCTTCTTGGCTACGACGATCAGTGGAACGAGGTGGGTGTTCAAAAGCGTGTATTTTTCGCAAACCTGCCCCCTGGCGATTATACGTTCGAAGTGCAGGCGGCTCGCCAGTTTGGTTCCTTTTCGAGCGATATCGCCACGCTGCAGGTATCCATTTCTCCTCCCTGGTGGCAAACCTTCCCGGCCTATATTGCCTTTGTACTGCTGTTTGTAGGTGGCGTTGTAGGGGTAGACAGGGTTCAGAAAAAAAGAGTGCTGAGCAAAGAACGGGAGCGGACTCGTGAAAAAGAGCTGGCACAGGCAAAAGAAATTGAAAAAGCATATACAGAATTGAAAGCTGCACAAACGCAGCTCGTTCAGCAGGAAAAACTGGCTAGTCTGGGGCAGCTTACAGCCGGAATTGCCCATGAAATTAAAAATCCGCTTAACTTTGTGAATAACTTCTCAGATTTAAGTATTGAGCTTATCGAAGAGGTAAAAGAGGAGTTTGAAAAGCTGCAAATTGATCCTGAAAAAGCTGAAGATGCAGATGAAATCATGGAGTTGCTGGATGATATAGAGGCAAACCAGCGCAAGATTTTTGAACACGGCAGCCGTGCAGACGGTATCGTGAAGTCGATGCTTCAGCACAGCCGGGGCGGATCGGGGGATATGGAATCGGAACATCTGAACTCAGTAATAAAAGAGTATGTAAACCTGGCATTTCATGGGATGCGTGCCAATCCCAACCCCATTAACGTTGAGATAATTACTGACCTGGACGAAACAGTTGGGGAAATTAGGATGGTGCGCGAAGATTTTTCACGGGTTGTTTTAAATCTCTGCAATAACGCTTTTGATGCCATGAGAGATAAGAGTTTGAACCTTCAGGATGATCCGGATATAAAATATTATCCAAAACTCAGCGTCAAAACCGAAATTGTTGGTAATAAAGTCCATTTTACAGTAGCAGATAATGGTCCTGGGATCCCCGACGAGATAAAAGACAAGATTATGCAGCCATTTTTTACAACAAAACGCGGAACGGAGGGAACAGGACTCGGACTTTCGATTACAAATGACATTATCAGTGCGCATGGTGGCACAATAACAATAAATTCTAACGATACTGAGGGCGAAGGAACAGAATTTCAGATACTTTTGCCCATAAAATAAGGAAGAAACGATGATGAAATTTTTGGTGGTAGACGATGAAAAAGACGTGGAGATGCTGTTTCGTCAAAAATTCAGAAAAGAGATAAAGCGAAAAGAGATCGAGATGCAGTTTGCATTTTCGGGGAAGGAAGCCCTCGAGGTTCTCGAAGCAGCCAATCCGCCCGACGTTATCTACGTCTTTTCTGATATCAATATGCCGGGAATGTCTGGGCTCGATCTGCTGGATACCATCAGTGAAAAATATCCAAAGATCAAAGTGTGCATGATTTCTGCTTACGGCGACAGCGAAAATGTTGAAAGAGCGATTAATTCGGGTGCCAAGGGGTTTTTCGCAAAGCCCATTGACTTTAATTCCCTTAAAAAAGAGATCAAGAATATGATTGGCAAATCCGAAGGGAAAGGTTCTTAACCTTTTTAATTGCTGCCTCTGATTATTACAACGCTGCATTTTTTTACCGTGAAGGTGTTGTTTAGACAGATTTTGAAACCGAAGTGAATGTATATACTATTTTTAGTATCATGACGAGGAAAGAGATATTAAATACATAAACTAAACGGAGAGCTTATAATGAAAAAATCAATTCTATCACTGTTTATTCTATGGATGGCTGTGGGCTGTATGGAAAAGGCAGAGAACCTGAAGAACAATGAAGTATCGGAGCATTTTTCTGAGATCTACGTGATGCCTGAGTCCAATCTGTACGTAGATGAACGGGGTGAACCTGTAGATGGTGAATATGTGACGGAAGTCAGTGAGTCGTCAACGCAGATCCGTATGGAGTTTGAACAGGGGCAGATCAAAGAAGGAATGTATACCAACGATGACGGCACAAAAGCGTTAATTTATGAGCAGCGTGATGGATTTCTGGCTCAGATCAGCTACCATGAGAATGGAGAGAAAGCTGCCGAGTTTATGATGGATGATGAGAGAGATATTGTCGCATCAAATACCTGGTACGAAGATGGCAGCCCTCATATGATCCTCAATGCCGACAGCTCGGTAATATGGCACGAAAATGGTCAGCTTGCCTCAAAAGTCTATATGCAAGAAGGAAAAATGGAAGGAGAGGGCAAAAGCTGGCATGAAAATGGTGAGTTGGCATCCATAAGCCATTATAAAAATGATGAATGGCACGGCACCTTTAAAAAGTGGGATTTAAATGGAAATTTAATTGAGGAGAAAACCTATGATATGGGGATGCCGGAAGGCGTGCACAAGTACTGGGATGAAGACGGAAATCTGATTGAAGAGAGAGTATTTGAGGATGGAAAGCCCATATTGATGGTTTCTGAAAACTGAAACTAAGTGCTTCAAGTATTGAGATTGAGCCGGTAACGCTGTTATCGGCTTTTTTTATGCTTTTTAAAAAATGGCAGCTATTGATCCGGGCTGGAAAAATGATCAGAAATGGAACAGAAAAGCCCTTAAATTCAATTGTATACCTGATTGGACATCAAGTGAAATTTATAACTCAAAAACAGATCAATGGAAACAAAACAACGAATATTTAAAAATGGCGATAGAATAGACGCGATCGGTCTGGGTACCTGGAAATCCGATCCCGGTAAAGTGGGCGACGCAGTTAAGGCCGCTTTGAACGTAGGCTACCGCCACATCGACTGCGCAGCGGTCTATGGTAATGAGAAGGAAGTTGGGGTTGCCCTGCAAGAGAGTTTCTCCGAATTTAATATTAAGCGAGAGGATGTATGGATTACGTCCAAACTTTGGAACACGGCACATAAGCCGGAAGATGTAATTCCGGCGCTGAAACAGACACTCTCTGACCTTCAGCTTGATTATCTTGATCTCTACCTTATTCATTGGCCCATTGCGTTTAAGCCGGGGCTGGAAGGATTTCCTCAGAGCGATGAGGACTACCTCTCGCTGGATGAGGTACCCATTATTGAAACATGGAAAGCGATGCTCAAGGCAAAAGAACAGGGGCTCATCAAGCATGCGGGCGTATCAAACTTCAGTATTAAGAAACTGAAAGACCTGAGTGCAAAGACTGATGATCCACCAGAGATGAATCAGATAGAGCTGCACCCCTACCTGCAGCAGATTGACATGCTGGATTACTGCAAAGACAACGGGATTCATGTTACGGCGTACTCCCCGCTTGGAAGCAGTGACCGTCCGGATTCCATGAAAGCGGATGACGAGCCTTCGCTTCTCGAAAATGAAGTAATTGGTGAAATTGCAGAAAAACACGATGCAACTCCCGCCCAGGTTTTAATTAAATGGGCCGTTGAGAGAGATACCATCGTCATACCAAAATCGACCAATCCCGGCAGAATTGAGGAGAATCTAAGTAGTTCAAGCCTTAGTTTGGACGACGAGGATATGGCAAAGATTAAAAAACTGGATTATCATTATCGCTACCTCGACGGGAAAGCGTTTGAGACAGAGAGCGATATGTATCGCGATATTTTTGATGAGAAGGGCTAATATCCATAAAAAGTATCGGTTGACTTCAGTTGAAAATAAAAAACCCCAACTCCGGCCAGTACCCGGGTTGGGGTTTTATTTTTTTTAAAAGATCGGGTATCAATACCCGGCGGCCTGACCGTCAACCCGCGACTCTGATGCGCCAAAATAAACTCCTTTTTCGTGATCTTTCAGGATTCCCTGATATCTTCCAAAAAAGCTGTCTCCAACCTGTACGTCGTGGCCTCTGCTGCGCAGAGCCCTGATAACTGAAAATGGAAAAGCCGATTCAAGGCTAACCTTGCCGGTGCCGTTCAGGGTCTCTTCCAGGCTGTCAGTAGGTTCAGAGTTTCCGGAATGATCCCAGCGCATGGCATCGCCCGCCTCCTGGATGTTCATACCGAAATCGATAATATTTGTAAGAATGCTTACGTGACCAATGGGCTGATACGCTCCGCCCATATTTCCAAAGCTGAACATTGGTTTGCCGTCTTTCATCACAAACCCCGGAATGATGGTGTGAAAGGGGCGCTTTCCGGGCTCATATACATTAGGATGTTGAGGGTCAAGTGAGAAAAGTTCTCCCCTGTTCTGAAAGCTGAAACCGGTGCCGGGCACAACAAATCCGGTTCCCATTCCCCTGAAATTACTTTGAATGAGCGATACCATGTTGCCGTCTTTATCTGCGGTAGTGAGATAGATGGTGTCTCCATCCTCAAGCACTTCTACTCCTGTGGAGGCATCCCGCATGGCGCGTTCACCGATCAGTTCCCGGCGCTCGGCCGCATATTCTTTCGAGAGAAGAATATCGTAAGGAACATCGTGAAAGTCGGAATCGGCATAATTTTTTGCCCGGTCTTCATACACCAGTTTTTTTGTTTCTACGAAGGTGTGGATCAGCTCCTCACTGCCAAAACCCATTGCAGTTAGGTCGAAGCCCTCCAGGATGTTAAGCATCTGCAGAACAGCGGTTCCCTGAAGATTGCCACCGATCTGGAACACATCGTATCCCCGATAATTCGTTGTGACCGGCTCAACCCACTCAGAGCTGTGATTATCGAAGTCCTCATACCTCAGGTAGCCGTTATTCTCTTTCATCCAGACGTCAATTTTTTCTGCAATTTCACCTCTGTAAAACGCATCACGCCCCTGTTCTGCCAAAAGCCGAAATGTATTTCCGAGATCGGGATTTTTGAAAATTTCTCCTTTCTCGGGGCCGCGCCCGTCGATGGTAAATGTCTCTTCAAAGGCACCGGGCTGACCTTTTAAAAATGGTGCGCTGCGCTGCCAGCCGGCTGATATTGCTTCTGTAACAGGGAATCCCTCTTCAGCATACATAATCGGGTCGGCCAGAATGGTACCCATATCCAGGGACCCAAAGCGCTCGTGAAGCTCGAACCAGCCATCAACAGCGCCCGGTACGGAGACCGAAAGCAGGTGGTAGGGAGGAATATCATCCTCACCAATCTCATATAGTTCGGCCATTAACTCATCATAAGTCAGGTTCAGCGGTGAACGGCCACTTGCGTTAATTGCATAGAGCTGCTGACTCTCCTCGTGCCAGATAATGGCAAAAAGGTCGCCGCCTATTCCGTTGCCGGTGGGCTCCATCAAACCGGTGGCCGCGTTTGCGGCGATCGCAGCGTCAATGGCGTTGCCGCCCTGTTTTAAAATGTCGAGGCCAATCTGTGTAGCGAGTGGCTGGCTGGTGGCAACCATACCGTGCTGGCCAATAACCTCTGAACGGGTGGCGTGAAGCATGCCGGTTTCGCGGTCGACCTGGGCAAGCAGCGATTCAGAAAAAAGAAAGAGAAAAAATAAACTGAGTAGAGTTGTAACTGTTTTTTTCATGGGAAAACGAATATTAAACTAAAATTATGGTTTGATTATACGTTCTGGACGTTCAAAATCCAAAGGATTGAATGTCTGGAAGCATTCAAAACATTTTTTAACAACCCGTTTAACGATACGAAACCGATTTGAACGTACCATCTTCGATGATGTTGGTTTCGGTTCCGGGCACAATGTCGGTGTTGTGGGCTGAGGCGCAAGTCCATCCCTCTCTTTGTTTGTGCAGAACAAACGTAAAGATGGTTCGCCGAATCGAGGGCTTCTGTTTCGACTTCGGAGACTGGCCCGTAAGCTTCATTTTTGCATGCACCACAGCTATGGAATCCGAAATCTGTTTGATTCGTGTTTCAATCACGGTGAGTTCAGAATCCGGGAAAATAACCCTGAATCCATAATCATGAGCTTTTTCGATATCAACTCGATTGTGCCACCAGAGCCCCGTGACGTTGATAAATTCCGCATCTTCATCAAAAACGGAGGCCAGGTTTCCGGAATCTTTGCGATTCCACGCGTTTGAAAAATGTGTGGAGATATCTTCGGGGTGGGATAAAAAGGTTTGATTTGATGCAGTCATAGCTTGAAAGGCCTTTTAATGGAATGGTTTGAATGCAAATGAGCTGGAACTGTTAAATCATATTTTAGCGTTAATATTTCAACAACTTCTTTATACATTCAATTTGTAAAGATTGAATAAAAGTAACGAAGAAAAAGCAGGGTATCATGATCCAGGAATATCTTAATTCTGTTGAAAAATTTATTATTATCGGCGACCGGGTTCTCATCAAACCGAGAGAGATGGAAACCCGGACCAAAAGCGGCCTTGTTCTTCCCTCAACCGTAAAGGAAAAAGAGGAGATTCAGAGTGGCTATATCATTAAAACAGGCCC
>DATGBT010000063.1:0-12288 GCA_035312505.1 Balneolaceae bacterium | reverse complement strand
CGGTCACGAACCTCATCTGATAAAGAGATTTGTATCGAAAGCGGGTGGCCTTCATTTTGAGTTGTGGCCGAGCATCCCGTAATCAGGAAAAGGAGCAGCAGTGGGGCTATAATTTTTTGCATAAGAAAGGTGTCGTTAATTCTGGGAAGAATAAGTTCATATCCTGAATTTGGGTTAATGTAACCAAAAATAGCTGAAAGAAATGCGGCTATTAAGCCTGGAAACAAAGGTCTGAGTAACATTCCAGAGAGACAGACTCGAGAATTTTCCGTCATATTGTTGCTTGTGCCAAAGGGTCATTCAAGAATTTATCAACAGTAAAACTCTATCCCCGTTGTGTATCGATCTGGATGGAATCATAATGAACGATCGTTATTCAGTATGGCTTTCCTTGTCAACATTCAGAGATAAACAGGAAAGTAAATTAATTTCCGTACTCTTGAGTAGATAAGCTGAATAACAAAAGCCCGTAACTTCTCTAAATCCTATTAATACCCGCCGTTTGATATCTATATTCGAAATTATTGTCGTTTTAAATGCATTATTTTTCATCTTTTACGGGTTTCAATCCCTGAATTCACAGATGATGGTTGAGGAGTTTAAGCGTTTTGGCCTGAGTCATTCACAGAGAAAGCTAACGGGGGTTTTACAACTATTAGGGGCATTGGGTTTACTGGCTGGTTTAATAGTTCCGTTCTCCGGGATCCTTTCTGCCGGTGGGTTTACAGTGATGATGTTTGTGGCTTTTACAGTTCGCTTAAAAATAAAAGACAGCGCTATCCAGTCTTTGCCGTCTGTTATTTTTATGATGATTAATGCGTGGCTTGTGTACTCATTTTACCATCTTTTGCAGATGGATCTGATAGTCTGAGATTTGAACACTTTAGTGCCCGCTCTGAGCACGGATTGTGAGAGTCCCGAAAAGTAATCAAGGGCTGATTATTGCTACAAACCTAATAAAGAGCAATTACGAGTGATAGAACCAAAAATGTAAAAGCCGGTAATGATTTTTTGAGAGGGTCGCCAATTTTCAGATGCATGGAGACGGCACCCAGCATCAAAAATGCAATTCCATAAGCAGCTATGGCTTCTACCTGCGAATAGTAAATAGAGGCCAGAAGCATGAGTGCAAGAACGACCTTTGCCGAACCAATCACATACATAAACCAGACTGGAAGACCGTAGGCTTTAAACTCCTCAACGATGTTGTTTGCATCACCGCCTCTCCATTCTGTCGATTTTTTTGAGCGGACTAGCCAAACGTTCAGGATACTCAGCCCAACAATCAGTTTTAACGCTATTATGATATATTCCATAATTTAAATCATTTAATGTTTGGTGACATTGTTCTATGCAACAACTCATAGAGTTGCAATATATAATTCTTTTCTTGAAACATGGCTATTTATTGGTTTTTCTGTTACCGGATAAAACTCTTTCTCTATCGGTTTTTGAATTTTACCAATCTCTCCGCCGAGGAATACCAGAAAACCAATTCCTATAATCACCACCCACTATTCTGAAAAAAACGGCACGGTTATGTATACAGTCTGCAGAAATCCAACATGAAGTACAACGGGATGGGCCAATAAGCTGCCGGCATACTAGTGTATAGAAAATTATTATAATAAAAGGGATCTTGAAAATACTGTGGTCCAGTGAACGGGTATTAATCACATGGAAGAACTGAAATACGACCATTTGGTTCAGAACATCCGTTATTACTATGTCAGGATCACCATTGGTTTGATTCATGGCCCACCAAAAGCTTCTTTCTATCGCGTATTCAGAAAATTTGGCAATTCAGATTATACCTCCTCCGAATCTGCTAAAGAAACTTATGAATTGCAGGCCAGTGAGCAACCTGCTGCAAGGTATATCCCTTTATGTTGTTTAAGATATGCAGCTTAAGTGCTGACTGCTTGCGGGGTCAAAAAATAATCTGACTGAATTTCCTGCGAAGGCATTTATTTTTTGACGCCAAATAGTTTTGTAATTGATACGATCTTTGTTGGTAGAGTTATTTAAAATTGATCTATACATATATATAGATTAGATTGGACATAGAGAGGTCAATTAATAGAGGGAAAAGCCATGGAGACACGCTATCCTCACAGAAAAACAGAATCTTTTTTACTCATTCTCATTTCCACGTTTGTGTTTTTCGCTTTTACTACGTTGGATAGGTCTGATTATCCCAAAAGTCCGGCGACAGAGTATTCTGATTCTGAAGGAGCTATTGACACGACGCTAACAGAATCGCCACTTTCAGGTAAAGAACTTTATGCACAAGCTTGTGCAAATTGTCACGGAGCTGATGGAAAAGGGGGATCAGTCAAACAGCTTGGCCTGCAAACACCCCCTCCTGATTTTACGGATTGTGATTTTGCAAGTCGCGAGCCGGATGCAGACTGGATTGCCGTTGCCCATCAGGGAGGCCCAATAAGAGGATTTTCAACAGAGATGCCGGCATTTGGTGAGGCCCTCACTGTCGAAGAACTTCAACATATAATGGATCATGTCCGCACGTTCTGCAGGAATGACAACTGGCCGCGCGGTGAATTGAATCTGCCAAGGGCACTGGTCACAGAGAAAGCCTACCCTGAAGATGAAGCCGTGTTTTCCTCATTTATTGATGTTGAAAATGAGGGTGCTTTAACCAATGAAATTGTATTCGAACAGCGTTTAGGTGTCCGGAATCAAATAGAGATTGTTTTTCCATTTGGATATAGCCAGATGTCCGATGGTGGCTGGAGCGGTGGACATCTCGGTGATATGGCAGTAGGTGTAAAACGTGTTTTCTATCACAATTATAATAGTGGAACAATTTTTAGCCTAACCGGCGAAGTAATTCTGCCAACGGGCGATACCGCAACAGGTTTTGGAAAGGGGACAACCGTTTTGGAGCCCTTTGCTTCCTTTGGCCAGTTGTTGCCGGCCGGTGGTTTCTTACACGTTCAGACAGGTATGGAATATCCCGTACTTCAGGATAAAGCTGAAAATGAAGCGTTTTGGCGTGCTGCACTGGGCAAAAGTTTTAATCCAAATCCGTGGGGACGAACATGGTCGCCAATGGTAGAAATACTCGGTTCGAAAGAGCTGGAATCCGGAACAGAGATTCATTGGGATGTAGTGCCCCAAATGCAGGTTACACTTAACAAGCGCCAGCACGTAATGCTGAATATTGGATACAGAATACCTGTAGATGATGCAGGAAGAGATTCTCAGTTTATGGTTTACATTTTATGGGATTGGTTTGACGGGGGGTTTTTCGAAGGATGGTAGTGAAGATTGGATTCAAATTAGTATTGTAAACAGTTTAATAGTTGGGAGAACGAGATGTATAAAAACCTGATGATCATTATTTCTCTTCCCATTTTTACGATGGTTTTAGGAGTGGGTATTAACAATTATCGAGCAGAGAATCCAGAACCTCTGCCTCAAATCCATGGAATGGATCTCGATAAGGCGCAACAGATGCTTTTCACCACGGCTGGAAACTGTATGAACTGCCATAATAATTTAGTTTCACCAACCGGTGAGGATATATCTTTTGGCACGAACTGGCGAGCCAGCATGATGGCTAATTCTGCCCGTGATCCCTATTGGCATGCAGCCGTTCGAAGAGAAGTTATGGATCATCCGGAATCCCGAGCTGCCATTGAAAACGAATGTTCTACCTGCCATATGCCGATGGCCCATTACCAGGCGAAATCGCAGGGACAAATGAGCCAGGTCTTTGCCAATCTCCCGGCTAACCAAGCTGTCTCTCAACAAAATATGTTGGCGGTAGATGGCGTTTCCTGCGCAACTTGTCACCAAATAAAAAGTGATAATTTCGGTGAGCGTGAAAGTTTTGTTGGCGGATTTATAATTGACACTAAAAAACCGTTGGGTGAACGGGAGATTTACGGTCCTTATCCAGTCGATCAGGGCCGATCAAAAATTATGCACTCGTCGTCAGGATTCTTGCAGGTAGAATCGAAACATTTGATAGAATCAGAACTCTGTGCTACATGCCATACGCTATATACCCATACATTGGGCCCCGAAGGAGAAGTTATTGGCGAGCTTCCCGAGCAGGTTCCCTACCTTGAATGGAGACACAGCAGTTTTGTGAATGATCAAAGTTGCCAGTCATGCCATATGCCTGTAGTAGAAGGAAGTACACCGATTGCCTCTGTTTGGGGACAACCCCGCGAACAAGTTTCAAAACATACCTTTAGAGGCGGTAATTTTTTTATGCAGAGGATGCTCAATCGTTATCGTGATGAACTGGGTGTGCAGGCTTTGCCACAAGAAATGGATGCCGCTGTTAATCGAACGATCAAACACCTTGAAACCAAATCGGCCTACATTTCAATTTCCAATGCAGAGATTGCTGAAAATGAACTGATTGCCGATGTGAATATTGAAAATCTTGCGGGACATAAGCTGCCAACAGCCTATCCGTCAAGACGAGTGTGGATTCGTTTTTCAGTGACTGACCAGAATGATGATATCATATTTGAATCAGGTGCGGTTATGCCTGATGGTTCAATCGCAGGAAATGATAATGACAGGGCAGGCAGCCATTATGAACAACACTATAGTGAAATCACTACGGAAGATCAGGTTCAAATATATGAGGCCATACTAGTGGATCCCCAGGATCAGGTGACAACCGGACTTCTAACTGCTATTCGATACATTAAAGACAATCGAGTTCTGCCGAAAGGGTTTGATAAATCTACAGCCGACGAAGATATTGCCGTTAAAGGCTCTGCAGATAATGATCATAATTTTACCGGTGGTGGCGACCAGGTTCGATATCGGGTAGATCTGAAAGACCCGAATGGTCCGTTTCACATAAAGGCAGAATTATATTACCAACCTATTGCCTATCGGTGGGCTCAGAATCTCGATTCATATGAGTCAGCTGAGACCAGTAGATTTGTAAAATATTATGATTCCATGTCTGAGAATTCATCCGTTGTGCTTACTACCGCAAAAGTGTCGCTAATGGATTAAAAGCATTCAGTTAAAACCGACGTGTCCCAATTATTTATCCTGTCGCTGGATAGCACTTTATCTCCCTCGAAATCACTTTAGCTTAGACGAATATTGCTTATTTTCAGAAATTTGAACAGAATATTAATCGGAAGTGAATTACACGGGAAAGCAGCGAGTCCCACTCAGTTACATTCAGCCTGAAACCCCGATTTCACCACATGGAAATCTGTTCTTATTTGTATATCTGAGTTCTAATACCCGATTTGCCGAATGAGTACCTATGGATTGAAGCGATTTAGGGCACTAGAGCGTTAACTATATCTGAAATCTAAAATGATATTCCAGATCTATGACTCCTAAAACGGTGATCATTACCGGAGCGAATTCAGGAATTGGGTTGGCAGCGGCAACTACCTTTGCTGAAAAGGGTCATAACGTTATTATGGCCTGTAGGAATCTTACTAAGAGCCATCCGTTCCATCAAGAGGTAATCAATAAATCAAACAATCCCTCTGTTTCTCTAAAAGAATTAGATGTCTCGTCTTTCAAATCGATCGAAAAGTTTTCAAAGGAAATAGAGCGGGAGTTCGATCATATTGACATTCTGATTAACAATGCAGCCTACTTCAATCACGGTTCAGATTATAAACTTAGTCCCGAAGGTATTGAAATTACGTTTGCTACAAACGTGGTCGGACCTTTTCTGCTCACTCAGCTCCTGAAAAAACTCCTTTCCGGTTCCGATGACCCAAGAGTTTTAAATGCCGGGAGTAACATCATCAAACATTTTCTAAACCCAAAGAAAGAGATCGATTTTTCAAATCTAAGAGGCGAATATGTTAATGACCCTAACCACAGCGTATACATCAACTATCGGAATTCGAAGATGGCTCTGTTAATGCTCACCTTAAAAATGGCGGAAGAGTTTAAAAATGATGGTATCAAGGTCAATTCTATTCAGATAAATGGTGCAAAAATGTCAAAAGAGACACTCCAAAAAGTAAAACCGGCCTGGCGAATAATTGCCCGCATACAGAATCTATTTTTCCGCCCAACTGAATATACTGCAAAGCTTTACTATGATTTGTGCACGGCAGAGGAGTTCAAAAACCAAACCGGCAAACACTTTAATCACCGCAAAGAAGAGATGGTGCCGGCGAAGGTAAATAGTGGTATCATGACAGATATTAAACAGGGGGTTGGCGCGACTGTTTTTCCTGCTTATGTCTTAGATAAAGGCACGATCGACAAAGTATGGCAAACTTGTGAAGGACTTACGGAACTTTCCATGAGCAAAAAATCATGAAACGAAAAACTGAGGAAGCATTTAACAGGCTGGAAAAACAGCGTCATAAACTGCAATCATTCTATAAGGAGTTCAGTGGTGAGCAGTTGAAATTTAAACCCGATCCAGGATCATGGAGTATGGTTCAGGTTCTCAGACATTTGGTTACTGCAGAGAGTCAGTCGCTTAAGCTTATAAAAAGAAAAATAAGACGCGCTGATGAGCTTCCGAACGTAAATATTCAGGCCAGGGTCAGAGCTTTATTGTTGAAGTTAGCATTGGCACTTCCCGTAAAATTCAGGGCCCCAAAAATTGCTGAGGTTCAGGAAGAGGCTCCAGATTTTGAAGAGCTTTTGAATGAGTGGAATAGTATTCGGAATGATTTTCATGAACTACTGACCAAAAGTGATGATGAGAACTTTGTAAAAATGGTGTATAAGCATCCCCGGGCTGGATATCTTTCGTTAAAGCAGGCGATTGAATTTATGGTAGATCATATCAGGCATCATCAAAAACAGATAGAACGGATCAGGGGTGATAGAAACTTTCCGGCCTCGTAAGGCAAAAAAATGTGTTGAGTGGAAAAGTTATTTTTTACCATTAATTCATGTATTAAAGAATAGCATAATGATCTAAAAAGAGCACTTCTCCATGAGTATCCGAAAAATTTCGGGGTTCGCAGGAATCGTTGTCTGCTGCCTCATCCTATTCATGTTTTTGGCAGCCTTGATCAACTACCCGCACAAATATATCTATCGCGTTTTGGTGTGGCAGGAATCGGACGCGTTTGACTGGCAGAAATTTCCATCGAGAGAGCTGCATGCGCCAGAAAAAACGTTTCATTTTGATACGGCACCTGATGAGAGGACAGAGGAGCTGCTTGAAAAAGTAGCGGGCTTCTACGATCTGGAGACTTTTTTAGATGAGACTGATACACAGTCGTTTATTGTGCTCAGGGACACATTATTGTTGTATGAGGGGTATTTTAACGGGGCTCGTCGCAATTCTGTGGTTACTTCTTTTTCCGTTGCCAAATCATTTACATCGGCCTTGATAGGCTTTGCCATTCAGGACGGTTTTATTGATAGTGTTGATGATCCGGTCACCCGTTACCTGCCGGAACTGGCCGAGAGAGACGAGCGTTTTTCAAATATTAAGGTTCAGCATCTATTGATGATGACTTCCGGTCTGGAATATGATAAGAACCGCCTTTTTCTATTCAATGGAGATGATCCTCTTACCACGTATTACCCCGACCAGAGAAAGCTGGCCCTGGAAAACACGCACATTACCACAAATCCTGGATCGACATTCGATTACAATAAATATCATCCGCAGTTACTGGGGATGATATTGGAGAGAACAACAGGCATGTTGGTCACGGAATATCTGCAGCTAAAAATCTGGGATCCGCTTGGCATGGAGTTCGACGGTTCGTGGTCGCTGGATAGTGAGGAAAGCGGGTTTGAAAAGATGGAGACGGGAGTAAACGCCAGGGCGATCGATTTTGCCAAATTTGGCCGGCTGTTTCTAAACAACGGGCGCTGGCAGGGAGAACAATTACTGCCCGAATGGTGGGTAAATGAATCAACAAGCCCGTTTATTCCCGGAAACTACACAGAATACTATAATGAAAACGTGAAGGAAATGCCCGGCACAGGCTATTACAAATATATGTGGTGGGGCTTCATGCGGGATGATGGTTCGTACGATTTTATGGCTGAAGGTGATAAAGGCCAGTTTATTTACATTTCGCCGGAGAAGAATCTGGTCATTGTACGAAATGGAACCGGATATGGAGTGGAACCGAAAGAGTGGGTTTCGATATTCTATCGTTTTTCTGATGTATACTGATATTTAGTTTAGCGGCAAAATACTGTAAAAACATATGAATGATTTCATTGCCGATTAATAAAAACTTACTACATTTATAATAAGAGAAGGGTGGAGAAGTTCAATGACAATTTGATTGGAGGGAGTGAACATGGCACGTCTGTTAATAATGGGAGCCGGTGTTTCGGGACACACGTCAGCTCTGCACGCACATAGAAAACTGAAGGGAGACCACGAAGTTATTGTGGTAAGTCCCAATTCAAAATGGAACTGGATTCCTTCAAACATATGGGTAGGAGTCGGGTTTATGAACACGGGGCAGGTGACCTTTGATCTGGCACCCATTTATAAAAAAACAGGAATTCCATTTTACCAGGCAAAAGCGACAGCCATCTTTCCGGAAGGCAATCAAGAAAATCCAAAACCCTTTATTGAGATCAGTTATACCAGTCCCGAACGGATGGGGGAGAAGGATATCCTGACATATGATTACCTGATAAACGCAACCGGTCCTCGTTTGCGCTTTGATAAAACGGAAGGTCTTGGGCCGGATAACGGGTACACAACCTCCGTCTGTACTCACGGGCACGCAGAGCACGCTTACAAGCATCTCCAGGAATCTATTGAACGAATGAAAAAAGGTGAGCGGCAGAAGATTGTAATTGGTACCGGGCACGGTACCTGTACCTGCCAGGGAGCTGCCTTTGAATACCTGTTTAATGTAGAGTATCTGATGAGAAAGCACGGCGTTCGTGATAAAGCCGAGCTAACCTGGATTACGAACGAAATGGAGCTGGGTGATTTTGGCATGGGTGGCATGCATGTGAAGCGTGGAGGTTATGTAACGCATAGCCGCATTTTTACGGAGTCGCTCTTCACGGAACGGGGAATAAAATGGATAAAACAAGCAGGTGTAAGGGGCGTAAAGGAAAATGCGTTTGTCTATGAGACTCTGGATGGACAAGAAGCCGAACAGGAATTTGATTTTTCTATGATGCTTCCGCCTTTTACAGGCGTACCTTTTCAGGCGTTTAATAAAAAGGGCGAGGAGATTACAGATCAGATCTTTGCTCCGAATGGATTTATGAAAGTGGATGCCGATTACTCAGGTAAGACTTATGATGAATGGGGGCCTAAAGACTGGCCGGAAACATACCAAAATCCTACATATTGCAACATTTTTGCCGTGGGTATTGCCTTTGCACCGCCTCACGCCATTTCAAAGCCGGCAAAAAGCACAAACGGTACGCCGATTTCACCCACGCCTCCCCGAACCGGTATGCCATCCGGTGTAATGGGAAGAGAGGTGGCCTTTAATATTGTGGATATGATGAAGGGCGATGCGGAAAAACCTGTTCGGAAAGCGTCCATGTCGAAAATGGGAGCCGCATGTATTGCGTCGGCAGGGGCCAGTGCACTAAACGGTACGGCCGTTTCGATGACGATGTATCCCATTATTCCCGATTTCGAAGCCTACCCCGATACGGGGCGTTCCCTTCGATACACCACAGGAGAAATAGGCCTTGCGGGACACTGGATCAAACATCTGCTCCATTTTGGATTCATGTATAAAGCGAAAGCCAAACCGCTCTGGATGGTCATTCCCGAATAAATTTTAATCTAAATCAGACCGTAATGGAAAAGAAAGAGTCTCTGCGAACACCTTATGAACAGAACTACTACCCGCCCACGCCTTCGAAGTTTACCGCGTGGAAGCGAACCAACCCGGTTTGGCAGTTTTTCCGGTTTCTGGTGATCAACGTAAAAATGCTGATTATGGCGAGAAAGCATTAACGCATTTTTTTAAAAATTGGTTGAATCCCAAGTGGCGGATTGCCGTATTTACTCACACGAATTCACTTTTAACCCACTTTAATGCATTTCTCATGAAAAGACTGACATTCCTGTTGCTCACAAGCTTGCTGTTAACCATACCCGTGATCTCTCAAACAACAGATGGTTTGGAACGAAATCTGATTCCCGGAGAAAGTATCTCTGATTCATTAAGTAGTGACGATGTACACATATACCTTGCTGAGCTCGATTCCGCGATGTTTGTGCGGGGGTGGGTCGATCAGCAAACCGTTGATGTTGTGATCACACTTTTCAGTCCGTCCGGCGAACGAATGTACGCATTTGATACACCGGCAAGAGGTAAAGAACGATTTCAATTTGAAACGGATGAACCTGGGCAATACAAACTGGAAGTGTCACCATTTGAGGCCGAAGAGGGCCGTTATTCTATTTATTTGGTCTCTCCGGAACCCGTCGCCGACAATCCTGAGGGTAAAGTGGATCAGCTCATGGCCTCCAATACAGGGAATGACGTACCGGGTGCTGCGGTAATGGTGATGAAGGATGGGGATATAATTTTGCATAAAACCTACGGGATGGCCAGCTTAACCTATGATGTACCAATGGGTACAAACACACGTCACAATATCGGGTCTACATCGAAACAGCTTACCGGATTTGCAATGGCCCTGCTGGAAGAGCAGGGGAAACTGTCGCTGGATGACGATATCCGGGAATATATTCCTGAACTACCCGATTTTGATGATACAGTTACCATCCGCCATTTATTAACTCACACCAGCGGATACCGGGAGTACCTGAATACACTTTCGCTTACAGGACGTAACTTGAGTACGGAAATTGATCCTGACATGATAATCCGAATAATTCAAAATCAGGACGAGCTTCAAAACAAACCCGGCGATGAATTTAACTACAACAACACAGGCTTTTCGCTGATGTCTGAGGTGGTTCACATAGTTAGCGGTACGCCGTTTCCAGAGTGGATGAGTGAAAATGTATTTCTTCCTCTTGGGATGGATGAAACAGTCATTAAAAACCGGTCGGGTATGATCATCGATGACAGATCCACCGGGTATACGATATCTGAAGAGGGTGTGTATGAGGAGGTGACCGACCTCTCCGGTGCGATGGGTGCAGGTGGTATCTACACAACGATGGACGATCTGGCCGAATGGATCAGGAACCTGAATTCACCTGCCGTTGGTGATGAGGAGATCATCAGGGAGATCTCCACGTCCTACGTTCTGAATAACGGAGAAGAAACGAGCTACGGTCTTGGACTTGGAATTGGAGAACATCGGGGTCTCAAAACGCTACAGCACGGTGGGGCAGATATGGCTCACCGATCGATGCTTGTCTACTTCCCGGAGATTGACGCAGCGGTCGTTACGCAGAGTAACGACGCGGGATTTCGTGGTGACCACGCGTTTACAATAGCAGATGCTTTTTTTGAGGAGTACTATGATGATAACTCTGAGGATGAAGATGAAAAGCCAGAAGTAGCAGGTGAATTTACATACGATCATGAGCAGTTTGATGCTCTGTCGGGACGCTATGAACTTGAAATTCAGCCTGGATTTATTCTGACATTTGACCGTGATGGTGAGCGGCTCTACACGCAGGCAACCGGACAGCCCGAGATAGATATTCGGGCAACATCTGATTCAACATTTACTCTCGTAGGGGTGGCTGCAGATATTACCTTTCACATGAATGAGGATATGACCGCCGATTCACTCACACTCCATCAGAATGGAAACCATATTGCGAAAAGGATTGAATGGAATCCCTCTGCAGATGAGCTGGAACAGTATACGGGTACATTTTATAGTGATGAAATACGGACCGTTTATACACTTGTCACTGAGGATGAATCACTCATGCTTAAGCATTATCAAATGGATCCGGTTCAGCTAAATCCCGCGCAGGAAGATGAGTTCGCCGGCGGATTTCCCATTGGAAATATTTCTTTTATTGAAAATAATGAAGGTGATATAACAGGTTTTACGGTTTCGAATGGACGAACGAGAGGAGTTCTTTTTAAAAAAATTGAGCTTATGAGTCTGGAATAATAGCGAAATATTTCAGCTTTATGACTTTTCCCATTCATTAATTGTCAGTGACTTATGCACTTTATCACTTTACTTATTAAGACAGTTTGAATAAACTGTAGAAAGGAGTGAGTGATTATTCTGATTTCTGAGGGAGTTAATAATATAAGGCCAGGCGATTATGAAATATGAGAATGAAGTCGAGACCGGAAAAAACTCCATTTCATTACATGGTGCAGAACAGTTTGAACAGCTGATCAGTAATTTTTTTGATATTTTGGTACTGATTGATGAAGACGGATACCAGCA
>DATGBT010000062.1:0-5315 GCA_035312505.1 Balneolaceae bacterium | reverse complement strand
TTTTGTCTCAGGCAGATCCTCGAGGTCAAGATCCTCTTCTTCGTACTCCAGAATCCCGTCGTACACAAACCCTTGATCTCCCTCAAGACAGGTGGCGGTAACTTCTTTTCCATTTTCCAGTTTCTGTGTGGCATTGCCCGTGCCTACAATGGCGGGAATACCCAGCTCCCTGCTCACAATAGCCGCGTGGGAGGTGCGTCCACCAAGATTTGTAACAATGGCTGATGCACGCTTCATCACCGGAACCCAGTCTGGATCCGTCATTTCAGTGACTAGAACAGAATTCTCATCGAACTGCTCAATATCATCCGCGCTCTCAATAATTTGTACCTTCCCGGTGCCGATACCGTGGCCAATTCCCAGGCCTTTCAGCAATGTGTCGCCTTCCTCCTTGAGTGTATAGGATTTAAGAGAGGCAGTGGCTTCTTTCTGCGAATGGACGGTTTCGGGGCGCGCCTGGACGATAAATATTTCATCAAGCTCTCCGTCTTTAGCCCATTCAATATCCATCGGTTTACCATAATGTTCTTCAATCGTTTTCCCCCATCTCGCCAGCCGAAGGATCTCTTCTTCCGAGAGCACATACGATCGGCGTTCTTTATCTGTTGTATCCACGTTTTTAACAGGATTGTCCTCAACATCAGCATAGACTACTTTTACCTTCTTGTCTCCACGCTGCTTACCAATAATTGAATTGATGTTTTCATTATCCAGTAAGGGTTTAAATACGGTATACTGATCCGGGTTTACGGTTCCCTGAACCACGTTTTCTCCAAGTCCCCAGGCAGCATTTATAAGAACTACGTCTGGAAATCCGGAATCAGTATCAAGCGTAAAGAGGACGCCGGCACCGGCCAGGTCAGATCGTACCATTTTCTGAATTCCTATGGAAAGAGCAACATCCATATGGTCGAAGCCCTGTTCATCCCGATAGGAGATGGCGCGATCAGTGAACAGAGATGCATAGCATTTTTTACACGCTTCCAGTACGGCCTTTTTGCCTGATATATTCAGGTACGATTCCTGTTGACCGGCGAAGCTGGCTTCCGGCAGATCTTCAGCCGTTGCGCTTGAGCGGGCAGCAATATCCACATCCTCAGTATTATATTGGCTGCCAAGCTCTTTATACGCACTAGTGATCGCCTGCTCCACATTCTCCGGCATGTCGCCCTTTATGATCAAATCCCGAATCGATTGTCCGGCCTCATCAAGCGATATGGTTTCTTCGTGATAGTCATCTATCAGGGAGTTGATCTTCTCTTCAATATCATTGGCTTCTAAATACCTTTGATAGGCGCTTGCAGTTGTGGCGAAGCCGTCCGGCACTTTTATTCCTTGCTCTTTCAGAGAAGAAATCATTTCTCCAAGTGATGAATTCTTGCCGCCAACCTCAGGAGTATCTTCTGAAGTTAAATTTTCAAACCACTTTACATAGCCTCTTTCATCTCTCATATGATTTTGAATATTATAAAGTTAGGTTTCTCTACCTTCAAACAGGCATAGAAAAAAAATAATTGAAACGACAGTTTATACTCAATTTACAATCACTCTTTTTTAGAAAGAGCCATTCGAAGAGGAATCGAATGCGAATGGCTCATAACATAGATCACAGTTAGAAAGAAATCAGGCAAGTTCCTGTGCTTTCTCGGGCCATAGTTTTCTGAGCCCTTCCGGCAGAGCCTTCTGAATATCTTCTATCTGCCCCTCAGATATGTGATTGGAAAGTACTTTGAATACTGTTTGAGCAGCATGCATAGCATTCATTTGAGGTGCTTTATCCGAAAGATACTCCTGAATGTGTTCCAGGAATTCTTCTTGAGTTCGGTCTTTTTGTGGAGTTGCGGCCGGTTTCCAGCCCTCATAGAAAAAACCGCTCAATAAAATGGGCAGCTGTGCCCCGATTTGTGCCGCAACATTTACCGGCAGACGGTCACGAAGCGTGTGGAGAGTTCCCCGAAGCGCTTTAAATGCCTGCTCTCTGTCATGAAATTTTCCCTCTGTGCTAACCTCATCGATTATGATCATTGTCTTTTGAATCGTTTTGTCGAATACTGGAAATGCTGTCATAATAGTACCTCATTTGAATTTTAAAATTCTCTCATACAACTCGAAAGTTGCTATTGATTTCTATACAGTATCATAACAGATATAAAGAGGATAAAATTTCGGTATAATTCTTAAAGCCATACTCCGGTATGTTTTGGAATGATGGTACGATCACATTTTAGTTCATATTCGCCTAATTCTGACAGGTTGGACAGAAATATCCGGACCTTCCTCCAACAGTTACTTTATTAATGGTGCCACCACACGCAGGACATTCTTCTCCTTCGGTTCTGTGTCTCAGCAGGAAGTTTTTCGGCATTTTTTTATCGTGATCCAGGCATTCCACTCTTGTCTGAATAACCCTCTCCATCTCATCGTAGATGTTCTGGAGGTCACTTTCACTCAGATCTTTAACTTTTTCTTTCGGGTGAATGCGAGCCTGGAACAAAATTTCATCAGACTGTTCATTACCAATTCCCGCCATCAGGTGTTGATCCATTAATGATGATTTAATCATGCCCTTTCGATTCTGCATCAATTGATGAAACGTTTCGGAATTGAAATCACCAGAGGAGATATCGGGTCCAAGTTCTTTATCATTGATATACGCATTCACGTCTTCAATGAGTTCCAGATTGCCAAGCATACGTGCACAGTCAAAAGCCAGTTTAAAACCATTTTCAAAAAGGAAGATTGCCCTGGGAAAGTCTGGTTTGTGGTCTTCATTTTTAAAATAAACAGGACATCCCGTCATACCGAAGTGCATCACAAGATCAAGGGTTCCTGACGTATGCATAAAAAGGTATTTGCCATAATTTGAGCAGGATTTAAATGTATTTCCTGAGAGGTTTTCTTTGAATTGCCGCTTACTGTGGTTGTTTACTACCTGCTCTTTAAGTACTTCAACATCCTCAATCCGCTGGTTAAAAGACGTCGATTCGATATAGTGTTTAAAATGTAGCACTTCAGGAAGCTCAGGCATCTCGATATTTATTTAATTGATGTGTGTCTTATATCAATTAAAACTCACCTGAATCGTATAGCATTCAAGTTTTACAAACGAAACAAGTCTGTTTTTTTGTTATTTAAAAAAATGAGCAATTGAATTAAACCAATATGCCCGTTCATAATAGCGATATCTCCGAGATTCTGAGAGAGATGGCAGATCTGCTCGAAATAGAAGGTGCAGATGAATTTCGGGTACGATCGTACCGCCAGGCAGCAAGGTCGGTCGAAAATCTAACGGAAAATCTGGCCGATAAAGTGGCAGAGGGAGAAGATCTGACAAAAATATCTGACGTGGGTGAAAGCATTGCCGGGAAAATTGAAGAGATTGTTAAAACCGGTTCATTAAAACAGCTTGAAGAAGTTAAACAGCGAGTGCCGGAAGAACTTGCGGATATACTGAATTTGGAAGGTGTGGGCCCCAAACGCGCCAAAGAAATTTACGATGAGCTGGGTATAGATAGTATCGAAGACCTTGAGACGGCTGCTGATAACAATAAGATTCGGGAGCTTGAGGGGTTCGGTGAAAAGACAGAAGAGAAAATCGAAGATGAAATTGATCGGCAAAATAACCGGGAATCCCGAACGCTTTTAGCACGTGCCGAGGAGTACGCAGAACCGTTGCTTTCATATCTTCTTGAATGTGAAGCGACTGATACTGTGGAGATCGCCGGAAGCTACAGGCGACACAAAGAGACCGTGGGCGATCTTGATATTTTGGCGACAGGTGATGATGTGGAAGCCATTGCAGATCATTTTGTAAACTATGAAGATGTGGAGGAAGTTATTAAAAAGGGGGAAAAACGCACCTCAGTTCATCTTAAGTCTGGCCTTCAGGTAGATTTGGCTGTGTTGCCAAAAGAATCATTCGGGGCTGCCCTGATCTACTTTACAGGTTCCAAAGAACACGGCATCCATCTGCGGGAACGGGCGCAAAAGAACGACCTTAAAGTAAACGAATACGGCATTTTCAGGGAAGGTGAAGATGAACCGATTGCAGGCGAAACGGAAGAAGAGATGTACGAAGCTCTCGACCTGAAATGGGTGCCTCCGGAAATGAGGGAAAACCGCGGTGAGATTGAACTTGCAGAAGAGAGAGATCTTCCTGACCTCATCCAATTAGAGGACATCAAAGGAGATATTCATATGCATACAAATTATACCGACGGAGTTGCATCCATCAAAGAGATGGCTAAAGCAGCCACGGAACACGGTTACGAGTACATTGCGATTACAGACCATTCCAAACGCGTGAATGTGGCCGGCGGACTGAACGCCGATGAGCTGGCTGAGCAGCTGAAGGAAATAGATAAAGTAAACGATGAAATAGACGACATCCGTATTCTGAAGGGGATTGAAGTAGATATTCTGGAAGACGGTTCTCTGGACCTGCCGGACGATATTCTAAGCAAGCTCGACATTCGCATCTGTTCAGTACACTACCATATGGATATGGATAGCGAAAAGCAGACCGAGCGAATTCTTAAGGCTATGGAAAACCCCTGGATGGATATTCTGGCACATCCAACCGGTCGCCTATTACAAAAGCGCGACGGTATGAACCTGGATATGGAAGCCATTATGGATAAAGCAGTTGAGAAGAATATCATCATGGAAATAAATGCCAATCCGGAACGCCTGGATCTGGATGATCGTCACAGTAAGATGGCTATGGAAAAAGGGTTGTTGATATCCGTTTCGACCGACGCCCACAGTATAGGTGATCTGCAAAACATGAAATACGGAATATTCCAGGCCAGGCGGGGATGGCTTAAATCCGGGGATGTAGTCAATACTCTCGGAGCAGAGGAACTTCTGGATCATTTTGGAACGGACTGATGAAATCGAGAATTCAGACATAGTTACCGGAGCAGAATTATGAAGGAAGAGATAAATGATATTGATCTGAAACCGGATGTGAATATTGATGAAATATCATCAAAAAGTGAATCTGAAAAAAATATCAGGAAGATTCGGGAAGCCCTCTGGTACCACAACTACCGTTATTACGTAAAAGATGACCCGGTAATCTCTGATGCTGAATATGATAAGCTGATGGAGCAGCTGGAGGAACTTGAAGAAGAGTATCCGGACCTGAAAACAGGCGACTCTCCCACACAGCGGGTTGGCGGTGAGCCGAGAGATGAACTTGGCCTTGTGGATCACCCGGAACCGATGCTGAGCCTGAAGTCGGTGAACAAAAAAGAGGAAGTGAAAAGTTTTGACGAAACCTGCCGGAAAGAACTGGATAAAGATCCGCTGAT
>DATGBT010000061.1:0-3404 GCA_035312505.1 Balneolaceae bacterium | reverse complement strand
TTTCTGAGCCAGTTTTCGGGCACCATGTTTTCCGAAGATATAGTATTTCTTCTCGGGCATGTCACCGGGTACGAAATAGGCCATATTCTCTACAATTCCCAAAACCGGTACGTTAACCTTGCTGAACATCGCCACGCCTTTTCGGGCATCATCAAGTGCTACGGTCTGCGGTGTGGAAACCACAATAGCCCCGGTTAAGGGCACAGTCTGTACAATGGTCAGCTGAATGTCGCCGGTTCCCGGGGGGAGATCTAAAATCAGGAAGTCGAGTTCGCCCCACTCCACTTCCTGCATAAACTGTTTAACAGCGCTGGTCACCATTGGGCCGCGCCAGATCATAGCCTGATCCTGATCCACTAAAAAACCCATGGACACAAGATGCACGCCATGTTTTTTTATTGGAACGAGCTTTTTCTGTGTGGTAATGTTTGGCCTCTCTTTAACCCCGAACATTGTGGGGACGCTGGGTCCGTAAATATCTGTATCAAGCAGCCCTACTTTCGCTCCGGTTTGGGCCATGGCAACGGCCAGGTTGGCGGCAACGGTAGATTTTCCAACACCACCTTTACCGGAGGCCACTGCAATTACGTTTTTTACTCCGGATAGAACGGGAGTTTGCTCTGGAGCCTGCTTCTTCTCTGGTTCGGGCTCACCGTCAAGTTCCCGCTGGCGCGAAATGTTGATCCCCACCGTGATATCGAGTACAATTTCGGGGTCTACAAATTTCTTAACAGCCTGGGTACACTCCTTTTTTAGATGGGCGGCAAGTTCATCATCTTTTTTGGGAAGCTCGAGCGTAAAAGCTACATATTTCTCTTGTACAATCAGATCCTGAATCAAACCAAGCGTAACAAGATCTTTTTTATAAGATGGATGAATTACCTGAGACAGTGCACTTTTTATCTGTTCCTTATGAATGGCCATAACCAAATATTGTAATTTTAAAAGGAGATTTTCATTTAATGCTCTATTCCTGACGGCTTGAGCAGTATTATAATATACTGAGGTGGAATAGGTACGCAGACAAAGATAGTGAGAATAGTATATAATCTAAATGAAGGGAGTGTGTTTAAAAATTTGTTTAGTTGTTTATAGTGATCAAGAATAGTTAACTTTACTGTTCTGAATCCTACGGGTTTCAGTCAATCAAACACGATATAAATAGTGATTTTCAGGCATCAAGGTGCACGAAGCAGGATATTGAAGAATGTTGAGGGATTATGCCGATAGTTCAATTCATAGCCAGCGACTTGTCGCATGAGTATATCAGTTTCGGTATTTACGTTGAGATGCCGGTGTGTCTTTTAACGGGAGTTTCAAGTCATAACCACCGAATAAACTAAGATTCAGTTCATTTAACCATGTCTAAAAGAACCCAGCTCTATAATGAGCACGTCCGTTTAAACGCTAAAATTATCGATTTTGGCGGCTTTGATATGCCGGTGCAGTATTCGGGAATTAAGGATGAGCATACAGCTGTTCGAGACAAAGCAGGGCTGTTTGATGTATCTCATATGGGAGAATTTTTTGTGAGCGGACCTCAGGCTGCCAAACTGCTTGATAAAGTAACCCTTGCAAACGTATCAAAACTGGAGCCGGGAAGAGCGAAGTACACGGCCATGTGCTACGAAGACGGCGGAATCGTTGATGATCTGCTTGTGTACATGCTGGCTGAAAATGAGTATATGCTGGTTGTGAATGCGTCGAATATCGAGAAAGATTACGACTGGATCGCCTCCCAAAACAGCATGGGGGCCACGCTGGAAAACCGATCAGACCAATATGCGCTTTTAGCGATACAAGGGCCTGAAGCGATAGCGATAGTAAAAGAATTGACCGATACCGATGTAGAGTCCATACGTTTTTATACCTTTGAAAAAGGTGAAGTAGCAGGTGAAAAGGATGTCATTATTTCCGCAACCGGTTATACAGGTGAACAAGGATTTGAACTGTATATCGATACGAATAAATCAGATGCTGTAAAAATATGGAGAGAACTTCTGAGAGTTGGTGAAGGCCGCGGTATATTACCGGCCGGCCTTGGAGCACGCGATACGCTTCGTCTTGAAATGGGATATCCTCTTTACGGAAACGATATCACCAAAGATACGACTCCTGTAGAAGCAAGGATGAGCTGGCTGATTGATTTCGACAAAGATGATTTTATAGGAAAGAACATCCTCTGGAAACAGAAAGAAAAGGGTGTGTCGCGAAAGCTGATGGGATTTAAGGTTGATGAACAGAGACGAATTCCGCGAAGTGGCTATACCATTAGCAGCAAAGCCGGGGATGAAATTGGATTTGTAACCAGTGGAACTCAATCCATTACACTCAGTATAGGTATAGGAATGGGATACATATCAACAGAAAATGCTTCGGTAAACGAAGAAATTTATATTAACATCAGGAATAAACCAGTGAAGGCCATCGTGGCCAGACCACCTTTTATCAAAAAATAGATTATTCACATGTCTGAGAAACAAACACTTGACGTATTTTATTCACTCCACTCATTTCAGGAGGATGAGTTGCGAAATAAGTCTGTGGTTATCATTGATGTATTACGAGCATCAACAACCATAGTTACTGCACTGAAAAATGGTGCGAAAGCCATCATTCCGGTCAGCGATATGGGTGAAGCAAGCAAAATTGCCCAAAACGTAGATTCGGACAATTACCTGCTCTGTGGCGAAAAGGATGGAGTAAAAATTGAGGGGTATGACCTGGGGAACTCCCCGCTTGAGTTTACCAATGAAATGGTTGGTGATAAAACGCTTATTTTTAACACTACTAACGGTACAAAAGCGATAAAAAAATCAGTTGGGTCATCAAATATCTTTATTGCGGCATTTCTGAATGTGAGTGCAGTGGTTGAGATTTTGAAAACTCAGAAAAAAGACATTGTTTTATTTTGTGCTGGATGGAAGGGCAGACTGGCTTTTGAAGACATGCTGCTCGCCGGTAATATCATCCACTTGCTGACAAATGGTAAACTGCCCGAGGATTCTACCGACGGAGCCAGGGTGGCACACGGCATTTACAGCATTTATGGAAAAGATATTCCGAAAGTAATTCATAAATCAAACCATGCAACCCGGTTAAAAAGTATTGTAGGAACCGGGGATATCGACTTCTGCAGCCAGATCGACACAACAGATATTGTGCCAAGGCTTAAGGACGGGATGATTACCCTCAATAATGGCTAAAAAAACACGTTCAAATACTTCTTTTGGTAACTTCGATCACAAACGGAAAATGGAAGTGGCGGGGATTTTTATCATTGCCCTCTCCGTGCTGTTGCTTCTCAGTATCGCATCTTACCACCCCGGAGACTATGCCATAGTAAAATCCCTGACCTACGATTCCATACTTTCTGCCGACCATGATCAGTCCCTGATGGTTCA
>DATGBT010000060.1:0-9542 GCA_035312505.1 Balneolaceae bacterium | reverse complement strand
CTGTTTTCCTTGCTCAGTTAATTCCGCGAATCTCTGCATGGCATTTACGACTTCAGGTTCACTATTTAAAAAACGTCCCCGAATATTATTATGAAATATTTCTGTTGGCTCACTTAGGCCTGCGTGGTAGGCAATGTAGATATTTGGGAGAAGAGAAGGATTCAGCGGCTGATAATCGTAGCACAGAAAACCGTCGGCAGAGTGTTCAACTTCCTTATCAAAATTCATATAAACCAAGCCTTCGTACACCTGTATTACCCTGTCCTGGAGTCCGCCTGATATTCCAAGCTCTTCCTGTTCAACAGAAAGGACAAATGACGGTTGTGCTTTACGTGGGATAGTTACGTCATAAAACTCCATCAGACAGCGAAGCGTGGCAACAATAATAGAGCTGGAGCCGGCCATTCCGACCTGTCTCGGAATATTTGAAGAGTAACGAATAGAAAAATTTTGAGAATGGAGCTCAATATTGCGCTCAATGCAGTAGTCAGAAAATCGCTTAATCGTTGCCTTAATGAGCCGCATACCTCCATAATAGCCATGAAGACGAACATCGGCCGCCAGATCATGGATCGACCTGAATTTCCCTTTGTCTTGAACGCTAGGCACGATTTCGAGTGTATTCCACTCGTACAATACGATTTCGGCGTGGTAATTTCGGATGATGAATGAGATGGTTTTCCCGTTATAGCCGTCGGATGGGTTTCCAAGGAGGCCGGCGCGGGCATACGCCTTTTTACGAATAATCTTCATTTAGAAGAGATTTTAAGTATTCTTTAAGTTCAGGGCCGAATTTTTTGTCAGCAAGGGCGAATTCGGTGAATGCACGGAAATAAGTGCCAAAATTACCGATATCGTATCGTTTTTCATTAGCACTCAGCGATACGCCGTATACTTTTTTGCCATCCCGGAGGAGTAGCCGGATAGCGTCCGTAAGCTGAATTTCATCGCCTGCACCGGGTTTTGTTCTCTTTAACGCATCAAAAATATCTGGTGAAAGTATATATCGTGCAGCAATCGCGAGATTTCCCGGGGCTTTATCTACCTCCGGTTTTTCAACCAGGTCTTCAATTTCAAATACGTCGCCGTCAGTTTTGGGTTTGGCGATACCATATTTGTAAACCTGATCCCTCGGAACTTCCTGGAAAGCGATAACCACATCGGCTCCCTTTTCATGATAGCAGTTCGTCATTCTTTCGACGATACGGCTTTGGGCGTGCATGCCAATAATGGAGTCGCCCAGTGCGACAACAAACGGCTGATCACCAACAAAAGGTTCTGCACAAAGTACGGCATGTCCCAAACCCAAAAGCTGCTTTTGGCGGGTGTAAAAATACTTCATGGAAGAGTGGGCAAATGAAAGTTCACGAAGAAGCTCCTCCTTACCGTCTTCTCTGAGAGATTGGGTGAGTTCAGGGCTCAGGTCAAAATGATTTTCTATGGAAGCCTTGCCGCTACCTGTTATAAACAGCAGCTGATTAACACCTACCCTCTCCAGTTCCTCAACAACATACTGAACAACAGGTTTTCGGCCAACGGGGAGCATTTCTTTTGGCTGAGACTTTGTAGCAGGCAGCAGTCTTGTACCCATACCCGCAACGGGGACTACAGCAATATGAATATTTTTCACGAACAAAGGATTGGATTGATGTTAACCGGTACACTAAAAATACGGTTTGGCAGAGTGGTTTGTAAACTTTTTAGCTACAAGCGTTTCGTTTTTCGGGAATCACTGAATGCAGAACATGCGAAGGGCAATGATCCATTGAAAGGCGGTATAAATGGGTATACACGCTGCCTTTTTCTAAAGGAAAGCCGGGATATCGTGAATGTATCTGTTACGAATTTTTCTGGCTTAGACACTAATAGACTTATCGCAGATAAGATGACTGCGTGTATCTTTACATTGAATGAAATAAAATGACCAACCGTAATGCACCTTTATTCGCCCCGATCATAGCTCTCCCGGTATAAATACAGAAGTTTATCGTTTTTAGTGGTGATTAAAATGAACTCACTATTCGTCCCTCAAGGCAAAAATGTTGAAGGGATTATCATGTTAAAATCACTCGAAAGTTAAAGATTACACTCCCCGGGATTTTGTTCATCTGAGTCTACATCTACTTCTCCACTGGTATTACCGGTAAATTCAATGGGCTCATCGTTAAGCAATACCTGCGATAATTGGTATACATACAATCCATAGCTTGATATTTGTAAAATATGAGCCAATAATAAATCCTGGTTGGGCGAGGCTTCCAAAGTTACGTTAGTACCGGGTCCAGTGAAATTTAATTTCATAACCATATTTGCAGCAGTGGCTGCGTCTATTAAATCCAATTCCCACAACAATTTGATATAGCTCACTCCCGAACCGTGCTCGATACATGTTTTTAGCAAAGTAAGCCCAGGCGGCGGAATATCTTCAGGTGCAGTTCTAAACATCCATACGTCACTCCAGTCACTTTCAACAGGATCGGATTTTTGTTCACCTCCGTTTGCTTTTACTCTCCAGTAATATGGGGTATCAAACTCTAAGCTGTTTGACAATTCAAAACCTGTATTATCAACTTGTTCATCAAACAAAAGCTCACTAAACGAATTATCGGGGGAAAGGTGGAATGTATAGCCAAATTCAGCATTTGAAACAGCATTCCAATTGAATTGAACCGGACTTTCTATACCTGTTGCTCCATCTTGAGGTGAAACAAGCTGAGGCGGATCAAGTTTTTGTGGCTCCATGGTTCTGAACCCCCATGTATCGCTCCATGGGCTTCGTAATTCTTCATATCCTGCCCGCACCCGCCAGTTATAATCTGTTTGCAGTTCCAGGCCATCAAACTCAAAACTGTTGGTATTTATTTCAAATTGCATACCCTGCATAAAATCCTGCCCGGCTTCAGCAAGCTGCAATTCGTATATTGTGGCAGATTCAACAGGGTTCCATTCGAATATTTGCATATAATCAAGACCGGTGGCACCATTGAGCGGATTAACTAATACAGGTGCCTCCAGTTCGATGTCATTATTTGGGTCAATCAGTCCTGACGTAGGTTCAAAAAATTGGCGGTCTTTAAAATTACAGGAGCTAAGTAAAACGAATATCATCAACAACGAGGTTAGCAGAATTCGTTTTTTTTCACTGGCGCATTTCCTAAGGAATTTATCTAAACCTTGTTTTATCATCATTTTTTCAGTTAACATCATTAAAAATTAAAACCCGCTCCAAAACCGAATCGCAGATTAGCATCAGCACCGCCAGCTGTGTAATCTGTATTGAACCGGGTATAAAATCTGTCTCCAAATCCAATGTCCATACCTACTCCTCCAATAAAGTGAAGACCATTATGACTTCGTTTATCAAGGCTAGTATCGGTGCTGTATATAGTTTCAAATCTGCCGGAGTTCCAGATCTGGCTTGCTCCGAGCTTAATGAAGGGTGAGAATGAGGGTTTGAAAGGGAGTTCAGAGTTCGGACTGAAATTACGCCGGAGATTACCGTAGAGATCAAGTGTGCTGATATCGGTATTGCCTTTTACCCGAAAAGAGGAAGATCCCGCAACGCCATTTGGATAGCTTTGGCTGAAATTAACTGAGCTTAATGTGTAAGATAATCCACCGGATAACGTAACGATTCCGAATCCTCTTCCTGTTAAATCCCACATACCAAGATCCATTTCAGAAAACAGACCAAAAACAGGGGTAAGGTTATCAACGGAGCAGCCAGAAATACCGACCTGATCGCATACGGCATCTTCAAATGCACCCCGGGTGGCAAAATCAAGTTTTGCGCCGACCGATATCCGATTCCATTGAAAGCCTTTAAAAATGGATACTTGCTCTGTTATTCGGTATCTGTCGGTTAACTCCAGCGGCTCATATTCACGCCCAATATGTTCTTCCGTTTCAGGCGCATCTTCAGGCTCAGGTTCCTCATTTGGCTCATTGTCAGGGTCCCGGGTATCTTTCAGATCTTTTTCAGGTTCAGGGTCACTCCCGGACTGTTCTATCGGTTCAGGTTCCGGGATAACAATCTCATCTATATCGAGAAGCTCAGTGTAATCGGTGATATGGCCCCTCGCAATATCCTCAGCCTGAAGTTTACATTTTTCGAGGCACTCATCCAGCAATCGCTGAAGTTCATCTTTCAGGCGATTGAGGCGACCTGATTCCTGTCTGGCTCTGTTGAGGTTTTGTTTGGCCTGATCGAGGTTTTCATTGGCCAGCCGAACGGCTGCTTCCGCATTTTCAACATCTTCATTGAGTCTTTGTTCAGCTCTTTCTTTGGCGCGTTCGTGTGTTTCGGTATCGTTCTGATTTTTCCAGCTCTCCATCAGTTCATCTGCCGATTGCTCACCATTTTTGTAACGCTCCCAGTTTTCCCTGGATAGCTCCCGCTGCACCTCAAGGTCGCTGCTGGTGACTCGTCTTCCGTTACTTTCCACCCAGCTGTCCGGATTATTAAAATTATCAAGTTTTTGTTGCGTCCGCTGACGTTCTTTTTCTGAATCAACAACCTCTTTCTCTGCACTGGCCACAGCACTTTGCAAACCGGGTATTTCCAGCTCGATTTCAGAAATTTGTTCCGTTACAGTATTAATATGCTGCCGGATGGGATCGCAGATAGGACAGGTTTTTTCAATTTCTCTGGCTAATTCCTGGATGCGACGCTGTTCCGCTTCATATCTTTTCTGAGCTTCTTCCCGCTGCCTTTGAGCTTCTATTTCCCGTTCCCTCTGCTCTTTTTCCCAGCGACGCTGTTCTTCTCTTTCAAGTCGCTCTTTCTCCTGTTCCTCCTGTTCAATACGTCTTCTCTCCTCATCGTCCCGGTTCGGGTTATAAATTCTTGGCGGAGAAGGAGTGCTTACAGGCTCTTCAACTTTGTTCCATAATCCGCTGTCAGGAGGAATATTTCGGGTTCCGCAACTGGCAACGACTCTCCATTCATTGATTAACTGAGGGCTGGTACCGAATAAATTTCCTAATCTTCCCCGTGGACTTAAATGTCCTGTATTAGGGTATAGGGGGGCATAGTCAAAATGCTCTGCAGACTGAACATTTTTTCCGATAGCGGCAGTTATAATCTGGTTAATTCCATCGGTAATGTAATCACCAATAGGCTGCCCTAAGGCTGCACCATAACCGAAGCCGCTTAAAAACCCGCTTGCTGATGCTCCGTACCCTAACTTTTCAAAGACTTTTTCAACTCCCTTTTCAGCAAACTCTTTCACTTGTTCCTGTGCCTTTCCTCTGACTTCGTCTTCAAATACCTTCTTTATTTTTTCAATCTCTTCTGTGAGTTCTACCCACGTAGCACTATGTGCTGTGGATACTACTCTGCATGGACAGTTCGACAAGCGGATACTAAAAGGCAGAGTGGGCAGCTGACTTTCATGATCAAAGTTTCCATCAAATGAACCGCCTGAAGTCCGAAAACGAGCCTGTTTCCCATTATTGTAAAATATGGCTACGTTACAATCCTGAGGAGCTCCCTGCGTGTTAACTATCGTAACTTTCTCTTTCTTGATAAGGTCAATTTCTGCTTTTTGATACTTTTCAATCAGATCTTTTAGAGTTTCAGCATGTTTTTCAATTTGCTCAAGTCGATCTTCCTGAGCTGAGGCACTGGCAGGAATCACCATATGAACAGATATAAGGAATAAAAAAACAGCTATTACTTTTATCCCGGGAGATAAATTTTCCAAACATCGAACGAATGGAAACTCTATATGAAATAATGAATTGGTATTTATTTTCATTGATAATCGGTTAATGACCTTTAACTGAAGCCTGTTGTTTTTTTGCAACACTTTATTTATTGCTTGCCATTGATTTAATTTTAATACAGATTTTGATGCAATATTCCGGTTTAAAAATGTTTCACTAATTACCTACGCCGGAAAAATTCTTAAAGTGATCATAGAGATTTCATTTTTCTGCCAATAGGGTAAAAATGATCATTTTGATCGCTTCGAGTATTGATTTTTTATAGTTCTGACCTTCTGCCGATACTGAATAAAAACAAATGTCTGAAAACCCGCTCAAAGGCAGTCCTGTTTCAAGAAACGGGGCAGCAACAAAATTGCTTAGTGCAGTACAAGACGGCGATAAAAATGCAGTAAATGAACTATTGCCTATTGTGTATGACGAGATGAGGAAGATCGCCCGAAATAAACTTCGGTTTGAACGGAGTGGTCATACGTTTGACACAACAGCTCTCGTGCATGAAGCTTACTTCAGACTCATTGATCAAAATGACGTGGAGTGGCAGAGCCGGGCGCATTTTTTAGCTATTGCAGCACAAGCCATGCGCAGGATTTTATTAAACTATGCAGAATATAAAAATGCAGAAAAAAGAGGGGGGAGTTTTTCAAAAATAGACATGGATATGGAGCAGCTGCCCGGTAAACAGAACACTATGGATGATGAAACGGCAGAATCCATTTTGGCCCTGAATAAGGCTCTTAACAAAATGGAAAAATTCAATGAACGTGGATGCCGGGTTGTGGAATATCATTTTTTTGGAGGTTTGACCTGGAAAGAAATATCTGAAGTGATGGGAGTTGCGCCTGTAACTGTAAGACGCGCCTGGAACGTTTCAAAGTTATGGCTCAACAGGGAATTAAATGGAAATGTCTTTTAATGTTTAATACACTTTTTTTGAATAAAATATATATCAAAACATCGGTCATGTGAATTCCGGGCAATGGTCTAAAATAGAAACAATTTGCCTCAAGGCTTTGGGCCTGGGGGAAAAAGATCGAAAGACCTTTGTGGAGGAAATATGCGGGGATGATACAGACCTGCTAAATGAAGTGAACAGCCTGCTCTCTCAAACCGATCAGGAATCTTCCTTTCTAAATCAGCCGTTAGTGAATATTTCTTCACTAGATACAACAATCATTGATAAACCTTTTAAAGTGAGTACAATTGGCTCTTACAGGATTGTCAGGGAAATTGGTGCCGGCGGAATGGGAAAAGTTTTTCTTGCTGCAAGAAACGATGATCATTTTGATCAATATGCAGCCATAAAAATTATAAGGAATGAGTTGGTGTCTGACGATTCTGTACGTCGTTTTCATGCTGAAAGACAGATACTTGCATCTCTCAATCACACAAATATTGCCCGGTTATTAGATGGCGGAGCAACAGAGTCGGCGCTGCCGTGGTTTGCAATGGAATACATTGAGGGAATACCTATTACCCGCTACTGTGATCATCATAAAAGCCCGGTTCAGAAACGATTGAGTTTATTTCTATCAGTGTGTAATGCCATTCAATACGCTCACCAGAATTTGGTGGTTCACAGAGATCTGAAACCTGGAAACATTTTGATGACAAATGACGGAACCCCAAAGGTACTAGATTTTGGAATTGCGAAACTGATTCAGGAGGGGCCGGATGCAGCACCGTTTCAGACACGCGGGCAATTGATGACGGTTGAATATGCGTCACCTGAACAAAACAGAGGAGGAACGATTTCAACTGCTACTGACATTTATTCGCTGGGAGTGATACTTTTTGAGTTGCTTTCGGGCAGTCTTCCATACAATTTCGAAGGCAAGAGCTCTGTGGAGATAGATGAAATGTTTCAGGGCAGTGGAACAAAAAACCCTTCTGAATACATCAACAGCAGTAACGAGCCTGAGGCAGCAGGCCGCAGAGCCACAACACCGGAAAAGTTAAAGAGGAGGTTAAAAGGTGACCTGGACTCGATCGTCAGCAAAGCACTTCGCTATGAGCCTTCTGAGCGTTACTCTTCCGTAGAACAGTTTTCAAATGATATCCGCCGATATCTTGATGGACGCCCTGTACTGGCAAGAAACAGAACGTTTATCTACCAGTCACGAAAATTTCTAAAGCGCAACCGGTGGCGTGTGGGGGTGCCTGCAGCCTTGCTATTATTGATTTTGGGGTTCAGTACGTTTTCATGGTATCAGTCCGGAATTATTAAAGAAAGGTCTGTGGAGCTTGAGATGGAGCGGGATAGGGCCAGGAGCATTTCATCGTTTTTAATTGACTTGTTTGAGTCGGCAGACCCCTCTTTGGCAGGCGATGTTAATATTACGGCGAAAGAGCTTCTCGAACGGGGTGTTGCCCGTATTGAGGAAGATCTTGAAGGTCAGCCAGAGCTTCAATCCGATCTCTATTTTGTTATTTCGGATGTTTATGAACAATTAGGACAGTATGATGAAGCAGTTTTTCTTACCGAGAAAGCATTGCAGGGCTGGATGGCTGACTCGGATAATAGTCAAACTGAAATTGCAAGAGCATGGCACCGGTTGGGATGGCTTCAATTTCAACAGGGAGACTATTCGTCATCAGATTCACTGCTTAACGGTTCGCTGAATCTGATGATTTCAAATACCGATTCAGATCCTCTGGATGTAGCCAGAACACTAAATGATTTGGCTGTATTAAATCAGGCACAGGGAAATTATGAGGTGACCGATTCAATGTTGACAGAAGCACTGAATATCAGGAAAAATACGCTTGGTGAAACTCATGAATCAGTAGGTGTAGTACTGAGTAATATTGCGGCTTTGAGATGGCGGATGGGAGATCTTGAAGATGCAGAACAATTTATGCGCGAAGCGGTGGATATTTTTTTAACTGTGGACTATGACAATCTTCGCACAGCAGTTGCAATGACAAATCTGGCAGCGATACTTGTTACCAAAGGAGAGTATCTACAGGCTGAGCCATTTTACCGGGATGCACTGGAAATTCGCTATAAACTGGTTGGAGAGGAACATCCTGATGTGGCTTACAGCCTTGCTCATCTTGGGAATTTACTTCGATTAAATAAAAAATATGATGAAGCGGAAGAGATGTTGATTCAGGCTCACGAATTAAGAAAGAAACTACTTGGGGGGAATCATATTCTTACCGGTGACAGCAAACGGACACTGGGACTTCTTTACTATGATGTTGAAAATTATCAAAAAGCTGAACTCTATTTTCATGATACAATATCGTTGTATCGTGAAATTTTGCCTGGCCAACATGTACGTTTAGCCGAAGTTCTTCATCTGTCGGGAAATGTCTATACAAAAACCTTTCGATGGGATTTAGCGTCCAAAGCATATCAGGAGTCACTGGAAATTAGGCAAATTCAATATGGAGAAGACGATCTGAGGGCCATAGAAACCATGATTCAGCTCGGACTGGCTTTTCAACAGCTGAATGAGGTTAACACGGCCAAAAAGACCCTTACCAAAAGCATAAGCCTTTTAAATAGTTTGCCAGAGTCAGGAGCCCGTAAAAGGGAATTGAAAATTATGGCAGAAAATGCAATCGCTTCTCTTGATTGAAAATTCAGCAGCCTGTACACCGGAATTAAATCTAAAAAAACCCCTGAAACACATTTTCAGTGCAGTTTCTGCTAATATTGAACGAGTGTACACTTCATGCTTGAAAAGCCTGGAAGGGTTTCGGAAAGTTGACTTTGTAAAGACGCCATCAACATTGATGCGAACAACTCTTCTGGCAGCGTATATCTATTCCGTTTTTCTTACATCAATACGAAAGGCGCTGGCAGG
>DATGBT010000059.1:0-10744 GCA_035312505.1 Balneolaceae bacterium | reverse complement strand
TTGGCCCAAACGGAGCAGGAAAATCAACCTTTATTCGAATTCTGGCCGGACTCGAACCTCATCAACAAGGAACGGTTGAATATGGTTACAACGTTACCCCCGGTTATTTTGCCCAGCATCAGGCCGAAGAGCTGAACCCTGCAAACAATGTTCTGGATGAAATGAAAACCGAGGGTACGCGCGACTCGGAAACACGTTTGCGCACCATTCTGGGATGTTTTCTGTTTACGGATGATGATGTTTTCAAAAAAGTATCGGTTCTGTCCGGAGGTGAAAAGAGCCGTCTTGCCCTGGCCAAAATGTTGTTGAACCCGGGTAATTTTCTCATATTTGATGAGCCGACCAACCATCTCGATATGCAGTCGAAAGGTATTTTACAGCAGGCCCTGCAGCAGTTTGCCGGCACATTGATGATTGTATCTCACGACAGGGATTTCCTCGATCCGATTGTGGATAAAACGCTCGAAATCCAGCCTGGATATTTGAAAACCTGGCTTGGAAATATCAGCTACTACCTGGATAAAAAGTCGGATCAGGAGGCGGAAAATGAAGCAAATAGGCCTGTACAGGAGGTGGACAAGACCATCAGCAGAAAAGAGCAGCGACGGATTGAAGCTGAACGCAGAAATGCTCTTTCGAAAAAACTGAATCCGCTCAAAAAGCGCCTCAGTGAGATAGAGAAAGATATTGATAAGAAGGAAACGCGTCAGGCAGAGATCGAAACCGAAATGGCTGACACAGCCTTTTACGATGATTCCGAAAGGGTGAAAGAGGTATCACTGGAGTACGAAAAAATCAAAACGGATATGGCCGAGCTCCTGAACAAATGGGAGGAAGTTGCCGGGCGAATTGAGTATGTGGAAAGTGAATATGATGAAGAGAATTGAAAGCAGAGATTCTTCTTTTGGGAGAGCCTGCCCCTTATAGCCCTGGCAACGTGGGGCAAAAATGGAAATGCGATGGAATGGTATGCCTGTAATTGTCAAATACCAACCCCATCAACCACTCTCACTCTTTCTCGCAGAATTGCGCAAAGTATTTCGCGGTGTTACACAATTCAACAGTTCAATAAATAAACTTATAAACGAATCGACCCATAAACATAAGATACCTTTTGTTTCGGGCGGTTGCTTTTAGTGAATCATATTCAGAATTCGATCAAACCGTGGAAGCCACTCTTCCTTGTCCCAGGAGAAGTAGATGATTCCGGCCTTACCAATGACGTGATCCTGAGGAACAAATCCCCAGAAGCGGCTGTCCTCACTATCATCACGGTTATCACCCATCATAAAGTAGTAGTCCATCTGTATGGTATAGCGATTCGTTTCCTCTCCATTAATCACAAACTGGTTGCCATTTCGCTGCACACTGTTACGTTCATAGCGCTCCAGAATATCCTGGTAGAGGTGCCAGTTATCAGCCGTCAACTCCACTTCCTGTCCGGCATATGGTACCGTAAATTCAGGCAGATGGTCATGATTATTGAATCCTCTCGAAAAGTTAAACCCGCGACGGCTGAATATGTTAAAATCTTCGGGCAGTACAAATGTCTCAACATTTTCCACTTCCTGCCACGAAGAGATCTCTTCAGCAATCGACTCCGTCATGTTAATGATGTAGGCGTTATTTCCGCTCTGAACAATGGAACCGCCGGCCTCACGAACTTTTGCAGGACTGATGCGGATCCGCTCGCGGGTTTCCACACGATAGTTCTTCATCAATGTATTGTAGCCTTCGGCTTCACTGCCGTTTACATAGAGCTCTTTATCATCAATGCGAAGGGTATCTCCCGGCATACCTACGGCACGCTTAATATAGTTGGTTTTTGCTGAAACAGGGGCTATGTCAATCGGATAGTTGAATACGACAATGTCGTTACGCTTAATTTCGGAATAGCCAGGCAGGCGTGTCCAGGGCAAATTAACACCCGGAACATAAATTTCAAAAAATGGCACGGAGAGTGTCATAGGGGTCCGAGCACCATATGCCAGTTTTGTAACAATCAGAAAATCGCCCGTCATCAGGGTTTTTTCCATACTGGGAGTGGGAATTCTGTATGCCCCGAAGAAAAATGTTCGTAAAATGATGGCGGCTACAGCGGCCCAGATCAGCGCATCGAACCACTCCTTGGCCCAGTGCTTGGCTGTGGAATTATCGTCCTTTTTTACTGCTTTACTGTTTGTCTTTTTCTTGGATTGATTTGGCTTTTTCAAAAGGAATAGGTCCGGCTAATTAATTAAAAGTTGGTCGGCTGATCGGGTCCTGAGAGTATTCGCCATCCTCATATTTCACAAGGTACCACTGTTCTCGTTCTGGAGAATAAAAGTAATCAGAAAATTCGGCGGGGTCTCCCTCATCTCCCATCAGCATCCGGTTTAACGTTCGTTTTACCTGGGGCATCAGGTCGATATAGCGGCTCGCCCCCACATAGACCAGTCCATTTGCAAAAGGCCCGTCCAGGTCCAGCACCATGAGCGGCATTTCACCATCAATGATGAACCAATACTCAAACTGAATCGCTTTCCCAGGCCTGAAATTGTTATTGATTAAATCTTTGATTGTTTGAGTGGGATCCCCAAAAGCAGCCTGCAGACGGCTTCGAAGCTCAATGGTGGGGATTCTGTCGATAGTGGAGTTATTATATAATCCCTGGCCCGTCCATTTTATGTCCTCAAAACGGTCTTCAAAATTTTGACGCTCCGAATATTCCACTTTTACAATGTCGGGCTCCTCAAACTGGCCGTAAGCGGAATGGCCCATCATTAAAAAAAGTATGCCCGTTAATACTACTGTTAATCGTTTCATGCCTGTATATTGATTAATCGTCATCATCCATTGAGAGAACAGCAAGGAACGCTTCCTGTGGAATTTCAACCGTTCCCACCTGCTTCATGCGTTTTTTCCCTTCCTTTTGTTTCTCAATCAGTTTGCGTTTACGTGATATGTCACCGCCGTAGCACTTCGCTGTTACGTCTTTACGCAGTGCGCGAATGGTGTCTCTGGCAATGACGCGTGCACCGATTGCGGCCTGCACAGCAACTTCAAACTGCTGACGCGGAATCAGCTCTTTAAGTTTCGCACAAATTTTACGGCCCTGGTAGTACGCCTTATCACGATGGGTGATACTCGATAAAGCATCCACCTGTTCCCCGTTCAATAAAATATCGAGTCTCACAAGATGTCCCTTCCGGTATTCAATAAATTCGTAATCGAGAGACGCGTATCCGCGGGTACCGCTTTTCAGCTTATCATAAAAATCGAACACAACTTCTGCCATCGGCAGTTCATAGGTAATCTCTACCCGGTTATTTTGCATAAAGTGCTGATTTACATATACCCCTCTGCGCTCTTGGCAAAGCGTCATCACGGGCCCAATGTAGTCTGCAGGCGTCAAAATACTGGCTTTTATAAATGGCTCCCAAACGGTTTCGATGTCGCCTGAATCGGGCATTTCGCTTGGGTTATCCACCTTCAGCCGATTGCCTTCGGTCGTGTCTACTTCATAGCGAACGTTGGGTACCGTAGTGATAATATCGATATTAAACTCGCGATCGAGCCGCTCCTGAACAATTTCCATGTGCAGCAGACCCAGGAAACCGGCTCTGAACCCAAAGCCAAGTGCCTTGGAAGTTTCCGGCTGATAGGTTAGTGACGCATCGTTCAGCTGCAATTTCTCAAGAGCTGAACGCAGATCTTCAAAATCTTCGGTTTGAGTGGGAAAAATACCGCTAAACACCATCGGTTTCACTTCTTTATAACCGGGAATGGGGCTTTCGGCCCCCTTTTTTTGATGCGTAATGGTATCACCCACCTTGGCATCCTGCAGGGATTTCACGCTGCCAATTACATATCCTACGTCTCCGGCTTTCAGCTCTTTTGTGGGTTCCTGCTTCAGCTTCAGGTAGCCAACTTCCTCTGCATCATATTCCTTATTGGTGGCCATAAACAGAATGTTATCGCCTTTTCGAAGCACCCCTTCCATTACCCGTACGTAGGCAACCGAGCCTCTGTATTTATTAAAAATCGAATCAAAAATCAGAGCCTTCAACGGTTTGTCGGTCTCCTGCTTTGGGGCAGGAATACGCTCAACAATCGCCTCAAGAAGCTCATCGACGCCCTCACCGGTTTTCCCGGAAACTTTGAGGATCTCATCATGATCACATCCCAGCAGATCCACCACCTGCTGCCCTATGCCTTCGGGGTCGGCCCCCGGAAGATCTATTTTATTCAAAACGGGAATTATTTCCAGGTTCTGTTCGATGGCCTGATACAGGTTGGAAATGGTTTGTGCTTCTATACCCTGGGCCGCATCCACAATCAGCAACGCTCCTTCGCACGCCTTGAGTGCACGGGACACTTCGTAGGCAAAATCGACGTGACCGGGAGTATCAATGAGGTTAAAAACAATATCTTCGCCATTTGGGCGCTTGTAATCCATTCGAATTGCGTGGCTCTTTATGGTAATGCCGCGCTCCCTCTCAAGGTCCATATCGTCCAGAATCTGCTCCTCCATCTCCCTTTCGGTGATGGCGCCTGTACGTTCAAGCAGACGATCGGCAAGTGTAGATTTACCGTGATCGATGTGAGCAATAATGCAAAAATTACGGATGTTATTCATTCGAGTCGAAACAATCTAAAAATTGGTGAAGCCTTAAATATACAAATAGCTCGGGGTGTTTGCATACAATTGTTGTTGAAGAGCAAACAAGAGACACAAACTCCTTCGGCAGCGTATCAGGCACATGAAATAATATACAACATGGCTAACCGACCTTCTGATTCCATCATTCCTATACGGAAGCAGTCGGAATGGCGCTTTTTATTTTTCCTGATTTGTGCGGAACCTCTCAACATCTGAAGGGAGCAGGTAAAACTCATCTTCAAACGGTGACTGCTTCATTTCGATAACATTCCGTGTTGCGGATGGCTGATCAGTTAGAAGTTTGGCTGGAACAAACCCGTTTTCAATGTGCTGGAGAGCTGCGGCCAGAAACTGTTCTTCGGGATCGCCAAGTGGCTTCAGGTTCTCTACATTAGCTCGTTCTATTGCGGGTATATCGGGAATAAATCCATCCGGATAGTCACGGCCGTCGCTATTAAAAATCTTGAACACGATGGGCTGCATCGCACGTTTATGGTTCGGATTGATATCGGCCCTCTCTTCTGCCCCGCTGGGTGCGTATCCGTGCTCGGGAGCATCATACACGGTAATCGACCCCTCATCCTTGCCAACGGTTTTCTCACCGATTAAAATCACCTCAATCCCATACGGTTCCAGGCCATTGATGAGCGTTTCGCTGGCAGATGCCGTTCGGCCCGTTACAAGAACATACAGTCGACTCATGGAAAGCTGGTTCATAGGTGTATCATCCCCCAGAAATGCGCCGTTATCGTCATATTCAAGAAGGCGATCAAAGAATGGGAACGTCTGGTTTTGAGCCGACTGTCTGTCATTGTAAATCAGGCTTGCAAACGGATCCTCTTCAGTTAGCCCTGAAATCAAACCGGCCAGAATTGCACTTGTTACGAGTGCACCTCCCCCATTGTACCGCATGTCAAGAACAAGCTCATCGATACCTGCATTTTTAAACTCACCAAATGCGTCATTCAGTTCCCCGTGAAAATTGAATCGAAAAGCGTTGTACATCAAATAACCCACCGTGGCGCTTTCGGTCTCGATTACCTCCACCTTGTGAATGGGATTTTCCTGAAGCGTAATGGCTGTCACCGTTGCGCTCTCATCCAGACTTTCAAGGATATCGCCATCCAATGCGGCAAACCCGATTTCATACGTATCACCCTGAAGCAAGCTCTGAAAGTTATTCACTGTAATTTCCTGTCCGTTGATACGATTAAATATATCACCTCGTATTAAACCGGCGTCGTCAGCGGGTGAATCGGGCACCACATACTGTACATAGCCAAATACGCGGTCACTGCCTGGTGCAAGCTGAACCAGCTGAAATCGAAATCCAAACGATTTTGACGTACCCGTTCGCTGGGCCAATCGTACCTCATAATCGGGAATGAACCAGGAAAAATCGTCTTCCTGACGATAGATAAGATGATCAAAAAGGTCTTCTTCCGTTTCAAACCTTTCTTGATTTAAAAAAGCGCTGAACTCTGCTACATTATCATTCTTTGAATCGGCAAGGTCGGGTACATCGCTCTGCCAGAAGTACCAGGTGTTCAATCCATTCCATACAAACTGCTTTTCTTCTGATGCTGTGATTTCGGCGTTGTCTGAATCGGCATCAGAAACAGAGGTTGAGCTATCGCTGCAGGATGTGATGGCAGCGAAAGAAACAAGAACTGCACTTAGGAGGTATAATTTGACGGAAGCTAATGTATTCACACTCATTTTTGTTAGGTTATTCTTCAATACACTACACATAACATATGAAACAGCTATTTATTTTTTACCTGTTACTTCTTTTGGGATTTGGATGTGCCCATCAAGAATCAGTCAACCATCAAAACTCTGATCTCGTTCTTCGCGCTGAAGCCGAAGAGTGGAGATCATCTGCGCCGGGCACAAACGATTTTACTGAACACGGCACCGATCTGACCATTGAATTGAGCAATCAATTAAATAACGCTCAATTCAGTTATGTAATTTATAATGGCAGAAAATCACTTCCCGTTACGGTCGATACAACCGAGGACAAAACACTTCTGGTACAAGCAAGAGTAATTTATGAGTCCGACTTGCTGTCTGAGACATCGGCGCGTTCAGGTCATACCGACCGGATTGTTTTTCAGGATAAAAATGGAAAAACCGATTTCTTGACTATTCATTCCTGGACCGAAAAACCGCTTGCCTACAGATAAGTTCCATTTGGCACTCCTGCACTTAGGTTACTCATCCACTGGGCTTAACAGCTCCACGTGAAATCTGAACTTCTGATCTTCGAGCGTCATTTCATCATAAATTTCCCTGATGAGTTCAAACACTACATCTGTTTCACCGATAACTGTAGTGGACAAATAATTTACATCGACCTCTACGTCGTGCTGCGCCACAAATTCGATGATGTCCTGTACCTGTTCTTTGGGATGGTCGGTATAAAGAGGTATATAAGTAAGCTGAGCAATTGTTTTCATCGCAATGAGTTACGTTAGTAAGCGTTTTTATTAATAATGGAACATTTCTTTGTTTCAACACCTTTAAGTATGTACACGACAAAACTCCGAAAAAAAGACTTAAACTAATAACGATTATGAAATTTTTTAGTCATTTATCTCTATTGATGCTTTTACCGCTTCTTTTTGTGAGTTGTGACTCTTCTGACAGCAATACAGAAACAGGCACACTGAGAGTACTGCTTACAGACGCACCTGCTGACTATGAATCTGTTTTTATTGATGTGCAGGAAGTAAGAATTCACCGGTCAACGGATGCTGAAATGGACGAAAGCGGCTGGATTGATATTATGAACGAACCCCAACGACTGGATTTACTTTCACTGGTTAATGGGAATGTTGCCCTTCTTGGAGAGCTTGACCTGGAGCCAGGTCAGTATAATCAAATGAGATTCATTCTAGGCGACGATAACGAAGTCGTTTTAAATGGAGAATCTATCCCCCTTGATACACCCAGCGCCCAACAATCGGGCCTTAAGCTGAACATCGATTCTGAAATTACTGAAGGCGGGCTTTTTTCTCTATTGCTGGATTTTGATGCATCCAGATCCATTGTGCAGGCCGGGGCCTCAGGCAAATTTATATTAAAACCGGTAATTCGAACCGTTTCACTTGAGGCTACCGGCTCCATAGAAGGTGATATTATTCCGGCTGAAGCTCAGCCATGGGTCTATGCCATTGCCAATCAGGACACATTGGCTGGAACAAGGGCAGATGAAGTTGGAAATTTCCTTCTCATCGGATTGCCCTCAGGTACTTATCAAGTGTCTGTTGAACCCAGTGATAACCAGTATCAGCATGAGGTAATTAGCAATGTAGAAGTGGTACCGAATGCCACAACAGAGCTGGATCCTATCATTATCAACGATAACAATTAAAATGCTGATCTGACCCAGCCCCTTTCAAATTTTCATTCGCTAATCAGCCCGGACAACCCTGTTCCGGGCTTTTTTATGGGAATGAATTGAATTCCCCTTCATGTTTACACAATCTTATTAGAATAGGAAACCGAATTTTCATATTTTTAATGCATGGCAAGGATACAACATACACACGCTCTCCATCACAACCATTCGGGTAGTATCCATCTGCATGCGGTGCATCATTAAAACTGATCTCTCCACGTCGTATTGCACCTTTAAACTAATTTTTACACACAAAAAATCATTTATTTATGAGAACTCTTGATTCAAATACATCGCTGCGTATTGCCGTTCAAAAAAGCGGCCGACTCACCGACAAAACCATTACCCTGCTCGAGGCAATCGGGCTAAAATTCGATAATTATAAACGCAGCCTGCTGGTAAAGTGTCTTAATTTTGATGTTGAGCTTTTACTTATTCGCGATGATGATATTCCTGAATATGTGGAAGACGGCGTTTGCGACCTCGGATTTGTGGGAGCCAACACCGTAGCAGAAGACGAAGCTGATGTAACGATTCTGCGCGGACTGGAATACGGCGTTTGTCGCCTGTCGATGGCAGCACCCAAAGATGGCGACATTTCATCCACGGCTGACCTCGAAGGCAAAAGAATTGCTACAAGCTATCCGGTGCTCACTCGCAAATATCTCGAAAGGAATGACGTAAATGCCGATATCATTACGCTGTCGGGTTCTGTTGAAATTGCCCCTCGGCTCCAAATTGCCGATGCCATAACGGATTTGGTATCTACAGGCGGCACCTTGAAAGCCAATGGCCTTGAGGAGTACGAAATGTTTTTCGAGTCAGAAACGCAGCTCATTCAAACCAATAAGCCTCTCTCTGATGGCAAACAGGCACTTATCGAAAAGTTTTTGCAGCGGATGGAAGGTCATCAGAAAGCGGAGAAAAGCCGTTATATTATGATGAACGCACCCGAATCAGCCGTAAGCGAAATCAAAGAGATCATTCCATCACTGAAAAGCCCCACCGTAATGCCTCTGGCGGATAACGGTATGGTAGCTATCCATACAGTGATTACAATTTCTGCTTTTTGGGACGTGATGGAGAACCTGAAAGAGGCAGGTGCAACAGGCATTGTCATGTTACCTATCGAATCGATGATAGTTTAATTATGATCTGATTTATTGATCTTCGACCTATGAAAACATATAACTACGGTACCCTGACTCCCGACCAGCTAAACGCTCTGCTGAAACGTCCAAAAATGGACTTTTCGGCCGTATTTGGACTGGTGCAACCCATTTTAGATGAAGTTGAAGCCCGGGGCGATGCCGCCATTGCAGAATACACCCTGAAATTTGATGGGGTTAACCCGGATTCGTTAACGGTGAATCCTTCGGATATCGACGTTACGCTTGCACCCGACCTGGAACAGGCCATCCAGCAGGCGCTCAATAATCTATTTCTGTTTCACCGTGAACAGATGCCACCCAATCTCCAGGTCGAAACCACACGCGGGGTAACCTGCAGCCGAAAAGCCCTCCCCATAGAACGGGTAGGACTTTACATACCGGGAGGCACTGCTCCGCTGCCATCTACAACCATGATGTTGGGCGTGCCTGCAATGATTGCCGGGTGCAGTACCGTTGTAATCGCCACCCCGCCCGACAAAGAAGGAAACATTCCTGATTCAATTTTATATATAGCAAAAAAATTGGGTGTAGAAACTGTGGTGAAGGCCGGTGGAGCACAGGCCATCGCGGGGATGGCTTTTGGAACTAAGAGCATCCCGAAAGTGGATAAAATCTTTGGTCCCGGTAATCAATATGTAACCGCGGCAAAAATGATTCTCCAAAACAGCGAAGCGATGGTTTCGATTGATATGCCTGCGGGCCCGTCTGAAGTATTGGTGATCGCTGACAACCATGCCGACCCCGATTTTATTGCGGCAGACCTGCTTTCTCAGGCCGAACATGGATCCGACAGCCAGGTTGTGCTGGTAGTAACCGGGAATACGAACCTGAAATCCATTGAAAAAGCCATTTCCCGACAGCTTGAGAACTTGCCCCGGAAAGAGATGGCCGTAGGTGCTCTGGAAAACAGCTTTTCCGTGGTGGTTGAATCAACCACGCAGGCAATGGAGTTTTCAAATCAATATGCGCCGGAGCACCTCATCATCAACACAGAAGACGCAGAACATCTTGCGAACCTGGTTACCAATGCGGGCTCTGTTTTTGTTGGTCCATGGACTCCAGAAAGTATGGGGGATTACGCTTCAGGTACGAACCATACGCTGCCCACATATGGCTATGCCCGCATGTACAGTGGTGTGTCGCTGCAAAGTTTTCAGAAATTCATCACCTTTCAATCGGCCTCAAAGGAGGGCATCCTCAATCTTGGACCGACAGTTGAAATCCTGGCAGAAGAAGAGGGTCTTCATGCTCACCGCAACGCGGTAACGCTTCGATTAAACAAACTGAATACGTAGTTAACTTACAAACTGCTAACATACATTTTTTATGCTACAACTAGAGGATATTGAATCGCTGATTCGGGAAAACATTCGGAATCTCACTCCCTATCGCAGCGCCCGCGATGATTTTAACGACGGACTGCTTCTGGACGCAAATGAGAACAGTTTCGGATCGCCCATCCGCCACTCTCTCAAATTACATCGCTATCCCACTCCCACCCACGATACCCTCAGAAAGAAAATT
>DATGBT010000058.1:0-7003 GCA_035312505.1 Balneolaceae bacterium | reverse complement strand
AGGGAAGACTGCCCGGCTGTAAACATATGGTGTCCCCACACTAAAAAGCCAATAAATGCAATAGCCAGTGAAGAAAGAGCAATTGCCCAGTATCCGAAAATTACTTTCCTGGAAAAGGTTGATATCACCTCAGAAATAATTCCAAATCCGGGAACAATCATGATATACACCGCGGGGTGCGAATAGAACCAGAAAAAGTGCTGATACAGAACAGGGTCGCCTCCGAGAGCGGGATCAAAAATGCCAATACCGAGAGCTCGCTCCATGGTAAGAAGCAGCAGGGTAATTGCCAGCACCGGTGTAGCAAGGATCTGGATAATACTTGTAGCATACAGACCCCACAAATTCAGGGGAAGTCTGTTCCACGTAATACCAGGTGAGCGCAATTTGTGGATGGTAACAATAAAGTTTAAACCAGTAAGAATTGAGGAGAATCCGAGTATAAAAACCCCCAGTGTCATCATCATTACGCTTCCGCCGGTGGTGGCGCTGTATGGGGTGTAAAAGGTCCAGCCTGTATCAACTCCTCCTGTAAAAATTGCGGTTATTGTGAACAGAGCCCCAATTACGTAAATGTAGAAACTTGCAAGGTTCAGCCTTGGAAAGGCCACATCTTTTGCTCCAAGCTGCAGTGGCAATATAAAGTTGCCAAGTGCTGCAGGTACGGATGGGATCAGAAAGAAAAAGATCATGATGGCACCGTGCAGAGTAAAGACCTGATTGTACACATCCGCATCCATAAAGGTGCGGGCAGGGGTTAAAAGCTCTGTACGGATGAGCAAGGCAAGCATACCTCCAATAAAGAAAAAGAAGGCTACTGACATGAGATACATGAGCCCAATTTTCTTGTGGTCAACGGTTGTCATCCACGCCCACAATCCTGTTTCCTGATTGAGGTAATGTTTTTCGGGGTACTCTTCAGGTTTAAATCGCTTTACCTGAACTCGTTTTACATTTGCTGTTGATTCTTCAGTAGCCATGAAATTACTCTAATGTTTTAATGTACTCTATAATTGCATCGATTTGTCTGTCATCCAGTGTGCCTGCGTATGGTGGCATAACAGGATCGTAAGATTCTACGATTTTGGCTTGCGGTTCGAGAATACTTTCCCGAATGTAGTTTTCATCAGCAGTTACATTTTCTGCATCTTCAAACACTCTTTCGGATCCCCACAGAGCCTGAAACGATGGTCCCTGGAGACGGCTGCCATCAACGGAGTGGCAGGTAGTGCAGGCATTCCTCGTTACAAGTTGTTCACCTAGTTCAACGGGGCTTAGGTTGTCGTCAGCTGATCCTGCAGTTTCGAGCCAGGTTTCAAATTCATCCTGCTCGTGTACAATTGTGGTAGCAAGCATATCAGAGTGTGCCATGCCGCAATATTCAGTACAGAAGATCACCGATTCGCCGGTTTCGGTAGCTTCAAACCAAACAGAGGAGTAACGGTTGGGAAGCACATCCCGTTTGATGCGGAAATCAGGGATGTAAAAAGAGTGAATAACATCATCCGAGCTCATAATCAGCTTAACCGGCCTGTCTACGGGAACATGAAGTTCATTTACACTTACATGCCCGGTTTCATAATGAAACTCCCAGAGCCAGCTTTTTCCAACAACGCGAATTTCGTAAGCATCATCGGGTACAGTTGTGAGGTTCACGTAACCTGAAAGCCCCCATCCAAATACGATAATTACAAGTATCAGGGGTATTACAGACCATGTAATTTCTAGCTTACTATTGTGCGTAATCACCGGAGTAACGTCATTCTCAGATCGCCGCCGGTATTTCCATGAGAAGAATACGATGGCAATGGTGATGCCTATCAGAAGGATGAGACTTGTTACATTAATAAAATTGAATAATGCATCCGTTTCAGCCGCAAGAGTGCTCTTGGCAGGAGGGAGCATAAATTCGCTTAACTTATTCATCTATCGAACTCAAATTTTGTTGTTGGTGTGGAGTCTTTTTTATTTCGTTCACGCCTCCAAAAAACGCTTAGAAATATACCGAGAATTATTAGTGTAGCCAAACCACCGAGCTTCATTATGTTCATTGCAACGGGGACATAACTTTGCGATGATGGATCGTATGTAAAACAGTACATTAACACCTTGTCCAGCGAGTTACCTATGGTTCCGTCAGCGGCTTCGAAAAGCGCATTTCGTACATCAAACTCCCTGAAGTTTGCGCCATAAAGATAGCGGGTAATCTTTCCGTTCGGACTAAGCATCATAATGCTCGCCATATGGATATATTCTCCCGTTTCTTCTTCGTACTTATACCGAAAACCAATGGCTTCGGTAAGTTGCTCAATGGATTCTTGTGAACCGGTTAAAAAATGCCAGCCATCTGCGGCATTATTTCTGTCGAACTGATCCAGGTAAAACTCTTTATTGGATGATGCCAGTTCCGGACCCTCTTCAGGATCGATGCTGAAAGAAATAATTGTGTAATCATTCCCGGGAGACCAGGCAAGCTGTTTAACTGCACCAAAAACACCATCGAGCACCACACTGCATAATACAGGACAGTCGTAGTACAATGGATTTAAAAGTACAGGTTTATCGCTTTCAAATAACTCACCGAGTGTTACCTCAACGCTATCAGAATTGATAAAAACAAGATCAAGAGGTATGGTATCACCAAGTTTTTCGTCAACTCCAATTTCTTTCAATACTGCCGGACCGCCCCGGTTTAATTGAGCGGAGGCATCATCTGTAAAGAGAATCACTGAAATCACTAAAAAGATTGCCAGTGAGTATCTCATAAATTGTTTAAAGGATGTTTATTCATTCGTCATGATAGTTATTGCGCTATCAATGGGCACTCTGTAAATACCTTCTTCAGGGTCAACAACTCCAAAGGTCTCTAACGTTTCCTTATCCTGTTCCTGAAGTTCATTGATTTCGTAATATAAACTAGACTCATCACTTCTCTGCAGTGCAGAAGTTCGTGTGTATTCGTGAATAAACATAATAGATATGATAAAAATGAGAATTACTGAGGTTCCAAAAACGGACCAGAACGTAAGTCTATTGTAATTCAAATTATCAAAGGTTGCACCATACTCAACAGAATCAACAAAATTTTCACTGGCTTCTAAAGATACATCATCTGATATATCTCCGGGGGCTTCAATATTGTATTCGCGAATCCAGTCTTGAATTTGCTGCTGGCTGATGTTGTTCTCTTCTGCAAGGCGTTTTAAATCTTCAGTTCCGCCGGCAACAGCCTGCTTTGCTATGCGAATTTGTTCTGACTCTGTAAAACTGTTTTGATTCTTACTCATTTCTGTTCGTTTACAACGGTTTATTGATGATAATGTTTATTGAGTGAATCGCTAAGTGTCGGATCGTTTACCGGTACTAAATTATGTTTCTTGAGTGTTGTGAAGAAAAGCCCCATAAAAATACCGCCAAGGCCTACAAGAGTGGCAATATCGAGCCAGCTCACTGAGAATCCGCTATAGTTAATAATAGGCATCACGATCCAGTGAAGCTCTGTTATATGCATTACCAGAACTAAAACGGATGTAAATATAAGAAGCTTGTGATTGTGCTTTGTATCCCTGTTAAGTAATAAAAAGAATGGAATCAAAAACCGCCCAAAAAGCAGGGCATAGGTTACAACAGACCAGCTGCCTTCGAGCCTGTGATAGTACCATAGTGTTTCTTCGGGTATGTTGGCATAGTATATCAATAAAAACTGGCTGAATGCGATATATGCATAGAAAACCGTAAAGCCGAAGAACCAGGCACCCAAATCGTAGATATGGGATTTACCCACAGTGTTTTCAAGAATATTATTTTTCTGCATCCAGAATACGATCAGTATGATGACAGGGAACAGCGCCTGAAAACTCATTGCAAAAAAGTAAACGCCAAACATGGTAGAGAACCAGTGTGCGTCCAGCGACATCAGCCAGTCGAAACTGGCAAATGCGATTGTCAGCGCAAACAGCAGAATACCGGGAGCACTGATTTTTTGCAGCAGCTTGGTGAGACCCCAGTCATTGGTTTCATCCATTTTTACGGACACTTTGTGAAGTTTGTGTCCAAGATATCCCCAAATGGCAAAATAGATTACCTGACGTATTATGAAAAAGGTCGTATCAAGATAGGGAGCTTTTCCTTCCATAATTGGGTCGCCCATTACATAATCGGGACTGGTCCATTTATAAATGCTGCTCATACCAAAAATGATCGGGAGCATAAAGAGTGCCCAGATCCAGATATTTTTAATAAAAGATTCCGGGATTCGTCGTATAACCGTCCCCCACGATGACTTGGTTATATGATGAATCATAACCAGAATTAAAGACGCAAGTGCAATACTTGTGAAGAACGTGAAGCTTGTGAGATACGAGTAGAAGAACTGTTTATAGTTCAGAAAGTACCCTATAAAGCTTGCTATAAGGCCTACAGCGCCAACGCCATAACACACTTTGGTTACATCTAGGCCTGCAGGGAATTGTACGGAGTCTGATAATTTTGGACTACTTGAAGCCATGTATTTGGATTTAGACTTATTATTCGTCAGATAAAGTTTTTATGTACTCGATCAAAGATTGTAATTCGCCATCAGACAGGTAATCGTACGATGCCATGGCGTTTTGGTACCCTTCCACAATTTTTGCATCAGGCTGGGTAATAGATTCGTATAGGTATTCTTCGTCAGCAACAGCAGTTGTACCGTCTTCAAAAGTTCGTTCTTTGCCAAATAGTCCGGCGAAAGATGGCCCCACAAGATCGCTGCCATCCAGAGAGTGGCAGGCATTACAGGCGTTCATGGTGAAAAGTTGCTGGCCCCGTTCGGCTGAAATCTCTTCTTCACCGCGGCCTGCAGCACGTTCTTCTTCAAGGGCTGCAAGGCGTTCTTGTTCGGCCTGATACTCTTGTTGAAGCTGAGCAAGATCAACATTGAATTGATCCATTTCTGATTCGGGAACATACTGACTCTTTTGGAGCGCACGAATATAGGCAACAATAGCCCAGCGATCTTCAACTTCGATTTGTGTAGCGTAGGAGGGCATGGTTCGAACGCCGTTGGCGATAGCAGAGTATAATTCACCCTCGGGCATCTCGCGACTGGCATCCCTGTGGTAGGATGGAGCCGGTACATAGCCGTAATTGCCGGTCATAATAATTCCCCGCCCGTTTCCGGTACCTCCATGGCATACAGAACAGTAAATATCATACCGATCTTTACCGCGATAGAGAAAGTCTTTTGTGATGTCGAAAGGATTTTCAGTAACAAAATCACCATTTTCGTCAACGCCTTCATAAACAACGCTGTTATTTTTCAGGTTTCCCCTGGAAACGGTTCCCTCAACCGGCATACGCATCGCCATGTTATTGTCAAAAAAGCTATTCTCTTCCTGAGCATTGAACCGATTTTGAAAGTCCATGTTTTGCTGGGGATGTATGGGCGGCTGGCTCGATTTTTGCCCTCTGCATGAAAACATAAAAGCAGAAAGTAAAATCAGATACGTAAAATATTTTATTGTTGAGTATCTCATGTTATAAAAGCTTAAAAAATAATATTGCAGCGTTACGACTCGTCATATATCGATTCTATTTGAACAGCGCCGGCATCTTTGAATAATTTTTCGACATTCTCTTCATCAAACTGGGGATCTTCCGACTCAATACAAACAAAAAAGCCGTCATCAGTCGCTTTCTTGAAATTTTCCGAGTTAAAGAGCGGATGATTTAATTTGGGTAATCCATTCAGAAAAAACATGCCAAAAACAGCCCCAAAAGCTGAAAGCAGAACGGTAAGTTCAAACATTACGGGTATCCATGCAGGAATATTAAGAAGTGTTTTCCCACTAATATTCAATGGGTAGTCATACACCATCATAAAATAGATCATGGCGAACGAACCTGTAAGTCCCAGGAGACCATGGACACCTACAATCCAGCCAAGTTTTGACTTTGGAAGTTTCATGGCTTTATCAATCCCGTGTATCGGGAATGGGCTAAATGTGTCGAAGTACTTAAAGCCTTGCCCTGAGATCGTCTTAGAGACGTCAATTAAATCTTTGGGATTTCTGAACTCTGCCAGTACTCCGTAAATGTTTTTATCTGAATTTTCTGTATTCATGAATATCCCGATTACTTGGAGGTTGTTGTTGGTTCAGGAATTTCTACTGTGGGTTCAACAAACTCACCCTTCTCATTATAGTTGTGCGGATCGGCCTGAGGCATCACACCTTTAAGTTCTGCAACTGCAACCATTGGCAGGAAGCGAAGAAAAAGAAGGAAAAATGTAAAGAAGAGGCCAAATGTGCCTACATATGTAAGAACATCCCATATCGTTGGGGAGAAATACCCCCATGAGGATGGTAAAAAGTCTGTTGATAGTGATGTTACGGCAATTACAAATCGTTCAAACCACATGCCAATATTTACTACGATGGATATGGCAAATGTGAAACCAACATTACGACGTAACTTTTTCGACCAGAAAAATTGTGGAGAGATAACATTACATGTAATCATGGTCCAGTATGCCCAGGCATAAGGTCCTGTGGCACGCAGGATGAAGATTGCTTTTTCGTACTCAACACCACTATACCAGGCGATAAAGAACTCCATCAGGTAAGCAAACCCAACCATTGATCCCGTAACAAGAATAATGATATTCATTTTCTCGATGTGGTCAACCGTCATAATGTCTTCAAGCCCGTAAATTTTACGGGTAACGATCATAAGAGTAAGTACCATGGCAAAACCTGAGAAAACTGCGCCTGCCACAAAGTAAGGCGGAAAAATAGTTGTGTGCCAGCCGGGTATCAGTGAAACAGCAAAGTCGAAAGATACAATCGTGTGCACAGAGAGCACGAGAGGAGTTGCGAGCCCCGCAAGAATCATATACGATTTTTCGTAATTCCACCAATGGCGGTTACTTCCTCTCCAGCCAAGGGCAAATGTTCCGTAAATAACTTTACCAAGCTTGCTTTTAATCCTGTCCCGGATGGTTGCAAGATCGGGAACAAGGCCA
>DATGBT010000057.1:0-5923 GCA_035312505.1 Balneolaceae bacterium | reverse complement strand
AAAATTGAGATCGGTTGACGGAAGGCTGCGATTAACGGGTTCTACTGATCGTATATAGGCTATAATAGATTCAATATCCGTTTTATGAATAACCTGAAACTTATGGGAAGGCATCATAATAACCGACTTCCCATTGGGTTTGACCCCTTCCCTTATCACGCGAACAAGGTCTTCGGCAGTAAAGTCATAGATCGGGCTTTGTGGGCTGGGTGTTAAGTTGGGTGCCGTTATGACGCCCGTTAAAACTCCGGATTGAATCACTTTTCCGGCAAGATTCGTCCCGTGGCAATCCACACACCCCCGAATATTAAAAAGACGTTTCCCGTGTTCAATCGAAACAGAGTCTGTGGGGATATCTAATTCGTATTCGGTCAGCGGATAGGTTCTGAGGCGGTCAGATTCCGTAATCAAAAAAATAGCTGTGATAATAACGGTTATTATGAGAGCAGGAATGGCAATTACCTGTACTTTAAAACCACTGTTTTCCTGATTCTCCGTCATTTCCAACCGTTACTCAACTATTAACTTTCTGCAACCGGACATTTATTGATAGCTGTTTTATAGCTCTTTTTAATAATATTGAGCCCTTCGTCAATGTGCTCTTTTTGAATAGTTAAGGGTGGCCGGAAACGAATCGTTTTGGTGCCACATCCCAAAATCATCATTCCGTTATGCACACACTCTTTTATGACGGCATCCCGTGAGTGGGTGTCTGGCAGATCAATGGCACAGAACAGTCCGCGCCCCCTGGGATTACTCACATATTCTTCCTCATCAGCCCAGTCTTCCAGCTTGTCCTGTAAATAAGCGCCCGTGTGGGCTGCATTTTCAACGAGGTTTTCCTCCTCAATAACTTCAAGAATACGGTCGAAACGCACCATATCAACCAGATTGCCTCCCCATGTGGAATTAATTCGGGATGATACGTGGAAGCAGTTGGTTTCTATATCATCAACCCGGGTAGAAGCAAGTATGCCACACACCTGAGCTTTCTTTCCGAAAGCTAAAATATCTGGCTTTACAAAATATTCGTGAGCCCAGAATTTTCCGGTGAGACCGACTCCGGTTTGAACTTCATCATAAATCAAAAGTGCGTCAAACTCATCAGCAAGATCGCGCAATCCCTGATGAAACTCTTTCCGGAAGTGGTTGTCCCCGCCTTCTCCCTGTATGGGTTCAAGAAGAATACATGCAATGTCGTCTTTATAGGTTTCAAAATATTGGCGAGCCTGCGCAAGAGCCATTTTCTCTTCCCGAATTACCTTTTCGGTATGTGCACTGTTAAGCGGGAATGTAATCGCAGGATTATGAATGCGGGGCCAGTCAAATTTAGGGAAGTATTTTACCTTTTTTGGATCTGTATTGGTAAGCGAAAGTGTATAACCACTACGCCCGTGGAAAGCCTTGTCGAGGTGAAGAACTTTGTGTCCCTTCTCTGTGCGATATCCTTTTCTGAAGTTCTTCTGCACCTTCCAATCGAAAGCAACTTTAAGGGCATTTTCAACCGCGAGTGCGCCACCCGATACAAAGAAGGCGTAGGGCATAGTTTCGGGAATACCAACTCTTGAAAACGTCTCCACAAAGTGAGCCATCTCTTCAGTATAAACATCTGAGTTCGACGGCTTGTTGATTGCTGCTTCGCCAATTTTCCGGATAAATTCATCATCTTCTGCCAGTCTTTTGTGATTCATGCCGAGTGGGTTCGAGGCAAAAAATGTAAAAAAGTCAAGAAAGTCCCTGCCTGACTTTGAATCGTGCAGGTAAGCTCCCTTACTTTTTTTCAGGTCGAGTACCATATCATACCCGTCTGCAAGAATATGTTTATTTAATGTGGGGCGTACTTCAGATGGTTGCATCGTTTCTTTCATTCTCCAAAAAATTTTTGATCCTTTCTTTACAGGATAACAAAGTGTGCGTGCCAAAGGCAAGAAAAGCAACACACTATCTTGCCCCTGCCTAAGTTTTATCCATATGGTCAAAGATTGTTTTTCTGATGATTGCAACGCATTCTGCCAGTTGGCTTTCGGTCATCACCAGGGGCGGGGCAAAGCGAATAATGTTTCCATGAGTTGGTTTGGCAAGGAGCCCGTTGTTTTTTAACTCGACACATATATTCCATGCAGTTGTGCTGTCGGGCGAGTCGTTAATTTCAACGGCGTTTAACAGTCCCCGGCCACGAACTTCTCTTATCAGGTCTGATTCGTTTTTGAGTTTCTCCATCTCATTGCGAAATTTTTCCCCAAGTTTCCTGGCATTTTGAGCCAGATGCTCCTCTTCGATCACTTCGAGCGCCGCCATAGCTACTTTACAAGCCAAAGGATTGCCGCCAAATGTTGATCCATGCTGACCAGGCTTTATCACGTTCATGACCTCTTCATCAGCCAGCACGGCAGACACCGGATAAACTCCGCCCGAAAGCGCCTTTCCAAGTATCAGTAGGTCGGGTTTGGTATAAGTTGCATCTTGTTGTTCGCAGGTTCCCCTGCAGGTACACTTGCCACACGACGCCAGCAAACTTCCTGTTCGTGCAATTCCTGTCTGTATCTCATCAGCAATTAATAAAACATTATATTTAGTACACAACTGTTGTGCCTTTTTTAAATAGTCGTCATCGGGCACCATTACTCCGGCCTCACCCTGGATTGGCTCAACTAAAAATCCGGCCACTTTTTCATCAGAAAGGGCAGACTCTAATTCCGCTGTATTATTGTACTCAACTTTAACAAAGCCGGGAGTGTAAGGTCCGAAATTCCTGCTGGCGTTCTCATCATTTGAAAAAGAGATGATGGTGGTGGTTCTGCCGTGGAAATTATTTGTGCAAACCACAATTTTAGCCTCATGTTCAGGGATATTCTTTACTTCGTAGGCCCATTTCCGACAAATTTTTATTGCCGTTTCAACGGCTTCGGCCCCTGTATTCATTGGCAAAACCTTATCAAATCCAAAATAGTGGGTTACGAATTTCTCATACTCACCGAGTACATTATTGTAAAATGCCCTGGAAGTGAGGGTGAGGGTTTTGGCCTGATTCGTAAGTGCCTCTATAATTTTTGGGTGGCAGTGTCCCTGGTTGACGGCAGAATAGGCCGATAAAAAGTCGAAATAGCGATTTCCTTCGGGATCCCATACATATACTCCATCCCCCTTGCTAAGCACAACAGGCAGCGGGTGATAATTTTGAGCTCCATATTCTTCTTCAAGGTGAATCGCTTCTTCAGATAGTATCATAAATAAGGTTTGATGTTGTTTTGAGCGAAAGATAGTGAATAGTTCGCACGGGTGTGATGAAAGAGTTAAAGGATTGGATCAGCCGAATCAGGCGAGAAGATAGCCGGTAAACAGCAAAATCAGGCTCAGAATAAACAAAAAAAGCCGAAACCGTGTACTGATTATAACGGAGTGAAATAGCAGCCCATATGTAAACGGAAAGCTGCTAAGCCAGTTATAGTAGTGATGACGGTGCGCTGCCCCGAGAGCCATGGTAACGTGGCCGTGCAAGATGGTTAGCATAAATGGCAGTCCGAAAAGAATGGAGCCCGGAAATGAGATGGCCTTATGGATATAAAAAAGTTCAGAAAGAAAGAAGTAGGGCCACGCAAAAATCAACAATAGTGGCACAGAAAGAGACCAGTTAATAAATGCGATACGCTTGTAATTGCTTTCGTTTAGTTCGGGTGTGGACATTGCTAAATTTTACTGGCTATTAATACTTCAATATTTCGGAAGGGCATCTCAAATTGTTCGGCAAGAGCTTTTTTTGTAAGATGCTTTTTATATGTATAGGTGCCGTTGCGCAGAGCTGTGTTTTTCCATAGACAATCTTCAATTCCCCCGGTGTCTCCCATCTCAATAAGGTAGGGTACAATTACATTATTGAGTGCATAGGTGGCCGTTCGCGCTACATTCGAAGGTATGTTCGGTACGCAATAGTGGATGACATCATATTTGGTGAAAACGGGGTTGGAATGAGTGGTAGGTTCACTGCTGGATATACAACCACCCTGGTCAATTACGGTATCTACGATAACGCTGCCGGGTTTCATCGACTGTACCATAGGCTCCGTTACCCAGCACGGCGCGCGTTCTCCCTCGGTCATTGCTGCACCGATAACCACGTCTGCAAACTCGATGGCCGTGGATAAATATTGATGATTGGCAGTGGCCGTAATAATTCTTCTGTCGAGCGCATTTTCAAGCCTTCTCAGCATGGCAAGGTTGTTATCCATTACAAAAACCTGTGCGCCATAACCCAGGGCGGTTCGTGCGGCATATTCCCCGGTAATGCCGGCACCCAGAATAGCGACGGTTGCCGGCGGTATTCCCGATATTCCACCCAGCATAATTCCCTGACCGTTGCTTCCGTTTTCAAGATAGTGCGCGGCAATCTGAACGGCCATGGAGCCGGTGATCTCATGCATCATTCGTACAATGGGAAATTCCTGATCATCACTTTTAATGAATTCATAGCCGATACCGCAGATGCCTTTATCAATCAGAGCGTTCATGAAAGAATGAGTGGCATGGCCGAGATGGAGGGCTGAAAAAAGAATTTGATTGGGCTGCATCCATTCGAGCTCTTTTTCTGTGGGAGGGGCTACTTTCAGTATCATTTCTGACAGACTGAACAACTCTTCCGCACTATACGATATTTCAGCCCCTGCCTCAGAATATTCCTGATCGGAGAACCTGGCATCTATTCCGGCGTTTTTTTCGATCAGAACCTCATGCCCATTCGCCACCAGCACTGAAACACCACCCGGGGTTAAAGATAGCCGCTGCTCATCGAAAGAGGTCTCCTTAGGCAGACCAATTTTCAGGGATTTTCTGGACTTTGATTTTAACAGGCTCTTTTCGAGTGTTTTAATCCCTAGCTGTTCCGTATCAAATGGGCTTAGTTCCATAAACGATTGTGGTTGGGGGAATATCGGGCAGTTTTACATCAAGATATTGAGATAAAAATCATTTTGATTCAATGTTCAATATATTGAATGCTACTCAGTAAATCATAAATAAGGATGCTGCATACCTGTCGCATTCAAAAAAATATAGATTATATATGTCCCTACATCCCGGAACAAAAAAAAGCCTTGGCCAACACTTTCTGAGAGATGGCAATATGATTCGTAAAATTGTTGATGCAATTCCGGCAGAACCCGAAGACAAGGTCATTGAGATAGGGCCGGGCAGTGGTGCACTTACGGAGGAACTTGTAGATCGTTTTTCTGATTTGTCCGTCATCGAAATCGATCGGAGAATGGCTGAATTTCTTGGGGAGCGTTTTCCGGGACTCGATATTATTCAGGAAGATGTTCTGAAAACTGACTGGGACTCATTGCTGAACACGAAAAAAAATGTACATGTGGTAGGAAATCTGCCTTACTATATAACAAGCCAGATTTTATTCGGGCTTCTTAGCAGCCGAAAGCAGATCTCTACAGCTCTATTAATGATGCAGAAAGAGGTGGCAGAGCGAATTGTGGCCGTACCCCGTACTAAACAGTATGGGATCTTAAGCGTGCAGTGCCAGCTAATGAGCACGCCCGAAATTATGTTCGATGTACCGCCCCAGGTTTTTTCCCCGCCTCCAAAAGTTGATAGTTCTGTCATACTGTTGAAAATGGATCAGCCTGATCTTACATGTTCAGACGATCACCTTAAAACAGTGGTTCGGATGGCATTTAACCAGAGAAGAAAAAAATTGAGCAACGCCTTAAAGCGCCTGGATGCGGAGTTGCCCCAAGATGAATTCGATTTTAACCTGAGGGCAGAAGCACTTGAACCGGAAATGTATGAAAAGTTGACAGCAAGGCTTGAACAACTTGGCACCTTTCGCTGAAAATCCGTCAAGATTGGTTAAAGATTGTGTGAAAAACACTCTTTTGGGCTTCCTGATGATTTCATTTTAACAAGAAAGGAATTTGGT
>DATGBT010000056.1:0-14846 GCA_035312505.1 Balneolaceae bacterium | reverse complement strand
TATACTTTCAGTAGCTGCAAGGGGCTTTTGCGGAGTCTGTATTTGGAAATAGTAGATTGAGAGAATCACGGAAATTGTGATAACCGCGGCAATCTTTCCGAGATGTTTGAAACTCCCAAGTCTGTAAAAGGAAGTCTTTTTCCGGGTTGAAGATTGATTAATATTCTGTTTGATATAATTCCAGCTCTTCACTTTGCTGGAACTCAGATCGACAGATGGCTCAGCTACTTCACTCTCTTTAAATTCGATGAGTGATTGCAGCAAAGGATCATTCATATTACCGGAAGACTGATTTCCCTCCAGGCGGCTACGAAGCTCCTCAGCAAGCTTTCTGTCTTTATCTGATATGTTGTCTGGTCTTTTCATTTTATAAGAAAGGGGCAGGTATTTGAAAACCTGCCCGCATTTCGACTTTAATTAATCATCGTCGTCATCGTCGTCTTCATCGTCTTCATCGTCTTCATCATCGTCTTCATCATCGTCGTCATCTGAATCGTCATCTCCATTACCGTTGCCATTGTTATCATCATCGTCGTCATCGCGGCTTCCTTCGGTTTCGAACTCTACTTCGAGGAGGATATTATTTCCCTCAGAATCGGTATAGTACTCGCCGTAGGCTTCAACAGTTAGGTCCGGATTGTTAAAGGCGTCAACAAGCTGATCAAATGTTGTGATTTCGCTGTCTTCATCGATGATGTCGGCGGCAGGGAATTCAAATGTAAGATTACCAACGGTAAAGCTACTATTGACTTCGTCTATGGCTGACACTTCTCCATCGAAGTCTTTCTCTTCACGGTCGTCAGAGTCGTCGTCTCCGTCATCGCCGTCATCGTCATCATCATCGTCACGGCTTCCTTCGATGTCGAACTCTACTTCAATCACGATGTTGTTGCCATCGGAATCGGTGTAATATTCCCCTTCGGCATCTGCTTCCAGACCGTCGGCCAGGGCATCGGCCAGCTCACTCAGTGACCGAATCTCATCATCATCGAACTCTGTATTTCCGTCCACAGTGAGAATAAGGCCACTGTTCAGAGTGAAAGTGCTGTTGTTCAGATCTACTCCCTGCACATCGCCGTCAAAGTCCTTGTCTTCGCGATCGTCGGAGTCATCGGAATCGTCATCACCATCATCGTCCGAATCGTCATCACTATCGTCGCCATTGTCATCATCATCATCATCACGGCTTCCTTCTGTGTCGAACTCCACTTCAATAACGATGTTGTTTCCATCGGAATTGGTGTAGTACTCACCTTCAGCCTCGACTTCGAGTCCGTCCTCAAGGGCCTGATCCAACTCGTCGAGAGAAGCTATTTCCTCGTCATCGAACTCGGTATTTCCGTCCACAGTGAGAATAAGGCCACTGTTCAGAGTGAAAGTGCTGTTAATCAGGTCTACTCCCTGCACATCGCCGTCAAAGTCCTTGTCTTCGCGATCGTCGGAGTCGTCGGAATCATCATCATCATCGTCATCGTTTCTGTTGCTTTCAAACTTAACTGAGACTACAACTCTGGATCCATCTTCCTGAGGTTCGTAGATACCTTCCGTAGTTACGACAAATCCTTCATTGATATCAGTGGCAACTTCGTCCAGGGTAGACAGATCTCCATCGTCGTCAATTTCAACATCTGTTCCAAGTATATAAGTCCGACCATTCATCAGTTCAAAAGTGTTAGCGGAGAGATCAACAGAATTTATTCTGCCGCCGAACTCATTCTCTTCGTCACCATCGTCATCAGAATCTTCATCGTCTCCATTTTCGTCACCGTCGTCACCGTCGTCATCATCGTCATCGCCGTTGCCACGATTTCCGGTGAGCTCAAAATCGATCTCAATGATCACGTTGTTGTCGTCTTCATCGATGTAGTACTCGCCATCAGCTTTTGCGGTGAGTCCGGACATGAGTGCACCGTGAAGTTCTCCGATTGAATTAATATCGCCATCATCAAAATCAGAGTCTTGATCCACCAAGAGCAGGAGTCCATTATCGAGTGTAATAGTTTTGCTGCTGGGATCAACGGATTCTATGAGTTCATCTTCAAACTCTATTTCTTCACGGCCGTCGTTTCCGTCGTCATCATCATCGTCACCTTCTACTTCCAGCTCTACTTTTATCACAAAGTTGCGATCTTCAGAGCCACTCGAATCAATGTAGTATTCGCCCTCAGCTTCAATTTGTTCGCCATTGGTAAATTCAGTGGCTAACTGATTGAAAGACTGAATATCATCTTCGTATTTCGTGTCTTCATTAACGAACAGAACAAGTCCATTATCCAGGGTAAATGACCGGTCGGTGGAATTTACAGATTCCACAATACCTTCAAACTCATTCTCTTCAAAGTCTTCAGATTCGAACTCAACACTGAGCACAATTCTTGTGCCTTCGCTATCGAAATAGTACTCCCCTTCAGCTTTTATCTTCAACCCGTCTTGAAAGATCGTGTTGAGTTGCTCAATGGAAACAATATCATCATCGAATTCCGTATTCTCATCGGTTACATAGGTTTTGCCATCAGCAAGAGTGAAAGAAGAGTTCTCGGTGCTCACAAGCTCAACAAAGCTTTCAAATTCCTGTTCCTCAAACTCAAACGATACTTCATTTACAATATTTGTTCCGTTGGGTGCAGGATCAAATTCTCCTTCAGCTTCAACACTGTTCCCCGCTGAAAGGGCAGATTGAACAGCCTGAATGTTGGTGAGTCCGTCATCTTCATCATCGATCTCGGTCTCATCATCCATAAACAAAACCAGGCCGTTGTTAAGCGTAAAAGATCTGTTTTCGAGATCAACACTTTCAACATTGTCTTCAAATTCTACATCTTCTCGCTCATAGTTAAATGTAACAGAGCGAACTAAATTTGTGCCAGCTTCATCCTGAATGAAACGTCCGTTTGTAGCTACCCGAATATCATTTTCAAGTGTTGTACCTACTTCATTCAGGTCAAGGAGATCACTTTCCGCAATAAAGTCCGTATCATCGGTAAGCAGGTAGGTTTGCCCGTTAAAGAGAGTAAAAGTATTGCTTTCACTATCTATACTTCGTACAAAGCCGTTAAATTCATCATCTCCAAGAAGGTCTCCGTCACCCAGCTGAATTTTAAAATCTTCCAGAATATTTCTGAACCGAAGCAGCGCTGTGCCGTCACCATTAAATTCGATGGTTCCGTTTACGGTTTTTATCGACTCATCCCCGTTTACCGTTTTGGTTATTACCATTTCGTAAGCCAGTGCACCATTCACACCTTTTTCAAGGTTGCCATTGGTCTCTACAGTGGAGTTATTAATAACTACATCCAAAAATTCGACGGTTAACTCATAATCCCGTTCAATTTCAGTGCCATCATCTCGTGTGGCTTTAAATGAACCGCTGCCTTCATGTTGCCCGTCAATCGTTAATAGTTCGGCTCCACCGTTCAGTCCTTGAATTATTAAAGTATCTGCGCGCTGATAGGAGGAATTCTGGTTGGGGGTGATAATGGACCCGGACCGAATACCACTATAATTAATTGTTCCTATCTCTTCATTTTCAATTCGTGGAGAAGCGATAAAATCGCCACCACTGTTTAAATAAATATACTCCAGGTCGGCCGAGCTCTCTTTAGAAAAGTCAGGGCGGTTGGTCGTGCGGCTGAAAGAGACCAGATGCTTGCCAGTTGCGGGGTCGTATGTGTAGGAGTAATTATTTTGCGATTCGGATGATTCGCTATTTGCGGCTGCGTTAAAAACAGCAGATGAATATAGTTTTGACGCTTGAACACCCTGATTAAATCCATTGCTGGAAGGCAGTGTAAAGGCATCATTCAAGCTGGCAAATATACCGTCTTTCTGGTCAGAAAGAGATTCGGCTATAATCTGTCCTGCAACTTCAAGCTCCTCTTCGGTAAGCTCTTCGGATGCAGTAGTGTTACTGTCATTAATGGAGCAGCCGGAAAACAGAAGCAATATTGCCAGCAAACTCGCAAAAGAGGTAATAGATGATTTGAGTAGATTTTTCATGAATTCAGATCGTATTTAATTCTCGATTTCATTCTTTATACAGAAGTAAGAGGGGAATACCCCTAACGGATATCTATTTTTTATTGAATTTTTCCAGTGAGGCCCGCATATCTTTAAATGCCAGAGCCATATGGTTCTCAACAGTTTTAGGGCTGATAGATAACACATCCGCTGTTTCCTTATAGGTTAATTCATGGATGAAACAGTGCTCAAAAACGGCTCTTCTGCGCTCGGGCATTCTTTTCAGGGTTTGCTTAAAGGACGATTTTAAATCGGAGTATTCCGCGTCCTCATGTGGGGTTATTTCTGTTTTGTTTAACGAAGTATCCCACTCTGTAGTCTCTTTTCTCTGATCGATATAATTCAGCATGCGGGTGTACGCTATTCGATAAATGTATGCCCTTAGAGAAAGGGAAGAGTCGATTTTTTGACGGTTTTCCCAGATATAAATAAATGCCTTTTGAATAATATCCTCCGCTGCATCCGACCGAATCCCCCTGTTTTTCAGATAGGTAAAGAGTTTCTCAAAATTGGCATCGTAAAAGGCTTTAAAAGCATGCTGATCCCCGTTTTTGATCGCTTCATAAAGCTCTTGTCTCTCTTCTCTTCCGAAGGTGGCAAACAAAAAGAGTAACAGAACAGATTGTAATATTGCCGTAAACATCCTGCAAAGATAAGATTAAAAATAATTAATTTAAGGCACGATCCAGTTTCCGTCCCACTTTTCTTTCGCAGACTGACGGTTAAAACTCATTGCCAGGTGATCTTCACGATTGAGTTGTAAAACCTTTATTTGAAAGGGCAGCGTATCAATAACACAAAAATGAAGGGTGTTATCTTTTCGGTGGCGGACTTCATTTGGCTGAGAAATCCCAGATCCCGGTGCCAATATGGTTGTGTATGCTTTCTTCGCGGCATCATCTACATGTTGCCATTCGCCTTCTGAAATCTCATTTTGATAGTGAACGGTCGCAGAGGCTTGTACTCTTATCTGATATCTTTCTTCAGGGTTCCAGAAAAGAAGGGAGACGGAGGGCTGATTTTTTATATCTGCTACTTTGGAACTTCTGTAATCAGTATAAAATCGCAGCGTCCAGTCGGGCAAAAACTTCCGTAAAACAACCATTCTGCTCTGCGGAGCATTGTTAACTATATCATAGGTGGCAATCGAAAAGAAACGCAAATGATGGCGGGTGTCCGTGGCCGCACTTCGAAAGGCTTGATGTATGTTATTTTTGATTTCATCAGATGAAAAATCGGTGTTGATGATCATTTTCTTATTTTGTGTTTGGGTATATCTATAAATAATTAATGTATTTTTTCTATGACAAAATTCCTTTCAGCATTATTGCTTCTGTTTTTTATTACAGGCTGTGCTGCCCTCAAGGATCTTGCAAATATACAAAAGCCATCCCTTGAGTATAGCAACATCAGCGTACAGAGCATAAACTTCAACCAAGCAGAACTTCTCTTTAATTTCGAAGTGAACAATCCCAACCCCATTGGCATTACGGCCAGCGGGTACAGCTACGATTTTTTAGTAAATAGTAACTCCTTTCTTTCGGGCAACCAAGATAGAAATGTGAACATTGGTTCCAGCAGGAGTAGTGTGCTCCAGGTTCCCGTTACCCTGCAATACACTGAACTTTTAAACACGTTTCGTTCGCTTCTGCAGAGTGATGAATTTAATTATGCCCTCAGTACAGAATTTTTATTCGATATTCCGGGCTTGGGACAGCAGCGCTTACCTGCAAATGCTTCAGGAAGGTTGCCGATTCCAAAAATTCCGGGATTTGAGTTTGCAGGATTTAATATTGAAAGCATCTCTCCTTCAGGTGCAGATATGGAGCTTAAAATTGGCATAAACAATCCTAATGCGTTTCCCATATTACTGAATAGTGCCAGCTATGTGCTGAATGTAAATGGGAGGGAGTGGTTAAACACCTCCCTTTCAGATGCGGTTCGGGTATCTTCAGACGGTAGTTCCGAGATCGTAATTCCGGTACAGCTGAATGCCGTCCAAATGGGGTCTGTTTTGTTTGATTTAATGAGAGGCAGCACTGAGTTCGATTATAGTTTAAACGGTAACGCTGATGTTGGTGCCCAAATAGAGGGGTTTTCATTCACGGAGAACATCCTTTTTGATAGAGAAGGGGTGTTCCGGAGATAACCGTTCTACCCAATAGTTCGTACCTTTTCAGATCATTCCGGCCTCAAATAATTATTGGTTTTGTAATGCTTACTCCGTAAATATATACCTATTGGATAGTTCAGGAGCGACGATATAATTATAGATCAGTACCTTTGTGAGAATCACATCTTGCACTCGGCTTATGCCTGTTACCAGACTGTACATGAGAAACTCTAAAATCTTGCTATTCGTAATTCTGCTTGCATTGCCGGCTGCAGCCCCGGCCCAAAATAAACCTGTATCTGTATCAAACGCAGAGTATATCGTTGAACAATCCTATACTACCGAGTACGGATTACCTGCCAATGGCGTAAATGATTTATATCAGGATAGTAAAGGGTATTTGTGGGCAGCTACGTATAATGGACTCGTTCGCTACGACGGCATAAACTTCACTGTTTTTAACGCAAATAATATGTCGGAGCTCGATTCGAATCGATTTATGGACGTTACTGAAGACTTGAACGGGAATATCTGGGCTGGCCTGGAGTATAGCAACGTGGTTCAGATTACAGACGATACATCGTATGTCTACCAGATTGATGAAGCGGACGTGGGGTCAAATATTAGTATCAACAGTATCATACACACCGGTCCAGATCAATACTGGATGGGAACAAGCGCCGGACTGTTCTTTTTTGATGGAGTCCGGTTCACCTATCGCGATGACCTCCCTCCGGAAACAGTTCAGAGATTAATCTATCAGGATGGAAAGCTCTTTGTCCTGTTTGCACGTCACCTGTACAGTTTTAATAGCGATGGGACAGGGGAGAAGCTTCATTTTCAGATCCAGGACGGTGTGCTATCAAAATCTTCCGGGTATGAAGTTGAGGGATTCAGAGATTTTAAAATGCTCAGGTCTGTATTGATTTTTGAAGATTATTTTTTACTAACAACCGAGTCCGGAATTGTAAGGTTGTCAGAAAATGACTACGAAATTTTATTGACGAGAGAAGAAATTGGATTAACGACAATACATGGTCTCATACAACATAAGGAGACATATTTTGTATTTGGAGCCAATGGGGTATTTCGGTTTTCAAGTCTCGAAGGAGATAGTCTTGAGGCAGAAATATATTCAGAGAGCCGGGTGATTAATCTCTTCATCGATAAAGAAGACACAATCTGGCTTGCTACTACAGCCTCAGGCATTCATAAAATTATTGAAACACCGGTTTACCAGGGAAGCCTATACAGCGCGTTAGATAATGTTGCTGTTACCGCCATTTTTGAAGATAGTAATGGACATCTATGGGCAGGTTCCAACTGCGATTATTTATATAAATTCACCGATGATGAACATAAAGTTTTTGGAGCTGCTGAAGGAATTGAAAATTCCTGTGTGTGGTCGGTTACAGAAACATCAGATGGCACAATTTGGGCAGGAACGTGGGGAGATGGAGCGTTTTTTAAACCTCCTGGTGAAGATAGGTTCCGCCCTTTTCGGCCCAATACTATGGAAACAGCAGATGCTGTACTTTCTATCTATGAAGATTCGAAAGGTAATATTTGGTTTGGAACATATTATAATGGCGTTTTTCGATTTGATGGAAAAGAAACAGTGACCGTTAGCGGGTTTAATGGCGAGAAAATATCGGCAACCCGAATGGTGTTTGAAGATTCAGAAGGTGACCTGCTGTTTGCTACAGATGAAGGTATCGGTTTTCTTGATGGGGATACTGTTCGGAAACTTGAAGTTTTCGATCGACTGGACACTAAGAATTTTCGGGTGATAAATAAAGACCTGGCGGGCAGATTTTGGTTTGGGAGCTATGGCGGAGGAATTCTTATTTACGAACCGGGTGGTATTATCCGAACCATAACCACTGAAAATGGATTGCTGGACGACACTGTTTCACAAATTGAATTCGACAGGCTCGGTAATGTATGGCTGGCAGGTAATCTCGGCGTCTTTTTTATTGAAAAGGAAGAGCTGGATCTATTTTTTAATGGGTTGAACCGCGATTTGCGAATTTCCCGTTTAGGAGTAGCCGAGGGATTGCCTATTCGGGAAACGACAGGTGGGTTTATGCCATCAAGCTTATTGAATAGCCGCGATGAGCTTTTTATCCCTACAGTTCAGGGTTTGGCCATGCTAAACGTTGATAAAATGAAGCTGAACCGGGATCTGCCAAATGTACTACTCCAGAATGTAGAGGTAAACGGAGTACGAATTCCACCAAACCAACTGAGAACGATTTCCCATAATGCACAGCGAATTATATTTTCCTTTGCTGCCTTGAGCTTTAAAAATCCGGAGTATGTGCAGTTCGAATATAAGCTGGAGGGGCTAGACACGGACTGGAGAAGGCTTGTTAACTCAAGAGAAGCCGTTTACACTACCCTTCCCGTCGGCGAATATACACTAAGAGTTAGAGCTTCAAATAGTGATGGTTTTTGGAACGAGGAGGGGGCATCTGTCTCTTTTTTCGTAACTCCACCCTTTTGGCAAACTTCCTGGTTTTTTCTGTTGATGGCAATATTGCTGGTTTTAGGAGTCTTTGGCGTAATCAGTTACCGCGTTAGGAATATCCGTAAATATAATATTCAGCTTCAGAAAAAAGTGGATGAACGAACCGCAGAGCTGCGGGTCTCAAACCAGGAACTCAAAAAGATGGTCGATGAGAAAAACAAACTGCACTCTATACTTGCCCATGATCTCAGAAACCCATTCACATCCATTATCGGCTATATTGATCTTCTGCGCCAAACCTATAAAGATGCGGGGGATAAAGAGAATCAGGAAATGATGGAGCTGTTGTTGGATTCTGGCAAAAATACGTTGAACCTTCTCGAAAATCTTCTCCAGTGGTCGGGAAGTAAAGGGAACGGACTCGATCCCGACATGGAACCGACCAATGTTACCCTGTTGGTGGAAGAGGCGATAAAAATGACGGAAGCACAAGCTTCTTTTAAGAAAGTTGAAGTCTGCTTCAGGAAAAAAGAACCGGTATTTGCGTATACAGACAGGAATATGATTTTGTCGGTGATAAGAAATTTAGTTTCAAACGCAATCAAATTTTCAGGTGCCCACTCAGAAATTATTCTGGATATTGCTGAACGCCCCGATGATGTAATGGTTTCTGTAAAAGATGAAGGTGTGGGGATGGCAGAAGAGGAGAGAAAGGCCCTGTTTTCAGGATATAATTTGCAAAATAAACTGGGCACTCAGGGTGAAAAGGGAGTAGGAATGGGATTGCAAATCTGCCGGGATTTTGTAAAGGTTCACGGCGGAAAAATATGGGTGAGCAGCAGACAGGGAGAGGGCAGTACTTTTTATTTTACTCTTCAAAAAGTATCAGAAGAGGATCTTTAAGGAGAAGCAGATCTTGATATTCTGCATATCGTCAGAGGGAATTATCTATAATTCGTCATAAAAGTCGTAAAATTTGTACTGAAAGCGATCAAATATTTTTTATTTCCTGTTCCTAAAGGTAGATTACAGCGCTTTATGTAATGTGCGTGAAAAAATGCATCCATTCTGTAAAGCTCAAAGAACTATTGAAAACCAATTTAACCATTTATCACTATGAACAAATTTAAACCTTTTGTATTGCAGTTACTTTCCACAGCTTTGCTATTTTTTCTGGCAGGTTGTAGCGGAAATGCTGGTACACCTGACCCATCAGCAAGTGCCGATACCGCCCAATCTTCCGGAAATGAAGACGGTGGAATATATTTTGCCCTCCCCAGTGAGCCGGGAGAACGTGTCTCTTCAGAAGAGCTTGACTTTTATGTCCAAACCGTTGTTGAAGGGCTTGATATTCCCTGGGGAATGGCATTTTTACCAAATGGCTCTATGCTGATTACAGAGCGGGATGGAACCCTTCGACTGGTTAACGATGGCGAACTCGTAGCTGAACCTGTTGGTGGCGTACCCGAAGTATTTGCGAGAAATCAGGGTGGCCTGCTGGATATCACTCTGCATCCCGATTATGAGGAAAACGGCTGGATCTATATAAGCTATTCAAAACCTGATGATGGCACCGGCATGACTGCTATAATGCGCGCGCGATACAACAGCGATGATCATACACTGGTTGACATGCAAGAAATTTACGTGGGACAGCCATTCACGGATCGCGGACACCACTTTGGAGGAAGAATGGAATTTGATCCGGCTGGATACTTCTATTTTGCTATTGGCGATCGTGGCGAAATGGAGACCGCACAGGATATTACAACCTCTCAGGGTAATTTCTTCCGGTTGAATGATGACGGTTCCATTCCTGAAGACAACCCGTTTGTTGGAAGAGAAGGTCTTGATGAAATTTATTCATACGGACACAGAAACATCCAGGGAATGGCCGTTCATCCAGAAACGGGCGTAGTTTGGACTACTGAACACGGTCCTCGCGGTGGTGATGAAATAAACGTGCAGAATAAGCCCGGGGCAAACTACGGCTGGCCCGAAATCACCTATGGCATCAACTACGACGGTACAATTATCACGGAAGAAACTGAAAAAGAAGGAATGGAGCAGCCGGTTCACTACTGGGATCCATCGATTGCACCCTCAGGTATGGACTTTGTGACCGGTGAACGATACCCGGGTTGGGAAGGCGATATTTTTAATGGTGCTCTGGCATTTCAGCTGCTATCCAGGGTAGTCGTAGATGGCACCGAGTTTGTTAAGGAAGAACGACTTCTTGAAGGAACCGGCCGTATTCGCGACGTTCGAATGGGTCCCGACGGATACCTTTACTACAGCAATGAGTCAGACGGTACCATTAACCGTCTCGTTCCGCTTGATTAATTCTTAGCACGAAATAAGAAAAATTTGAAAACCCGCAGTGGAGAAATACATACTCTGCTGCGGGTTTTTTTTAATCCAACGTGATTTTGAGATAAGAATTTGTTGAAGAGTGTCCCTCCGTCGGCTGATAGAGGGCAATGGGGGATGAAACGTAGTGAGTTCGAATAATGAATATTTGAGTCAAATCAACGTTCAGAGGGTCATCCCCCCTCGCCCCGACAGCTGTCGGGACTCCTCCCCCTTCTCACATAGTGATCCCTTCGGGAAAAGGGGGACTTTTGGAGCCTTTATTCTTATATCGAACTCACATTAATCCAGCTCTTTTATAGCTGTGGCGAGCTGCTGAAGGGATTTCTTAGCATCCCCGAAAAACATTTGGTTCGTATCGCTATAAAAAAGATCATTGTCGATGCCCGCATAGCCGGGGTTCATACTTCGCTTAAAGACAATCGTCCGTTTGGCCTCATCAACATTTAAAATGGGCATGCCGTAAATGGGGCTTCCGGGACTTGTTTTTGCCGCGGGGTTCACAACGTCGTTGGCCCCGATAATGAGTACAACATCCGTTGATTTAAACTCCGGGTTGATCTCTTCCATATCGTAAAGCTGATCATACGGCACATCTGCTTCAGCTAAAAGCACATTCATGTGGCCCGGCATGCGTCCCGCAACGGGGTGGATCGCATATTTTACCTCCACACCTTTCTCTTCAAGGAGATTTGCCACCTCTTTGAGTACATGCTGAGCCTGTGCTACAGCAAGGCCGTAACCGGGAGCTATCACTACTTTCTTGGCGTAAGAACACTGTATGGCCACATCATCAGCAAATGTCTGCTGATACGACTTATCACCGGTATCAGGTCCGGCACCGGCACCATCATCTCCGCCAAAAGAACCAAACAGTACGTTTATGAGGGTACGGTTCATCGCCTGGCACATAATATTGGTCAGAATTAGACCGGCGGCTCCTACAAGTGCACCACTTATGATGAGCAGATTATTTCCAAGAACGAAGCCTGCCATAGAGGCTGCAATTCCGGAGTAGGAGTTGAGCAGTGAAATAACGACCGGCATATCGGCTCCGCCAATTGGAAGTACCGTAAGTACACCAATAAGCAGTGCAAGCCCAAAGAGCACCCAGAATACCGACTGGCTGGCAGGATCGAGAGTAAACCAGCCTACAAGAGCAAGAGCAACAGCGGTTAAAACGAGGTTAATATAGTTTTGTCCGGGCAGCGCAATCCTTCCGCCATTGATGAATCCCTTAAGCTTGCCGAACGCAATAAAGCTTCCAGTGAAAGTAATAGAGCCGATTAAAATACTAAGCCCGGTTGTTGCGAGTGATTGTAATTCGAAGAGGGAGGGATCTAGCCGGGAAAACTCACCCCATGCTACTAACGCTGAAGCACCTCCGCCGAAGCCATTAAAGATGGCTACCATTTCCGGCATGGCCGTCATCTGAACTTTCTTGGCTGCAAATGCACCCAGTAATGCACCAAGAATCACACCTGCAATAATAAATTCAAAACTAATGATTTCCTGGTCAAAAAGGGTAATGGCGACTCCCATTAGCATACCAAATGAGGCAAGCTGATTGCCGGAACGGGCTGTTGCCGGCGACCCCAGGCGCTTGATGCCAACGATGAAAAATCCGGTGGCGATAAGGTAGATAATTTGAATGAAGTTTGGAATCAGGGACTGGATTGCTTCAGGCAGGAACTGGCTCATTTGTCATCCTCCTTTTTTTTGAACATTTCGAGCATGCGGTCGGTAACCATGAAACCGCCAACCACATTGATTGTGGCAAAAACAATGGCTGCAAAACCGATCCACTGTGAAAAAACAGAGCCCGATCCGCCGGCAATAATGAGTGCACCAATCAGGGTAATACCCGAAATGGCATTTGCCCCCGACATTAACGGCGTATGGAGAGTTGGGGGTACTTTGGATATAAGCTCAAAACCTACAAACGAGGCCAGAACAAATATGAAAAGGTTAAAAATAAGATCTTCCATGTTTCAACAATTGATTGTTAATGGTAAAAATGAGCAAACACAATTTGTGTCTGGAGCGGGTGGTTTACGTATTTTCCCTTACAAACGGGGATACGATTTCGCCTTTATGAGTGACGGTAGCATTCGAGATAATTTCATCTTCGAAATCAAATACAGGGTTGCCGTCCTGAAGAAGCAGCCCCAGCAGCGACATCATGTTTTTTGAGTAGAGTTTACTGGCATGGTAGGCCAGCATTCCCGGCAAATTCAGTAGACCGACAATCTGAACGCCTTGATGTTCAATTACTTTGCCGGATTGAGTGAGTTCGCAATTCCCTCCCTGTTCGGCAGCGAGGTCAACAACGACCGATCCGGGTTTCATGTCGTCTACCATAATTTTACTCACGAGACGGGGCGCCGGCCTTCCGGGAATAAGGGCAGTTGTAATCACAACATCTGATTTTATTACTTGCCTGTGAATCGCTTCTTGCTGGCGCTCTTTATTTTTTTCATCTAGTTCTTTAGCGTAACCACCTTTCGATTCGGTTTCTGTTGACTCCATTTCAACTTCAACAAAAGTGGCTCCAAGGCTTTCGACCTGCTCCTTCACTGCGGGACGAATATCAAACGCTTCAACAACGGCTCCCAGTCGTTTAGATGTAGCTATAGCCTGCAGACCCGCAACACCGGCGCCCAGAACCAAAACCTTTGCGGGAGGTATTGTTCCCGCGGCCGTCATCATCATCGGGAAATATTTGTCGAGATGATTAGCCCCTAACAGAGCCGCTTTGTATCCTGCAATATTACTCATGGAGGAGAGTGCGTCCATCGACTGGGCACGGCTGATACGGGGAATCGTATCCATAGCCAGTGCTGAGATCTGCTGTTCCTTGAGCAGTTCTACGTAGCCGGCATTTTGGAGTGGCCAGATAAATGATACAAGTACAGCCTCTTTTTTCAGTTTCTTGATATCAGCTTCATCAGGAGCCCGAACGGCCATTAAAAGATCACACTTTTTGAGCACGTCACCCCTGGATTGAACAATGGTGGCTCCGGCTTGTTTGTAGTCGTCGTCGGTATAGCTCGACAATACACCTGCCCCGCTTTCTACAATAATGTCGATATTATCCTTACGGAGTTTTTCAACTCCTTCTGGGGTCAGTGCCACCCTGGTTTCGTTTTCAGCTGTTTCTTTACAGACTCCAATATTCACAATGTCCTCCGTTTATTGATTTGCAATAACATAGCGATTTTTGAAACATTTGTAATGTTTATTACAGCATTGGAAGCGATTCTATGTTGGATTTGTAGATAAAATTTATAAAAAAGCTATATATCTGATAGAGAATATTGACCAAAATTCCCGCTCAATTTTCTTACATTACATCGAGAAAAAACAAAACAATTTTTTATAAATGGAAGATATACAAGAAAAAATATTCGAAGTTGTTATTGTAGGCAGTGGTCCTGCAGGTTTAACGGCGGCTCTTTATGCAGCTCGTGCTGACCTGAGCCCAATTATTTTTGAAGGGCCTGAGCCGGGCGGACAGCTTATGCAAACCACCGACGTTGAAAATTACCCGGGATATGCAGAAGGGGTGATGGGGCCCCAGATGATGGAGGATTTCCGGAAACAGGCCAGTCGCTTTGGCGCGGATTGCCGGTACGGATATGTTACCGATATCGATTTTAGTAAACGCCCCTACAAGCTTACGGTAGACGAAGAGACAACGGTGTTTGCAAAATCAATCATAATAGCAACAGGAGCATCTGCAAAATGGCTCGATATGCCCAGTGAAAAACGGCTGAAAGGTAAAGGCGTAAGCGCATGTGCAACCTGTGACGGCGCCTTTTTCCGGAACGAGCACGTAATCATTGTTGGCGGAGGCGATACAGCCATGGAAGAAGC
>DATGBT010000055.1:0-7971 GCA_035312505.1 Balneolaceae bacterium | reverse complement strand
AGGAAGTGCTAAGGCAGAATGTTTCATCTGAAGATATTATTGTTGGACTCGCTGCCAGCGGAAGAACACCGTATGTTCATGGAGCTATTAAGAAAGGGGCTGAAATTGGCTGTAAAACTGTACTGGTAACTACGGTATCGGAAGAGCAGGTCGATCTTTCAGTGGATGTACTTGTAGATGTACCGGTGGGACCGGAAGTTATTATGGGAAGTACCCGTATGAAGAGCGCAACGGCTCAAAAAATGGTTCTTAACATGTTTACAACCGGAGCGATGATTCGGCTTGGCAAGGTTTTTGAGAACGTTATGGTTGATCTGCAGTTAACGAATAAGAAACTTGAGGAGCGAGCCAAGCGTATTGTTATGATGCTCTCAAACATCGATTATGAAGAGGCAACATCGTATTTGGAGAATGCAGATTTTCACGTTAAAACAGCACTCATGATGTCCCTTTCGGGGTTAAGCAAAGAAAAAGCAACAGAACACCTCAACGATCATAATGGATTTATACGCAGCGCGTTAAAAGACTTGTGAGATGATTACTTGAACGGTCCTGTTACCAATCAGTGTTTACTCTTCTTCACAATTAATTATAATGCGGCTGGCTGCCCGCCTTTTCAAAAGATTATCCAATTAAACGTGTCAGGTAAGAAAAAGAACAGACGTATTAGTGATACCGACTACCGCAACCTTGTACTGTTGTGTATTGTTATTGTTGAAATTTCTTTAATATCTCTGATCCGTTTCTGGCCTGAAAATGAATATGAACCTGTTCTCGACTTCGAAATTGATGAGCAGGAACTTGTTCTTCTGGATGAGGTGGAAATTACACGGCAAACAAGCACACCGCCGCCGCCTCCAAAGCCACAGCTGCCGGTACCTGTTCCGTCTGATGAAGTCATCGAAATTGAACCCGACATCGACCTGGATATGGATTTGCCCGAATTACCGGAGCTCGACCCCGGTTTTGGAACCGGGCAGACCGGTGATGAAGACCGTATCGTGGGTAACCCGCAAATTCCCCCAACAGTTGTACGTATTGTGGAGGCGTCTGCACCGGATCAGGTACCAGATGAATATCGTGGGAAGCTCGAAATGATTGTTAATTTTTTAGTGGATAAACAGGGTGAGGTGGAAGAGGTTAGCATTATGGAAATTCGTTTGTACAATGATGAGGGAGGCTACGAGGAGCTTCCCTTTGTTCAGTATGGCCTGATGGATGCCGTTTTGCAGGCAGCGATGCAGTGGCGCTTTCGGCCTGCAAGGCAAGATGGTGAGCCTGTTAAAGCGTTTACCCGCCAGCGTTTTAATTATTAACAATGAAAGATGTTGAAACTGCTGTAAAAAGGATTTACCTTTCATGCCTTTGCAAAATTGGAGAGGTGCCAGAGTGGTCGAATGGGCTCGCCTGGAAAGCGAGTGTACCCTTTACGGGGTACCGAGGGTTCGAATCCCTCCCTCTCCGCTAAAGGGTGGTTGTTTAACAATCACCCTTTTTTTATGATTAAAATAGCTTCCAGGATTCCAATTAACAGCACTCTGGACTACAATGTACGAGAAGAAAATGAGAGGTTCGTTGCTTGGTATTTCTCCCTGCTGAGATAATGGAGAATATCAATTTCAATCAATTCTTAAAAAAACGATTGCTGGCTATAGATTTATCAATATCGTACTCATCAAATATATAATTCACCAGTATTTCAGCAACATATCTGCCCAGCAGTAGTCCTTTAGATCCAAGAGCTCCAATAACAAAAAATTTAGCTATGTCAGGGTGCGGTCCAGTCACAGGTTTTCTATCGGGGACCGTTGTGCGAACACCCGACCATTGATTCACAGACTCGTAATTCTCAGATAAGCCTGGCAGCGTGGATTTGAGATTTTTTAACAGGTAGTCAAGGCCATCCTCATCGGGATCAAGCGAGTCAAATTCGTGCTCATATGTACTCCCTACAGTTAATTTATTGGGGTAAGTGTCCATATAAGCCATATATCCCAAGCTTGATATGGAAGAACACAAGGGTAGTGGTTCTGCGTAGGAAAAAGTGGCTGTTTGGCCCTTAATGTTATGAAAAGGTATAAAATCCCACTCTTTTGACCGGGTTTGAGCAAACCCTCTGGCGTCTACAAGATATGCCGCGGTTACTAAATCACCACTATCAGTGGATAGCTGCCACTTGCCTTTTTCAAGCCTGTAATCAGTTTTTTGGTTATAAAATCCATGCATACCAAGGGAGGTGAGATACTCTGAGCAGGCTTTCAAAAATAATTGGCCGTTTACAGTTAATCCGTTTTTGATCAGCAGTGCCCCATAGTCGTTATCGATATATGGATAGTCTGCATTCACTCGCTCTCTGTTGATCCACTCCACCCAGCCATCGGGCCAGTCGTATTTAGTGATAGATTTTTGAAAATTCTCCGCAAGTTTATCCGTCAATGCAGGGCGTAACACACAGTTTTCTTCAAAAAAATTATGCTCGGAAAAACTTGAAGCTCTGTTTAGTAACGAGAGAATAGCCGGATAACCTTTTTCTGCTTCCCACGCTTTTTTGGCCCGTCTTCCTGTTGCAGCATTCACAAGCATACCGGGTGCTCCCGACGTGCCTGCTCCGGGTTCGGAGATATCGAAGACAGCGCAGGATTTATTCTTTTGGATACAGGCATCAGCTACTGAGAGTCCGGAAATGCCCGCACCGAGAACGGCTACATCAACTGAGTAGTTCATATTAAAAATGGATCTTTTCGGAAGATGTAATTTCTGCTCCGGCATCTTTCATCTCTTTCCAGGCCTGTTCAACGGAGCCATCCATATCAATTCCTTTTACTGCATCTTCTATGACATGGACGGTAAATTCCTCTTTTAGTCCGTCAATAACCGACCATTTAACACAAAAGTCGGTTGCCAGGCCGGCTACATATATTTCTGATATTCCTCGTTCACGTAAGTAGCCGGTGAGTCCAGTGGGAGTTTTTTGGTCGTTTTCGTAAAACGTAGAATATGAATCAATTTCTTTTCTGAATCCTTTTCGGATGATTACTTCAGTTTTTGTGGTATTTAAGTCCGGATGAAATTCAGCACCTCTGGTTCCCTGTACACAGTGGTCGGGCCACAGTACCTGATCTCCGTAATCCATTTCCACGGTATCATAAGGATCTTTTCCCTCGTGGGAGGAAGCAAAGGAGTGGTGGCCTTCGGGGTGCCAGTCCTGCGTTTGAATTACAGCATTGAAACCGGGAATAAGTGAATTTATAACCGGAATAATGGTATCTCCGCCGGGCACTGCTAATGCTCCACCCGGGCAAAAATCGTTTTGGACATCTATTATTAAAAGTGTTTTCATTGTTCTAATCTTTTAAAGCGTTTAAAAGCTGATTTCGGGTGTTAAGTAGCGACTCGCTAATCCCCACTTTATAGATATGGGGGTTGTCAAACCGTTTGAACTCTGAGTGTAATTTGGCGAAACGTTCTTTTTTATAAGCAATAATTTCATTCATATCGGGCATTTCAATTTCAGTAGTTCCCTTGCTGATTACTTTCTGCAACAACACTTCGAATTCACGATTTTCCAGGGTTGTTTTTTTTGCCGGAAATGTAGGGTGATGCATTCGAGTGATATCTTCTTCGGTATTTAGCAACAGGGCATCCCCATAAAAGCTGCCATCACTATTCAGATAGCGATAAATCTTCTTTTTCCCCGGCAGGGTTATTTTTTCAATATTTTCTGAGACCTTCAGTGTTGGCTCATTCTCGATTGAACTCAATTTGTATACACCATCCAGAGCCGGCGAATTATCACCGGTTACCAGTCTTGTCCCCACACCAAAAATATCAATCGGCGCATCCTGAGATCTTAAACTGGCGATAACTCGTTCATCAAGCTGGTTTGAGGCAGCAATTTTAACTTTTGGAAACCCGTGATCATCCAGCATTTGACGAGCCTTTTTTGAAAAATAGGCAAGGTCACCACTGTCAAGACGGATCCCCTTCAGTTCATATCCTTTTTCCCGTAATTCTTTTGCAACTATTATTGCGTTGGGAACTCCGCTGCCAAGGGTATCATAGGTATCAACCAAAAGATTTGCCGATTCCGGATAGTATTTACTATAGGTTCTAAAAGCAGTGATTTCGTCTTCAAAAGACTGTATCCAGGAGTGAGCCATGGTTCCGCCTGCCGGGATGTTGAACCTTTGTGCGGAATAAACATTTGATGTCCCGTCGAATCCGCCGATAATGGCCGCTCGGGTTGCATGAATGCCTGCCAGCCCCTGTGCTCGCCGCAGTCCAAAATCGAGTACTGTAGAGTTTTCTCCGGCCGCATATTTAATTCTGGCTGCTTTTGTGGCAATCAGCGATTGAAAATTGAGGATGTTCAGCAAAAGCGTTTCAATAATCTGAGTTTCCAGAAGATTTCCTTCAACCCTGAGTATCGGTTCGTTAGGGAAAACAATTTCACCCTCTCTTACAGACCAAATGCTTCCTTTGAAGGAGAAATTTTTCAGATAATCAATAAATGAATCAGCGAATCCCTCACTCTTCAGGTAAGCAATTTCTTCTTCACTAAACGTAATATGTTTGATGGTATCGATTAACTCTTTCAAACCGGCAAAAATAACGTAGCCTCCCTGAAAGGGAACTTTACGGAAAAAATAGTCGAAGCTCGCTTTTTTTTGATAGGTTCCCGACAAATAATAACCCTGAGCCATTGTAAGCTCATAGTAGTCAGTGAAGGAAGCCGGATGATCTATGTACATATGTTATAGTTTGTATTAAAATTTTGGTTGATAATAAAAAACTATTATATCAATTCAGAATTACTGAAAGGTAACAAATGATTCAGGAAGCCATGGAAAATTATCTATATTTAGAGCGTTGATGAACCTATTTTCTATAAGTTATTTTTCCATGTATAAATTGACAGGCAAATCTACAATAATTTTATGTGTTCTGATCTGGCTTTATGGTTGCGCTACTCCCATGGCTCCATCCGGTGGCGAACGCGACAGTACCGGCCCGAATGTTGTGTCTACTCATCCTGAAACGGGTACAGTTAATTTCGATGGCAATGAAGTTGAGTTTACGTTCGATCAGTTTATAGACCGAAATTCATTTCGCCAAAACGTAAGCATTGAACCCGATTTGGGAATAGAGTTTGAAATTGATTTCGGCAGGAAAAACGCAACCATTTCTTTTAATTCACCACTGCCTGAGAATACTACTGTCGCTGTTCGGGTTGGCAGCGACGTTACAGATACAAACAGAAATAAAATGGGTGTGCCAGTTGATCTGGCTTTGTCAACAGGCCCCGTACTCGATAATGGAAAAGTTGTTGCAAAAGTGATTGATGCGGAAACAGGCGAAACAGATAGCGGCAGCAGGGTATTGTTATATAGAGAAGATGATGATATTTCGGAACGGGCTATCTATATGGCAGAATCGGATACCTCCGGCACCATTGAATTTTCATATATCAGTGAGGGCACTTACCGTGCTTTTTGGCTGCGCGATCAGAACAGGAACAGAATATGGGAAAGGGAGAGGGAAGAGGCTCAGCCATTTTATGTGAACACATTTGAAATTGCACAGGACGATTCTGTTTACATCGGTGAGCTGTATGTGTCTTCGCCAGATACAACGTTACCAAAAATTGAGGGTGTTGGGCTTTTTTCTGAACGCCGTTTGCGACTCAGATCGTCAGAACCGTTAATTTGGGAAGAAGACGCAGTAATCAACGTTCTCGATACCCTTGGAAACAGTTTAACCACAGGTTATCCATTGTACGAATTGGCAGATGATCCGAATGTGCTGTTTGCACAAACTGAAAATGCTCTGAGTGAGAACAATGTTTACACTCTCTCTTTTACAAAATTTTTTGATAGTGCCGGAAATGCTGCTGAGGTTCGTTTTGATCCTTTTGCCGGTTCGGCCCAGGAAGATACGACCCGGCTAAAAACCGTATCACACAATACCGGAAGTGGAATTTTCCCCGGTGAGGCGGTTGAAATTACCTACACAAAGTTTATTGATGATGAGTCCGTTCTTGATTCGCTCAGAATAATTGAGGGTGACCAGGTAATCGATAACTGGCCACGTGTGGAAATTGACCGAAATATTCTGCGTATAAACCCCGATACATTGTGGCAATCGGGACTACAGTATCAGTTTCGGGTTTGGAACCCATGGGAACTGGAGCGGGAATTAATAGAGCCGGATATCTGGCAGAGAAATGAGCTTGGAAGTATCGAAATTGATGCTCAGAATGCAGACTCGAGCTTCACAATTTATGTGAATGTTCAAAGTGATGATTTAAGTATTGAAGTAGACACCACCTTTACAGGAAGCATCGAAATTGATAATCTTCCTCCATTAACCTATTTAGCAACTCTGTTTGTAGACGAAAATGGTGATGGCGTATGGAATATGGGCAGTGTGGACCCCTATACCAAGCCGGAACCGTATTTTATTCGCCGTAATATCCCGGTTAGAGAAGGGTTTGCCTCTGAGCTGGGGGTTGAGTTCCCTTCAGGTGAAATCAAGAGGCAATCAATAAATTCAGCGGTTTCTGATAGCGAAAACCGAAGTGATAGTGAGAAAAACGAATCAAATTAAGTATGGATACAATCATTTCATTAATTCAGGAATATGAATTGACAATCAAAGTCATCTTCATCATTCTGAGCACCTTTTTCATAGCTTTCATCTTCAGACGGGCTTACAAAAAAGTTCTGGAACGAAGCGAAAGAACTGATGATGATCACTTAACCACCTATAAGTTTCTTGAAAAACTGATTACCATCACAATTTATCTCGCAGGTTTTAGCTATGCTATTTCACAAATACCCTTTTTAAAGCCCGTAGCCCAATCAATTTTAGCCGGTGCAGGTATTTTTGCCATTGCAGTTGGTTTTGCGGCGCAACAGGCTTTGGGAAATATCATAAGTGGTGTATTCATTGTGATTTCCAAGCCCTATAAAATTAACGATCGCATTACGCTGGATGAAACTACAGGACTTCGCGGGATTGTGGAGGATATAAGCCTGAGACATACTGTGATCAGAAACTTTGAAAATCAGCGCATTATTATTCCCAATTCTCTAATCAGCAATCAGGTTTTGGTGAACTCGAGTTTTGAGGATCCCAAAGTATGTCGGTTTGTTGATATCGGTGTTAGCTATAGCTGTGACTTGGATCTGGCCAAAAATATCATGGCAGATGAGGTGGAAAAACACCCGTTGAATATAGACGTTAGAACGCCCGAAGATATTGAAAACGGCATGCCTCGGGTTACAGTTCGTGTGGTTGCTATGCTTGAATCTTCCATAAGTTTACGTGCATGGGCGTGGGCAGATGATGCTGCAAATGGATTTATTTTGACATGTGATGTACTTGAATCCATCAAAAAAAGATTCGACAAGGAAGGAATCGTTATTCCGTTTCCCCAGCGAACTATCAGTTATTTGAAGCCGGCAGCACAATCCGATAACAAAGAAATTTAATCACTCTTTAATGAGCGCGTCAAGAAGCCCGGTTCGCCAACGCTCACTTTCACGGTTATAAACTCCAAACCCGGCTCCAAATTCCCAGTATGCCCAGCTAAAACCTCTTTTTTCAGCTGAATCCCGAATATATCGGGTCCAAATTACCCTGGAAGCATCAGGTGCTTTATTGTAGGCGCCGAACTCACCCACGTGTACCGGGCGCTGATTCTGCTCCGACCACTGTTTCACTGCATTAAAATCTTTGTCTACATTATCTTTCTGTCCGGGTGTTGCTGTCCAGGTGGTTCCAAGCCAGTTATCAGAATTATCTTCAACCCATTCTGCACCTTGGTGCGTAAACTGAAAGGGGTTATAATAATGCACCGTGGCAATAATTTGCCTGTCATTCTCAGGTAAGTCCAGGTTCTGCAGCCCATCAAACCCACCCCAGGGGGCTGTTCCCGCCATTAATACCCTTCTTGAGTTACTGGTTCGT
>DATGBT010000054.1:0-21678 GCA_035312505.1 Balneolaceae bacterium | reverse complement strand
GTGGGATTTAAATCATTGGGTAATATTAGTCTCTTTCGTTGTATCGGTCTCTGGGTCGGACATCAATAGGTTCTTCCTGGTCGCCGCCGTTGAAGAAGTCGGGCAGTTCCTGGTTGACAACCTGGTCGTTTCCGGCGGAGTTCAGCATGGGCTCGTCGTCAATACTGGTATCGGTGATGCCGGCACAACCGGTGAACAGGGCAATGGTGGTAATGGCGAGGGTCAGTTTAAGTGCTTTCATGATATTATAATTGAGTAGTTAGCTGTGAGTTTTGGATTTTAAGCAATGTTAGTCTCTGTCTTCGTATCGGTCACGGGGACGCACGTCGATGATATCTTCCTGGTCGCCGCCGTTGAAGAAGTCGGGCAGTTCCTGGTTGACAACCTGGTCGTTTCCAGCGGAGTTCAGCATGGGCTCGTCGTCAATACTGGTGTCGGTGATGCCTGCGCATCCGGTGAACAGGGCGATGGTGGTAATGGCGAGGGTCAGTTTAAGTGCTTTCATGGGTTTTCTGATTTTTTATGATTAAGTAATATGGCTATTGTAAATTTATGTGTTCTATACATTAGTAAGATGCACGAGAACGCAAAATGTTACAGTAAAAAAATGAAAATTGGATTATATTTTTTAATAAACATTAAAATGATTTAATAACTGAATTATACTGAAAATTATGGATATATTCGTGATCGTTGGTTAAAAAAATCTAATTTGTTTAGCTTTTTATTTACATTACCTGAAAGGCTTAAAAGGAATGATTTTTCTTTGGAACAAAAAAAATATACGAGTCGGGAATTTTATGAACTGATAGCCGCATCTGACGCTAAGGAAGTTAACAGGTACTCAAAAACCTTGATTCAACGAATCTCCCGTTATCTCGAGATAGTTATGGGGGCAGATAGCGAAACAGCGAAAGATTGTGCTCAGCAGGCGTTTGAAAAGGTCTACGGCAAGATCGTTGATCAGAGTTTAGACGATGTAGATGATCTGTTCCCTTATCTTATTCGCTCTTCGAAAAATGAATATTTGATGTCTAAGCGAAGAGAAAAGTTTGAAGTTTCCAGCGAATATGAATATTTCCAGGGTGTAAAAGGAGCGGGTGCAGAAGATGTAGCACACTCACTTCACTCCAGTGAAAAAGAGAAGTTATTGAAGTTTTGTGTAGAACAAATGCGAAAAAGCCGAAGGGTCTTTTACGAAAAAATGCTCAGGTATATAAATGAAAAAGATGCTGTAACCGCCGAAAAACTAAACATGACCCACGGTAGTTTTCGAACAAAAAAATCGAGAATTATTGATGCCCTGCGCGACTGTGTAAAAAATGCAGGCCGTGTATAGTTACCTGCTGCTATCTTGAGAGAAACAGAAAAAGCGTGGGTTTTTTATTAAAATTAGGTTCAGCTATTTTTTTCCAGTTTCCAACAGATTTTGTTTGTAAAAATTCATCAGGGGAAGTTAGATTATTGGCAATGCATAACATGCACGATGGGTGAAGACGGGAGAGCAGTTCACGAAACAGTTCCTCATTCCTGTGCGGCGTCTCCATGATAATCTGGGTCTGCTTCTTTCTGGATGATTCCTCTTCGAGCTCCTGTATCTTCTTTTGTCTCTTTGGTTTATTAATTGGCAGGTAACCGTGAAATGTAAATACCTGCCCGTTCAGTCCTGATCCCATTAATGCCAGCAAAATTGATGAAGGACCCGTTAATGGCACCACCCGTATACTGTTTTCATGAGCAAGTGATACAAGCCTTGCTCCAGGATCTGCAACTCCGGGAGCTCCCGCTTCAGAGAGAATGCCGGTATCCTGCTCTTTTATAAGTTTTAGATAGCTGAAAACTTCATGATCGGGCGTTTTTTTGTTTAATACGCGGAAAGTGATTTCATGAAATGGAATGGGGTGGTCAATCCACTGCAAAAAACTCAAGGCTGTTTGAGGTTTTTCAACTATGAAGCAGCGAATTTTTCTAATGATGGCGACAGTGTGTTCGGGAAGAGACACATTCTCTTTCTGCCTGTAAATGGGTGTGGGAATAAGATAGAGACTTGTATGGCTGTCTGACATTAAGTATGAATGATTTTTTAATGTGGTTGGGTTCAGAATTTCATAAAATGTATAGATTTTTGATGTGAAAAGTGAAGCTTAACAGAAATGAGGTGTTTGCCAGATGTCGATACAGAAGAGGAAAAAAGACCATGTTGAATTAACAGTTAATGAAGATGTTTTCTATAAAAAAACAACAGGATTTGAACAGTACGATTTTGTTCACAATGCACTACCTGAGATAGAAACGGAGTCAGTAGATCTGAGTGGCAAACTACTTGGCAGATCATTCAGTATGCCATTTTTTGTATCATCAATGACGGGTGGATATGCAGACGGGGAGTCGGTGAATGCAAAACTGGCTTCATTTTGTGAAAAAATGAATTTGCCTCTTGGAGTTGGGAGCCAGAGAGCGATGATTGAAAATCCGGAAGAGACACCTTCATTTTCGGTTGTAAGAAAGCACGCCCCGAATGCCTTTATAGCCGCAAATATTGGTGGGGCTCAGCTCATAGGGGGGTTGCCCGAAAATGTTGTAACCAGAATGATTGACAGTATTGAAGCAGACGCTGTTATCGTGCACCTGAATCCCCTGCAGGAATTGATGCAGCCTGAGGGCGACCGTAACTTTAAAGGTATTGAAGAAGGCATTTATCGCTTGACAGAGACTTCAGAAGTACCCGTTATCGTGAAAGAAACAGGGGCCGGTTTATCGGCGGATGTCGCGAAAAGATTACTGCGAGCCGGGGTCGCTGTCATCGATACTGCCGGTGCAGGTGGAACCAGCTGGGCTAAAGTTGAGAACCTGCGCCAAAAAGATGGCACGGCTCTTAATCATTTCAATGACTGGGGGATACCCACGGCAGTCTGTATAAAGAATATTCAAGTGCTAAGAAGTGAGTTTGAGTTTGAGCTAATTGCTTCGGGTGGAATAAGAGACGCTTTCGATCTTGTAAAAGCACTCGCACTCGGTGCCGATTTCGCTGCAGCCGCACAGCCGGTCATCAAATCATTGATGAACAAGGGGGAGAAAGGGCTGGAAACCTGGTATCATCAATTAATACTGGACTGCAGAGTTATACTTACACTCCTGGGATGCTCTTCATTTGGCGACTTAAAATCTTCACATTTAAGACCGGTGATGAGCGCTTGAATCTACTGTTACTGGTTTAATACCCTTGTGTATAGCCATGATTACTCCTGTTGGCTAACGAAGTAGGTTTCAGCTTCATCAGCGAGAGATAAAACGGCATCCCTGTAGAGCGAGCTTGGATTGTATCGGAATACGGCCCCCTGAATATCACCGGTAATATTTTTAAAATGGGCAAGATAATTTGCCACAGACAGGATATTGTTTCTCATATCAAAAATATCGTCGCCCACAAACCAGCGGTTTAGCGAATAGGGAATAAATTGAGCAAACGCCATAGCTCCTGCATAGCTTGATTTGAGTTCGAATACATCAATATTTCGTTCGCTCGTAAATATGAGAAGTTCCTCGAGTTGGGCACGGGCAAATTCAGCCCGGTAATCTTCGCTGTACATTGAAACATAAACATTAAGCGGGTTATAACTTCCTACTACGGCCCCAAAATTTGACTCGAGACCAATGATGGCAGATATCACATACTTTGGAATGTCGTAGGACTCTTCCGCCTCCTCAAGCGCTGCTGAATAGGTTTCCATAAATTCGCGAATTTTCACTTTTTTGGTATCAAAGCCTAAAATTCTCTGGTACTCCTTAAGTGTAGGAGTTTTCCTTTCGGCTGAGTTTCTGAATCGCCCGCCAATATCATCATAGAGCGAAAACCTTGAGTCTTTCAGATGTGTTTCAAGATCTAGATTATTGCTTTCAAAGTAGCTGATAAGTTGCTTTACTCTGTCGTTATATTCCATTGCGGGGCCGGCCTGCTGAGCAACGGAGCTATTTTTTGCGGAAGAAATAATTATTAGCACAAAAAAAATGAGAGATAATTTCAATAAATAACGCATAATAGATATAGAATTTGGCGATTGTCATGATGGCTTATCTATTGATAAGAAAAAAACCATCTTAGGGCAATGCCAATATTCGAATTTGGACAAATGAGTTGAAAAAAGTTGTGAATATCTTTTTGAACTTTTTAAATAGTTATTCATATTAACCGACTTTAAAAAATTAATGAAATCATAAATTTGGGATTAAACAATGAGAAAAGTCACATACGCTTTTACTATCATGTTGGGAACACTTTTTTTTATAACCTCAAACGCTGAAGCTCAGACCATTACAGCCGGGGGAGGAGTTGGATATGGCAGTAAATCGGAGAATGCTAATTTTCAGGTAAACTTATATTATCGATTACCTACTTTGCCGTTGAGAATTGGCGGTGATGTTGGATTCTCAAAACCGGGAGATGATCTCACTGAAATTGAGTCGAATGCCAACCTTCATTTTATGGCTGTCGATACTGAGCTAATAAGCCTCTATACCATTACCGGGCTTAATGTACTGCATGCAAGGCTTTCAGAAGGTGATGAAACCGTCTCAGATACGGATACCGGCTTTAACGTTGGCGCAGGTGCTGAACTGGATCTCGGTTTTGGCCGTGCATTTGGTGAAGCAAAGTATATTTTGGGAACCGAAAGGGAAGAGCAGGTCGTTCTGGGTGCAGGTATAAGAGTCAGTTTATCTAACTGATCCCTATTTTCATTGTACGATCATTTTCGCCCTAAAATATTTTGACAGATTTTAGGCAATTTTATCAAAGCCCGTATTTGCGGGCTTTTTTTAAAACCAGCTTTTCTTTCTGAAGTAGAAAATCATCAGCAGAGCCATAACACCCATTAACGCCAGTGACGCCGGGTACCCATAGTACCAACTAAGTTCCGGCATATTCATCGGACTTGTCTCAGTATTAAAGTTCATCCCATAAATGCCCGCAATAAAGGTTAACGGGATAAAAATAGTGGCAATAATTGTCAATACTTTCATCACTTCGTTCATCTTATTACTGAGTCCCGACATATGCATGTCATAAAGACTATAGACCATCTCCCTGTAATTCTCAATGCTGTCTATTACCTGTATGGTATGATCATACACATCTCTGATGTAGATCTTTGTTTCACTTCTAATTAGTGCATTTTCGTCCCGAATTAATGAATTAATACTGTCTCTGAGCGGCCAGACAGCTTTACGAAAAAAGATCAAATCCCTGCGCAAAATATGAATACTGCGGAGAAGCGAATCTTCAGGGTTTTCAATGATACGTTCTTCAAGCAACTCAATGGCTTCGCCTACATCGTCAAGGGCGTGAAAATAGTGATCAGCGATATTATCAATAAGTGCATAAGCCAGGTAATCGGGGCCAAATTTTCTCAGCCGTGTATTGGGTGTTTCAAGTCGTTTTATTACAGGAGCAAAAATATCTGAGTCGCTTTCCTGAAAAGAAATGACATAGTTTTCGCCTAAAACGAGGCTCACCTGTTCATTTCTAAGCATGGGCATACCATTTTTTACAGATTCCTGGGAAATCATTCTCATAACAACAAAAATCTGGTTGCTATAATCTTCAACCTTTGCTCTTTGTGTGGTGTTTACTATGTCTTCTCGAATGAGGGGATGTAGTTCAAAGTAGTTCCAAATCTTTTGAAGCATCTCTATATCATGGAGTCCCTGAACCTGAATCCAGGTTTTGCTTTTGTCTTCCAGATAAGGTTTAATTTCATTCAGATTCTCAACATTTTCACTTCTGTATCCGGCCTCATCAAAATCGTGAACTTTAATGACAACATTCTCTAACTTTTTTTGTCCTGTATAAACAACCGTTCCGGGTGCCTGTCCGGGTGGTTTTCGGTTTTGATGACGCTGGCTTTTGCTATGAAAAAGGCCGCTGCTCCTGGCCACGACTTTCTTAACCTGTTTTTTCATGATACTGACTCCCGAAAACTTTAGTAATCTGGAATATTAGTTTTTGGTTTGTTCGGTTACGATAATGTACTTTTCATAAAGATTACAATTTACCATTTCAATTGAGTTAACCTAATAACCATGGCAAAAAACACAAAAGTTATTCCAATTCTATACGTATTCTTTATGCTCATGACTCAAAACGGATTATCACAAGAAATAGAACGGCTTAAAGGCATAGGGATATTTGATCAGCAATCTGTTCCTGGCTATATATCTGGAGATCATTTATTTCAATATCATGAAGAGAGTGATATCTATACAGTAAGCACAGCTGCTTCTGAAATTCATCAAGAGGGTATTGCTCCCCCATTTTTATGGAAAGCCATTCAGGGAGATTTTATCTTGAGGGCTGAAATTGAGTTTGATGAAAATTTTGAAGAGGGACCCTTGGCCGGCTGGATGCTGAGGAACTCTATTTCTGAAGAAGAGAGTGAAGATGATATTTTTGTCTCTGTAAGTGCATCCGGCTTGGGGGAAAAGAACGAATCTCCGAAGAAGAGTCTGAACGAAGCTGGAAAACAGATACGATATGTGCTTCAGCTCTCCCGAACAGGTGATCTGATAACATTTAAAATGGCTCATTTCGGTGAACATTTAGAAACTATTCGCCAACTATCGGATCCATTGAAAAATGAACTTTTTGCGGGGTTGTTTGTAAAGAACAACACTGGAAAAGATACCAAAGTTATGTTCCGAAATGTTCGCATAGTAAAACCTGCTCCCGAATCGATGGAATCGTATCAAGCATATCTGGGCAGCAGACTCGAAGTTGTTGATATTGATAGTGGGCTACGAAATGTCCTTTATGAAACCGAACACTCAATACAGGCACCAAACTGGACAACCGACGGTAAGAAACTGATCGTGAACTCAAACGGGTACCTTTATAACTACCACCTCGAGAGTGGAACACTGTCAAGATTGAATACAGGTTTTGCCACAAACAACAACAATGATCATGTGATCTCTTTTGACGGCACGATGCTGGCCATCAGCCATCACAAAGAAGAGTACGGTGGTGAATCGACCATTTATACGCTGCCGATTGAGGGGAGTGATAATCCCAAACAGGTAACCCAGTCGGGGCTTGGTGCTTCCTATCTTCACGGAATTTCACCCGATAATAAAACCGTACTATTTACCGGTAACAGAAACGGCCAGTACGATATATATGCAGCAGATACCGAAACCATGAAAGAGACTCAGCTTACAGATACTCCGGGCCTGGATGATGGATCTGAATACTCACCCGATGGAAAGTATATCTACTTTAACTCAAACAGAACGGGAACCATGCAAATCTGGAGGATGGATGCAGACGGATCAAATAAAAAACAGCTCACGTTTGATAAAAACACCCACGACTGGTTCCCACATATTTCACCAGACAGAAAGTGGATTGTCTTTCTTAGCTATGGACTGGATGTGGAATCCGGTGACCATCCTTTCTATAAAGAAGTAACGCTTCAGATAATGCCGGCTGAAGGCGGTGAACCGCGGGTTATAGCATATCTGTATGGGGGGCAGGGTACCATAAATGTACCAAGCTGGTCACCCGACAGCCAAAAAGTGTCGTTTGTAAGTAACTCAGGCCGTTTTTATTAAACCAGCTGTATACGAAAAGATGAACACGCAGAAATCTTTTTTGATTATTGGTAACGTGTGGCCTGAACCCAGGTCTTCAGCTGCGGGCACCCGTATGATGCAGCTTATTGAGGTTCTTGTGGATCATGGATTTTCAGTGACCTTCGCGAGCACAGCAGAGCGCGGTGAATTCTCTGCAGATCTGGACAAAATGGGTGTGGATCAGAAAGAGATTAAGCTGAATGACCCCTCTTTTGATAAATTTGTGGCCAATTTACTGCCGGATTTTGTACTCTTCGACCGGTTTATGACGGAAGAGCAGTTTGGGTGGAGAATCGCTGAAAATTGTCCTGAATCCGTGCGGATTCTGGATACGGTTGATCTGCACCTATTGCGATCGGCACGCCAAAAAGCCTGGAAAAAAGGACAGCCTTTTGAATCCCGGTTTTTACTTACCGAAGAAATTGCACGCAGGGAAGTAGCATCTATTTTGCGAAGCGACTTGGCAATCGTTATCTCGGAAGCTGAAATGAGCATCCTGAAGAACGTATTTATGCTGGATGAAGATCTGCTTCACTATCTTCCTTTCTTGTTAACGTCTGCGGATATAAAGAACAGGGAACAGGTACCACCATTTGAAGATCGCAAGCATTTTATCACGATTGGAAATTTTCGGCATGAACCTAACTGGAACGCTGTATTGTGGCTAAAAGAGGAGATTTGGCCACTCATTAACAGGAAAATTCCTGCTGCGGAGATGCATGTATATGGATCCTACGCATCTCAAAAAGTAACACAACTGCACAACCCCGAGCAGGGCTTTTTGATAAAAGGCAGGGCGACGGATGCTCTTGAAGTGATCCGCAAAGCAAAAGTCTTGCTTGCTCCATTACGATTTGGAGCTGGTTTAAAAGGTAAACTGGTAGATGCAATGCTTTCTGGAACTCCCTCTGTTACAACGGAAATTGGTGCAGAGGGCATGATCGGGAAAAACTCTGTTTGGTGCGGAGCTATTGAAAATGATGCGGAGTCGTTCGTCAGGGAGGCTGTAAATCTGTACAAGAAGAAATCTGATTGGGAAGATGCAAGCGATAAGGGGTTTGAGTTGGCAAAAGCCCGGTTTGACACTGAAAACTTCAGCAATGAATTTGTTTCCCTGATACTCGATCTCAAAGAGAACCTTCAGAATCACAGGGATAAAAACTTTTTAGGCTCTATTTTGTTGCAAAACACGCTTGCCAGTACAAAATATATGGCAAAGTGGATAGAAGAGAAGAATCGCTGAGGAAAGTTAAATTAAACAGACAGGTACTAGTCTGCTTCCGTTGTCTCCTTTTTTGCTTCTTCGGTGTGTTTCCAAAGCACGATCGCATCATAAATAAAATGGGCCATTATCGCCGAGTAGATTCCAAACGACATATAGAGATATCCGAGCATCATGCTGAGCAGAAATGTGAAAAGCGTAAAGAGAAACTTGGGTACGGTTGTGATTTTAATGTAGCCATGTACACCTACAAAAATAAGAGAGGTGAGCCAGATGCCAATTACAGGCTGTATTGCAGCTCTGAACAGAAATTCTTCTGTAATACCAGCTACCGCTGAAACGGAAATTTGTTGACCCCTCCCGAGTTTCAGTTCATTCAGGGTTTTGATGATTTCATATTCCGAAAGAGCCTCTTTCAGTGTTGGGTCTTTCATAAGCTGAACCCCCATCACACCAAAAAGTATACCAAACCCTGTACCTGTAGCTAACTGAAACCATACAGGAACACCGTCGGTAAACGCTTCTAATAATGATCGATCTTGACCAAAGTGGATGATAAGCCCCCCAAGAACCATCCAGATACCCCCCGAAATCAGTGATAACTTGGTTATGTTTAGTTTCTTCTTGGCAGGTGAATCATCTTCTTTTGAGAATTTTCTCATGCAGGAAATTCTGTATTTCTTTGTTTAGACTAAGAACATAGTGACTTCGCTTTGTTAAATCTAACAGATTACTCGATAAAACAATTACATTTGAAGTCCATTTTACCGATTTTTAAAGATACACAGTTATCAATTTTTTAAAGCCAGTCTCATGAAAAGAAATCAGCTGCTAATTATCACGATCATTGCTTTTTTAGTGCAATTTCTCATACAAAATGTGGAAGCCCGACAGGTGGTTCAGGGAGCTTCTGCGCACTGGATTTCTGAAAGTCAGCTGATTTGGGATGCTCCACCAGAGGCTAGTGCCTACAAAATTGTTTTTAGTAATATTGCATCGGAGCTCGAATGGAATCAGGATTCCAATAGCGCTCTTTCTCTTGCTAAATCCGGAGTATGGGATGCGGAAAACACCATGATTCACAAACATCTTGCAGGGCGGACGCTGTTTAAAGTTGAGCAGAGTCGTAAAGAGGTGCAGAATGGAATAGTAGGAGCCGTAACGGCTGTAGCATATGATGATAAACAGAGTATTATTAGCGCAACCCGAGTTCAGTTTGCAGGTTTACTGGACGACCTTTTTTTCTATGATGGTGATTTGGGACCTGTTTATAAAAATGACTCAATAACATTGAAAGTATGGGCACCAACGGCAAAAAATGTTACCCTGCTGCTGTTTGATGATTTTAAAAAGCAAACAGATGAAGTTACAGGTCACTATTCAGAGGGAGTATGGTCGTTTGATGGGCCATTAAACTGGGACAGGCGCTTTTATCTTTATGAGGTTGAGGTGTATCATTACCAAACGGGGGATACAGAAACATTCAGAGTTACTGATCCTTATTCTGTCAGTCTTTCGACAGATAGTGAGTTTAGCCAGCTGGTACATCTTCAGGAAGATAGCAGATTAAAACCAACGGGCTGGGACAACCTAAAGAAAGAGCTTCCCCGGCATGTAGATATTTCAGTATATGAAACCCATATGAGGGATTTTAGCGTCTACGATTTTACGGTTCCTGAGCGATATAGGGGCACGTATCGTGCTTTTAGTCTGAATGGGGCAGGGAAAAGAATTTTATCAGACGGAATGCAACACTTACAATCGCTGGCAGAAGCGGGCCTTACACATTTACACCTGCTTCCTGTAAACGATATTGGCTCTGTGCCGGAAAGAGCCTCAGAACAGATTGAACTTTCAGATCCTTGGGAAAGAATTTGTGACTTTGTGAATTCTGATTTACTAAGTGATGGTTGCGAACAAAATGGAACAGACTCCATCTGGTCGGTTTTCGAACGTGAGAGCGAAATAAATCCTGTAACAAAGAGTATACAGGCTCCTTATAGTGATCCCGGTATTTATGAGGGACTGGGTGAGTACGATCCATTTAACTGGGGTTATGATCCCTTTCATTTTAATACACCCGAGGGAAGTTACTCTACAAACCCGGAGGGTGCTCAGCGTATACTCGAGTTTCGGGAGATGGTAATGGCGCTGGAGGAGATTGGACTTAAAACCGTGGTTGATGTGGTCTATAATCATACATTTAGATCCGGGACATCTCCATATTCTGTTCTGGATAAAATTGTACCGGGTTATTACCACAGGTATAATGCTGATACCGGTGAAGTTGAAACGAGTACCTGCTGCGATAATACTGCTGCTGAGCATAAAATGATGGAGAAGCTGATCATTGATTCCATCGTTTTTTGGGCGAAAGAGTACAAGATTGATGGATTCCGATTTGATTTGATGGGCCATCACCCCAAATATGTTATGGAGAATTTAAGAAGAGAACTAAATCAGCTAACCCTCGAGAAAGATGGTGTCCAGGGCAACAGAATCTACATTTACGGAGAGGGATGGAACTTTGGTGAAGTGGCGGATAACCGTATTTTTGAACAGGCCACCCAGTTCAATATGGACGGTACGGGCATCGGTAATTTTAACGATCGTATTAGGGATGCTATCCGTGGCCCTTTTTACTCCTGGAGTGGACGTGAACAGGGTTTTGCTAACGGTCAATATCTCTACCCAAATGAGGAGGCGTCCGGAAGCCCGGATGAGATGCTGGGACGTCTTTTAAGTTCGGCCGACCGAATTCGTGTGGGTATGGCCGGAAATCTTGAATCATATCCCTATGTCAACCGGTATGGTGAAAAAACCAATGGTGCAAACGAATACATTGGCTACACAAAAATGCCTCAGGAGTCAGTAAACTATATTGATAAGCACGACAATGAAACCCTCTGGGATAATACGCAAACAAAGCTCCCCGCAGAATTAAATACCGATCAGCGGGTTCGGGTACATCTGCTGAGCACTGCGTTTATCAACTACGGCCAGGGCGTGGTATTTCATCAGCTTGGAACCGATATGCTGCGAAGTAAATCGATGGACCGCAATAGTTACAATTCAGGTGATTGGTTCAACCGGGTAGATTTCACAATGGAAACCCATAACTGGGGCATTGGTTTACCACCGGCCTGGGACAACCAGAACGCATGGGGTGATCATACCGAATTCATGACGAATCCAAACATCAGAGTTGAAAAAGAGCACATGGAGCTTGCCTCAAAGATATTTCATGAACAGCTTGAAATTCGATACAGCACTCCTCTTTTCAGACTTCAGACTGCTGATGAGATCCATCAAAGAGTAGCATATCACAATACAGGGCCTGAGCAGGTTCCCGGGGTCATTGTGATGTCAGTTTCGGACGGACAGTGTGCTGGAAGGGATCTGGACAGTGATGTCGACGGATTGATTGTTTTGTTTAACTCTCACATAGAATCTCAAACGGTTGCATTACCCGAAGAGAATATGTCACTGCATTCAATTTTGGCTGGTGGAACTGATGATATCGTGAAAGATGTGAGTATTGAGGGGAATCGTGTGTCAATTCCTGCACTCAGTTCACTTGTGCTGGTAAAACCTCAGCAGGAGACTCGGGGAGAGTTTTACTGCAATGAAATCTAATCGTTTAGGTATACGGTTTCACCGGAGCGGGCAGATTTCCTCGCGGCATCCAGTATTTTCATAACGGTAATATTGTTTGGCAGAGAGGACAGGTCTGTGTCCTGAATTTGGATTTCACCCCTGACCAGAGCGGCAAAATAGCTGAACGGGTCGTGAAAGGGGGCAGGCCGTGGTGAGAGGGTCAATATTTCAGGTGATGCGTTTCCGGGTTGTAAAATCTCTATTTGTTCCGAATTTTGTGCGTATGAGTATCCTCTTTGTCCATACACATGAAGATCTTTTCTGTTATAGGGCCAGTTCCACGAAGCCTGAATTATGCCCTGAGATTCCGGGTAGGTTAAAATGATGGTGGCTTCATCATCAACGCGAGGATATATGTCTGGCTTTAATGTCTGTGTTATAGCGGTAACGGAAAGAGGTTCATCACCGTTGTGCAGCCAGGTAATAAGGTTGGCACCGTAGCACCCAAAATCCATGATGGCCCCTCCGCCATTCAGGACGGGGTCTGTTAGCCACTGTAAAAATTCATCACTTACACCAATCTCTTTCGGGCCGCGATGTCCATCATGAACCACTATTTTTTTAATAGCCCCCATATCAGGTGATTCATAAAACTGTTCATACACCCTCTGATTACTCGCATACCAGGTTGTCTCATAGTTTGTAATGATGTGGATACCATACTGATCAGCTAATCGACCCATTTTATTAGCGTGCTCCAGATTCACAGCCAGAGGTTTTTCAACCATGACATGGATTCCGCGCGGTGCGCTTGCTTCAACAATTGCAAGATGATCGTAGGTGGGGCCGAAAGCAGAAACAGCCTCGGGTTGAACTTCATCAAGCATCACTAATAAGTCATCATAAAAAAGAGAATCGGGTAAATTATATTGAGTGGCATATCGTCGCTGAAGTTCAGGGTTTGATTCATAAATTCCAGCAATTTCAATATCGTCCGGGTTTTCCCGCCCAAAAATCCAATGAACGTGATCATGAGACAACCCGGCAATAGCAATTCTTAAAGGGTCTTCATTGGTGTTCTGAGCCGACATTACTGGTACAGTCAACAGAGTATAGAGTAAGACCACTAAAGTTAATCGTATTGCCATAGGGATTGTCTTTTTTTGATTTTAGAGTTGAACCCAGCTGCCTTCCTGATGAGCGTTATAAATTTCAGTTACTAACCGGTTAACAGCCGCAGCCTCATCTGCTGTGATTAATGGCGCCTTATTGGATCCGGCCACAGCATCAAAGAAAATTTCTACGGGGTGCTTCCAGCTCTCAGGCAAATCGGTATATGGTTCGGCTGCATCGAGACCCATTTCGGGTATTTTTAGGTAAAGCTTGTTATTTGTTACCCGCAGATGGCCTTTCGTACCCGAAATTTCAATTTGATTTGGATTTGCATGATCGACCCATCCTGCTGCAACGGTTGCAACGGCGCCTGATTCAAAGGTTACCATACCTTCTCCGTATTCATCACTCTCGGGGTATCGGCCGATAACAGAATCAACATAGCCTGTGCAAGCTTTAGGATTGTCACCATTCATAAACCAAAGTAAAAGGTCGAAAACGTGAGAACCAAGATCCCCAAATGCCCCAACCCCGGCTTTATCAGGCTCTGTCATCCAGCGCCAGTCTGTATCAAACCAGCCACCAATTACTCCGCTGTGTACGTTGCTTAGACGCAGTCGTGTGATCTCACCCAATTTACCATTCTGTACGAGCTCTCTTACTTTTTGATTGACACCACTACTGCGCATAAAATAACCGGTTTGGAAAATTATGTCTGCACTATTTACTACAGAAGCAATTTGAGAGGCTTCGGCTCCATTCATGCCAACCGGTTTTTCAACAAACATATGTTTACCTGCTTCGGCTGCAGGAATAATAAGATTGGTGTGCAGATTGGTTTGAGATGTAATAATTACACCATCTACATCCGGGTCGTTGAAAATGATATCCGGGCTATTAACAATTTCCCCGCCGGTTACTTCCTGGCGTGCCCTTGCGGTTTCAGGACTCGGATCCCAAACATATTTTGTGTGTACATTTTCGGCCCGGCTCATTCTGTTTGCAAAATCGGGTGCATGTATATGTGCTCCCCCAACCATGGCAAGGGTAATTGTATTTGAATTTGGTTGAGCGGCAAATATTTTGGAACCAAGTGCGAACGGAGCAGCTCCGATAGCTGTGGCGCCAAGGCCTATATTATAAAGAGCTTTTCGTCTGCTAATTACTCTATGTTGATTACTGTCTGATTTTTTCATGTTCCGTAATTTGAGTTCTGTTAAGTGCGAGCAGGTTATACAAGTACGTTTTAGTTAGTTATATGAAATAAAATAGTTTAAAAATGATGAACTTTTGGTAAAAACATATAGAAAAAGGGTCTGTAAAACTTTTACCTAAGAGAGATGCCTTTTGGAGTAGATCTTAATTAATTAACTGGCGAAGAACTTTCGGTAGAGTCCCCAGAGAATTGTTCCCGCCTGGATTACAAATTTTGAAATCATTTTAAATTCACGTGTTGAAAAAACCCGGTTCCTTTTCAGGATCACGAATCCAAATAGAGGAGTATTGATGGGGACGCGCATGTTGTTATGCATCAGTGCCTCTTTACTGATTTTAAACAGAGGAATTCCAATTTCTGAACTGAGTCCGATTTTTAAAGCAGTTTCACCAAACAGCCCTCTTTTTTCTGATGTTGGATTATTTGTTAAGTAAGGCTTTTTGGTTGCTGCGAATTCTCTAAATGCCTTCTCAGAAAGCAGTTCATTTGGCCCGAAGTTATCTGGCTGGCTATCTCCAAGCGAGACAATCAGATTCGGTTTCGATTTGTGAACCGTCCAAAATGAGATATAGTTGATGTCGAATGTATTAACAAGCCCCACACCAAGTTTTCTGGATGCAGATATAAAGTCACCGTTTACCGACTCCGCAATAATTGATTTGATAATATTTTTAAAACTCTGTTTATATCCGTGATATGATTCGGGAGGGCGATTTTCGTGGAGTATTTTTCGTTTTACAAGTTTTGAAACATACTCCTTATCATTAAAAAGGATCGTTTTCTTAACAAATTCAGTGGCTCCCAGTTCTTTAGCGCGTTTTTCTATTTCTTCGGTAGCTTTTCCGGTCATAATAATAACGGGAACGCTTCGAAGCACAGAATCTATCATAAGCGATTCAAGTAGCTCTATCCCCGAAACTTTCGGCATTTGGACATCAAGAAGAATTAAGTGAATAGAGTTTTCGGCGAGAAGGTCAATCCCCTCCTGGGCATTTTTTGCAAAGAGCAGGTGATACTCTTTGCTCAGCAATGCTTTGAGAATGACATGCGTCATTTTCTCGTCATCAATTACTAAGATTGTCTTTTTCTCCATTCCGGTTTAAACCCCTTGTGCCATTAAGAACCCGCTTAAATACGAAAAATAAATATTAAAATACTTTAATAATATAATGAATTATCCGTCAAGATAATTGTGAAGCGCTGTTAGTCAACAGTACTCTGATAATGGTCTTTATCTTTCAATTAGATTGCTATATAGTTCTCTCATTATCTATACTATATAAAAAGTAAATACAAACCAAAAGCAATAAATAAGTTTCTGTGAAATCAGTAAATAAGGCGTAAAAGGTTAGTAAAATTTTTTTGGAGTAAATGAATTTCCTTTATAAAAAAGGAAAAAGTTTGTAAGGGAATCCTTTTTGATGGTTCATACTACTAAAAAGGTACGATTATGAACAGATTACTGATTATTTCAAAAACCAGGGTTGAGGTTCGGAGGAAAAAGGGAGGTCTCCATAAAGAGCGTACTGTAATAGGCTGGCTTCAAAAGTTTTTTGATGATATGTCGATTGACCATTCATCACAAATCAGACTTTGGCAGAAAGAAGCATTCATCTCTAACCTTAAAAATAATCCGGATTGTTCGAGAGAAGAAGTTCTCCAGGCCCGTTCAGCACTTCTTTTTATGTATAGTACTATATTGGGGATGAATGGAGTCATTTCGCGCTCAGCCGATTTAGACTCAGAACCCGGAGTTTTTAAAATCACTGCCTAGATAAATACCGAAACCAACCAGATATTAGCGTCTGTTTACTACCGCGATTGTACATCTGGAAATGCAAACGAGTTTGTCGGTTTCAGAATAAATCTTGTTTTCCCATACCTGAACGGTGTTTCCCAATCGAATAGGTTTGGAAATACATCTTACCTGCCCTCCTTTTTTTACGGGACGCAGATGGTTGGCATTAATCTCCAGCCCCACGGCCATTTTATTTTCATCCTGGAGGTTGATCCAGGCTCCTGTGGAGCAAACAGTTTCTGCCAGTGCCACGGAGGCTCCGCCATGCAAAAGCCCGAAAGGCTGAATGGTGTTTTCGTCTACAGGCATAGTGGCTTCCAGCTTTTTCCTGGTTATGGAAGTGAACGTTATTCCAAGTGCATCTCCCATGTTTCTTTCCTCTGTCCTGAACAGAGATTCGACCTTATCTTTTATATCGTTGTCAATGTGCATTGCTGGTACTTCCTATTTGTGATAATAGATGTTATCAAAAAATGTAGAACTTTTTTGCGATTTAATTTTTAAAAGTCAGATCAAAGTTTAAATTAAAAGATAACAGTGTTAATCTGTATATAACCATCAAAAAAGCGCTTTTACTCTATGAAAATTCCCGATAAAACTTTACCTGAGCTTCTGTTCGAAGGTCTTGCCAAGTATGATGGTTCTTGTTTCTCGTCAACAAAAAGAGATGGTAAATGGATAGAAGAGAGTGTGGACTCATTTAAAAAGCGGGTTCGCTATTTCTGTCTGGGTCTTCAAAATATGGGTGTAAAGCGGGGAGATAAAGTCTCACTTCATGCTGAAAACTCCACAGAGTGGTTGTTATGTGATCTGGCAATTTTATGCCTTGGTGCCGTCAATGTACCTATTTACAGTACACAACCCGGCGACCAAATCAAATACATTCTTGAGGATTGCGACTCAGTTGTCCACATTGTTTCAAATGATGAGATGTTTGCCGACACAAAACCGCTGATGAAGTCGATAAAATCGGTGAAGGCTGTAATAACGATCTTTGGATCAAATCATAAAAAACTTAAATCCTTCGAAGAAATTCTGAAGAAGGGTAAAGAAGTTGACTCTGAATCACCCTCACTTTTTGAAGAATTGGTAGATAAGGTTGAGCCAGATGATTTGGCTACACTTATATACACATCAGGTACCACTGGACTTCCAAAAGGCGTAATGCTAAGCCATAGTAATATTTGTTCGAACGTGTTGGGGTCTATGGATAAACTGCCATATGACGAGAAAGCATTTTGTAATTCTAACGTACTGTCATACTTGCCGCTATCACATGTGTTCGAGAGAATGGTTGACTACATGTATATTTACATGGGCTCAAAAATTCATTATATCGATCAGGTTGACGAGATACGTGATGATTTTAAATCCGTTAAACCATTTTTCCTTGTAACGGTACCCCGACTCCTTGAGAAAATCCATACGGGAGTTAAAGTAAAAGGGCAGGAGCTATCGGGAATACAGAAAAGCATTTACTACTGGGCTATATATCTTACTGAAAATTACGACCCCGAACATCCGCCCAAAGGAATTGCAAAAATAAAGCACAGCATTGCAGACAAAATAGTGTACAGTAAAATTCGTGCAATGTTTGGTGGGAATTTAGGTGGAATGGTGAGCGGGGGTGCAGCGCTCTCTCCGGATATTTTCAGGTTTATGAATGCTATAGGTATTCTATGTGTACAGGGATATGGATTGTCTGAAACATCTCCAGTTATTACTGTTCAAAAACCGGATGACATGAGAGTAGGGAGTTCCGGAAAACCTCTAAAAGGCGTAGAAGTGAAAATAGCCGATGACGGTGAAATTTTGGCCAAAGGGCCCAATATCATGAAAGGGTACTATAATGACGAGGAAAAAACCAGTAAGGTGTTTACAGATGATGGTTGGTTTAAAACCGGAGATATAGGGAAGATTGATGATGATGGATATTTGTATATCACTGATCGCAAAAAATCGATGTTTAAACTTTCCACAGGTAAATATGTGGCACCACAGAATATCGAGAACAAACTTACAGGATCGGGTTTTATTGATCAGGTAGTGGTTATTGGATACCAGCGAAAATTTTGTTCAGCATTAATTGTGCCATCATATGATAATATTAAAAAGCGTCTGAAGAGAGATAACTACGTACCGGAAGAACCCTATTCCGATGATTCAAAAATTCGTCAGCTTATCGAAAAAGAGATTGAAAAAACGAATAAACAGCTTTCCCCATGGGAAAAAGTGAAAAAATTTAAGCTATTAGAAGAACCGCTTACGATTGACAGCGGTGAGTTAACACCGACGATGAAAGTTAAACGCCCGGTTGTGCTCGAAAAATATAAAGATAAAATAGAATCAATGTACCAGGAAGGGTAGTGGACACATGGTAAAAAGTGGATGGAATATGGTTGATTGATAACAGGAATGATAATCCATCTACCATATTCCAAAGGTCACCTGCCAATGAAAAATTTTCATCAATAAAGTTAAAAATCATGACTCAAGACACAGGACTCAAGACTAAGAAAATCCAAAACGTTCTTATCCTTGGATCCGGCGTAATGGGTAGTCAAATTGCCGCGCACTGTGTAAATGCCGGGTTGAAAGTAAAGTTACTCGATTTAAAATCGGATGATACTGACCGACCCAATAAAACCGCCGAGGAAAGTATCCAAAAGCTATTGAAGATGAATCCGGCGCCACTGGCCAACCCGGAGTGGACGGATAGAATTAAGCCCGGAAATTTCGAGGACAACCTGGACTGGGCAGCCAATGCCGATTGGATCTGCGAGGTGATTGTTGAACGGATGGACATCAAAAAAGAGATGATGGCAAAACTGGAGAAGGTGCGCAAGCCGGGTACGATTGTCAGCTCTAATACATCCGGCCTGCCAATCTCAGAAATTAGTGAAGACGTTTCTGATGAGTTTAAATCTCATTTTCTGGGAACCCACTTTTTTAATCCACCTCGCTACATGAAGCTTTTGGAGATCATCCCAACCGAAAGCACCGACGATGCCGTGACAGAGTACATGACCGGTTTTTGCGAAAAGATTCTTGGTAAGGGCACGGTAGTCTGTAAAGATACTCCCAACTTCATCGCCAACCGGATTGGTGTCTTTTCGATGGCTTCCATTATGCCATGGTTTTTTAACGGAGAATTCAGAGCTGAAGAGATCGATTTTTTGACCGGAACTTTGACCGGATACTCCAAAGCGGCAACATTCCGAACCGCAGACATGGCCGGACTCGATGTACTTAATCATGTGGCCGAAAATCTCTATCCTGCTGTGCCGGATGATGAACGGAGGGAGCTCTTTAAAGTGCCAGACGGATTTAAAAAAATGGTCGAGAAGGGCGCTCACGGGAATAAAGAGGGACATGGTTTTTATAAAAAAGTGAAAGGGGAGAAGGGAAACGAGTATCATGTGATAGATCCCGAAAGTCTTGATTATGGGCCTCAGCAGGATGTAGAGTTTGAATCAGCCGAAAAAGCCAAAAAAGAGTTTAAATCTTCCGGAGAGCGTTTAAAATATTTGGTAAATCAGGATGATATAGCCGGAAAATTTTTATGGGAGATCCATTGTGATTTGTTGCTCTATGCCGCCAATCGAATTCCTGAAATTACGGATTCGATTGAGGCCATCGACAGGGCGATGCAGTGGGGCTTTAACTGGGAACTCGGTCCATTTCAGCGCTGGGATGCAATCGGAGTGGAAGAATCGGTGAAACGTATGGAAGAGGAGGGACGAAAAGTTCCTGACACGGTAAAGAAGATGTTGGAGAGTGGACGGACGTCTTTTTATAGCAAAGAAGAGGGAACGGTTTATAATCTTGCAACCGGTGATGCCGAAGAGCTGACACCGCCAGCGAAAGGTGCGGTTACGGCTGTTTTTCTGCATAGAAATGGTAAAGAGGTGTGGGGTAATAAGAGTGCTGGATTGTATGATATGGGTAATGGAATCGCGCTGTTTGAGTTCCGTACCAAGCAGCAGACACTCGGTTTTGAATTGGTACAGTCCGTCGACAAGGCTGCCGGGATAGTAAAGAATCAGTTTGATGCAATGGTTATTGGCCACGATAACGAAAATTTCAGCTATGGGGCAAACCTGGCTGAGGCTGGACAGGCTCTGAAAGACGGCGATTTTGACAAGGTAAAAGAGGCCGTGGAAAACTTTCAAAGAGTAGCGGTTGGTTTACGATACCTGCCGTTTCCGGTAATTGGAGCCGTATCGGGCCGATGCTTTGGAGGCGGTGTGGAATTTATGATGCATTGTGATAAAGTGGTGGCACATCATGAATTTTACTGTGGACTTGTGGAGCTGGGTGTGGGATTGATTCCTGCCGGCGGAGGCACCAAAGAGCTGCTTATGAGGGCGATGAACAAGGTGAACGAAGATGAGGATGCCGATCCGTTGCCGTTTTTGAAAGGTGCATTTAAAACCATCGGTTTGACAAAAGTTTCCGACAGCGCTGAAAAAGCCAAACAACTCGGATATCTGCGCGACACAGATATGATTGTAATGAACCGGGATTTACTGCTGGTTACAGCTAAACAGCAGGCGAGGGCATTGGCGGATGCTGGATATTGTCCGCCTGCAGAGCCAAAGGTAAAAGTGATGGGACAAACCGGAAGAAGCGTTCTGGAAGTGACGCTATACATTATGACGGAGGCTAAATGGGCATCCCCTTATGACAAGGTTCTGGCCGGTAAAGTGGGTGAGATCATGACAGGAGGCGATCTGAGTGAACCCCAGGAAGTTCCAGAATCATATGTACTGAAACTGGAGCGTGAAGCGATTTTAGAATGCTTCCGGGATGAACGAACCCATAAAAGAATGGAGCACATGCTTAAGAGTGGGAAACCGCTTAGGAATTAGTCTTGAGACCTGAGTCTTGAGAAAACCATATGATTAATTTCTCAGGACTAAAACAAAAAAGTGTAAGGGACTATGATTATTTGGTTCATACAGATAAGTGACAATTATTAATTAAAATTTGTAGAATCATGGATAATTTTAGAAATCTTATTGTATGGAAGCGAGCGGTAGAACTGGCAACAAATGTTTATCAAAAAACTGTAGACTTTCCAAAATATGAACTGTATGGCATTAC
>DATGBT010000053.1:0-2020 GCA_035312505.1 Balneolaceae bacterium | reverse complement strand
GGGTTAGAAACTTTCTTAGTGCCGCCTATTGAATCTGATGATACCTGTGGTACGTTTGAAAAAAGTTCAAAATTATCTGTACCATTAAAAAAAGATGATCTCACTTCTGCCTTAAATGTCGACTTCATTTCATCAGGAGGGGAGATACCACCCTCTATGTAATAAATCATTGGCTGCACCAAAAAAAGTGGAGTATCATGAGCCTCTACATAATTTTTCTGTACGGCCTCAACCATGTATGATCCATAATTAGAAGCATTCAGTCGATTTTGATCTTTTTGATCTTTTATAGCCTCCTCGTAGTGGCTGTAGTGAGCACTAAAGTTTGAGGGCGTATTCAACCACTCCATATTAAACTCAATATTTGATACAGGCTTGCCAGATAATTCCGGATACTCAATCGATAGCCTTGATCCCACTTTAGGGCGGGATCCAAACGGCATAAAAGGCTTTTCGGGATCAATATTCCCCAGCTCATTTTTTAACTCCAGTGATGTTGCCCCTTCAACATGCACTTCCAGTTGTAGATCGCTGATATCTGCATTCTTCAACTTCCCGTAATCTTCAGCCCTCGTAAAAACGATCTTCAGTGCAGGTTTAGATGTGGATAAGCCTGCAGTATGAACTTCTTCGTCATACGCCGTAATGGGATCCATTTCAGGATCAGCTTCGAGATTGATGATAAAATTATAGTCCGGAGTTTTAGTACCGGTTTCAATATTTGAAATATCAACCCACTCTTTTTCCCCCGTTACAAATGCTTTTACCCTGCTTTTTGCAATTGAAATATCCTCTCTCAAATTAAATTTTAAGGATATTTTCCGTGTTCCTTCTTTAAGCAGAAGCAGATCGGATGCGATATAAAACGCCAGTTGTGCTTTTGGCCAGGCCGGGTTTCCAAATGCTGACCAGTTTTCCCCATCGTCAAGTTCTTCTTCCACACCATCTGCTCTGTTAGCCGCCGGGGCATGCCTCAATATTTCTGAACCGCCTTCCTGATCCACGAAAACCGATTTAATTGTAGCAACATTGGCCCTGTTTATAACAATTGGCGTACTGGTGTCGTACGTCATTGGGTTGCCATCTTCGTCTTTGCCCGCATTCAGAGATGTTCCTGTTTCCAAAAACTGATCAGAGGCATTTTTTGCGAGCTCAAGCAGAATATGAACGCGATCAGGTTCTATCGGTTTCTTCTGGATCTGCAATATCTCTTTATAGTAGAAATCGAGGTGCCTTTTCGGCAGCTCGTTTATGTGCTTTTGTGGGTAGGCCAGTAATTTTAAAAAACTGATAAAGAGCGCCATATGCGGCTCTATCTCCCCATCATTATCCCTTTTTAGAACAGAGTTAATATCACTCCCCGATTCAAAAAAATGCTGCCAGTCTCCCGCTGGCTTATCCGGATCATCCTTGTAGTAGTTTATCAGACGCGCATAATCAGTGGCAAATTCCAGCCATTCGGCTTCCGAAAGGCCATGCAGCTCCACACTCAACGGATCGAGAGCTGCTGCTACTCTGTCGGCCTGAGTGGTTCCGCCATGCTGCAGTGGATTTTTATGTTTGCAGGATTCGCTCATTGCTACATTTGAATTTCGGTTCCCTCTTCGAGGTAGAAGGGATATACTTTATTAAAACGGGAATTGGTTGCCCGTACTAAAAACTCAATTTCTATCATCAGGCGTCCTTCGGTGATATACGAATCATCGATAATCACCTGCAGTGGCTCAATTCTTGGTTCATGATAGAGAATCGCAGACTTTACCATGTCTGCCAGATAGGTTTTCACCGACTCATTAAATGCTTCGAAAACCATCTCGTCAAGATTGCAGCCATAATCGGGCAGAAGCACACGCTCGCCTTTTCGGGTGCCCAGGAGTACTTCAAGGCTTTTTTCGATGTCTTCATATCCCTGAGTCATTTCAACCCTGCTTTCGGCTCTGTTGAACTGCGGAGGAAACGTCCATCCGCGGCCCAGAAATTCTTTATTGCTCGCCATACTCATCACTTATCCTCCGATTAT
>DATGBT010000052.1:0-14794 GCA_035312505.1 Balneolaceae bacterium | reverse complement strand
AAAACAGTTCACTGGCACCTGCGGGTATTGATAGAAACCCGGCGTTCGACGGGGTCCATCTATACGGTGATGACGGCACCTTCAATATGGCACTTCTCGGGCTTCCCGGTGGTACCCGTACCCAGCTCGCAACTCTCATTGCACAGACACCCGGTATTTCGGTAGGCCTGGCAGAACAATACCTGTCGGCGCTTCCCGCTCAACCTGTTGCGCGAACCGGCTATAAAGAGGAGTTTTTGATTGATAAAGACGCAAATAACTTAAAACTGGGAACGGCTCTTCACTACCGTTTTAACGATTATGTGGAAGCCAGCTATACCATGAATTACGGGGCGGGTACGTCTGTGTACAGTGGTGCTCAGCGATACAGCCTCAGTGATTTTTATATCCATCAGCATAAACTTCAGCTCGACGGGGACAATTTCCAAATTAAAGCTTATGGCACGTTCGAAAATTCCGGAGATTCCTACATCGCTGATTTTGTAGGCTTTTCCATAAATGATCAATACTTACCAACATCTCAATGGTTTGGCACATATGGAGCAACATTTGCCGGCGGCCTTCTGCAAGCCGCTGCACAGCAGCAGGGTGGTAACCCAGCGTTTAATCAACAAACGGTATCTGCGCTGCTGAATAACCCCGCTGTTCTTCAACAGCTTCACGCGGCTGCAAGAGGCGCCGCTGATGCAAACCGGTTTGAGCCCGGCACCCAGGCATTTGAAGATGCAAAAGAAACGGCTCTCAGTGCTGTAGTTCCAAATGGCGGACTATTCGACGACCAATCTCGGTTCCTTCATGTTGAAGGTCAGTACGATTTCAAAAATGAAATCGATTTTATCGACTTGCAGATCGGGTTGAGTTATCGCCAATATCAATTGCGCTCCAACGGAACAATTTTTGATGATGCGGACGGTGGTGTGAATATCAATGAGTATGGCGGATATATGCAGGCTTCAAGAGCCGTATTTGATGACCGCCTGAAGCTTACCGGATCCCTTCGATATGATAAGAATGAAAACTTTGATGGCCAGTTTAACCCAAGGATTTCTTCAGTATTCAAACTTACTGATTCCCAAAATATTCGTGCTTCTTACCAGACCGGATTCAGGAACCCAACCACTCAGGGACAGTACATCGACCTGAATGTATTAACGGCCAGATTGCTTGGCGGCCTGCCTTTTCTGGCTGAGAAATATAACGTAACTGAAAACGCGTTCACGCTTGAATCCGTTGAACGATTTACCAATGAGCTGCTGGCAGGCAATCCTGCCGCTGCCGGGGAGCTGGAACCGTACACGAATTTCGAGCCGGTTGAACCTGAACAGATTCAGTCTTTTGAAGTGGGGTATAAAGGCCTTCTGAATAATCGAATATTGGTAGATGCTGCATACTACTACAACATATATGACAATTTTATTGCCCAGTTCAGGGTTAGAAAAGCCGCTGCAGCATTTACCGGTGATCCTGCTACGGACCAGCAAATAGCTGCGTCTCTGTTGTCTGGTGATGCATCAAATACATTCCAGCTCTACACAAATCTGGATCAAACCGTTAAATCACGCGGGGCTGTACTGGGTGTTGATTTCAGCCTCCCTAACAATTTTGTACTGGGAACCAACTACAACTGGAACGAGCTGATTACCGACCGGAACGGCGGATTTATTTTCGACTTTAACACACCGGAGCATAAGGTAAATGTATCATTCGGAAATCGTCGCCTGACCAATAACCTTGGGTTTAACGTAACTTACAGATGGCAGGAGGAGTTCGACTGGACCTCTTCTTTTGCCAACGGAACAGTGCCATCTGTCTCTACCGTAGATGCGCAGGTAAGCTACCGGGTACCGGATTTGAAATCAATCGTGAAAGTGGGTGGCTCTAATATTACCAATAACCGGCATTTCCTCAATTACGGGGGGCCGAACCTTGGTGCTATTTACTATATCTCTTTAACGTTCGATCAGTTTCTGAACTAATCCAGCGAATAAATTAGTCTGATTGAAGTAATTGAAAGGGGGGCTATCGGGCCCCTTTTTTATTTCTGATTGATTGGTACCGGCGATAGATTTGCAATGGTTGCACCCCAGCCGCCGCCGGATTCGTCTGCGAGCTGGTATCCGGTTACATACGGGTTTCTGTCGAGCAGTGAATGTACACTTCGCCTGATGCTGCCGATACCCTTGCCGTGAATAAAACGTACAGAGAAGATCTCTTTTTTTATGCATACGCGAATATACTCATCAATCAGGGTAGAGAGGTCTGCCGGCTTAAAATAGTGGAGGTCTAAAACCCCATTTACGTCAATATGAACGGGATCCCGGCTACTCATCAGATATCATTGATTCCAAACCGCCAAGAGTTGTATCAGGGTTATGGTAAAACTCTTCTCCTGCTATTAATAAACGCTGTTGGAAACCCTTGATTTTTTTATCAAGAAAGCTGATGATTCCGGACGTTTCCCCCATACTTTTCCGGGCCGATCCAACCTCTTCAACCCACTCTTTTAGCATGGACATATCATTCAACATCCCCATCTCTTCGCAAAGTTCATCGATATGGGTAAAGCGCTCATCAGACAGTAATTGCTCCTCACTTCTGAATAGTTTGATTTGGTTTAGCAGGTCTTTCAGCCTTTTTCTCCACTCGTGAAAGGCCTCCTCTGTTTGCAGATTTGAGCAGTCGGAATAAGCAGAGATGCTTTTTAGAAATGCTGCTCTGATACTCTCTTCAATACATGGCTTTTGAATTTCCGATTGATCGAATAGCTGATTTAATACGATGGATTCTTTAACCTTTTTGCTCAACTCTTCAAAGTGATTGGGTTCACTCAGCAATACATTCTCTTTTACCTCTTTTTCGACGTCGTTCATTTCAATGAGTTGCTTCAGAAGTGTTGATTCTAAACTTCGATTAAGCTCCGACATCAGCATTTCCCTTACATGAGAATCTCGCATATCCGAAAACTCTTTCCCCAGGTCTCTAAGAAGATAGTTTGCCTCTTTATAGTTGTTAACGCCTGGACAGTTCTTCATAAGTTTTACAAATGCACGGTAGCTTTTGAGGGCTTTCCTAGCCATGTGAGTTGCATTGACAACATCCGTTTTGGATAGAACTGCAATCTCTCCAAAAAACTCGTTTAAGTTTTTCTGAAGAGATATGCACTGCTCTTTTAGCGATAGCTCATCCAATAAACGTACAGATCCATAGAAAGGATTTGATACTTCAATCACGATCAAGTTTTTTGAAAAATTTAAGAATCAGTTATAAATCAACAAGATAATCAACATAAAAGCGCTGATCGGCTACAGTTTCGATAAAATCAATTGCTTTCTTGTGGGATGGATGCCTTGTATACAATTTGAAATCGAGGTCCGTTTCAAAATCACTGATTAAAACGACATCGAGTGCATCATTTTCATCAGGGTTGATCTGGATACCAACTTCAACGGATTTAATCTCCTGAATAGTGGTTCGTAACCCTTCGAGAATAAGCTTCAGTTTTTCAGCATTTTTCTCTTTAGTTGCACCACCTGCCTGGTCTTTTAGTTTCCACATTACAATATGGCGTATCATAAAATCTCCTTCGTTTTGTTTTGGGGTGATTATCGGTTCCGGGCAAACTCAAGGTCGTCCGGATCGACGTCGGCCGGGGGCTGATCCAAAAGATCGGGAGAGAAAACGCCAACTGCCCATAGAAAAAATCGTGCTTCATCAGGATTGTTGGCTCTGTTCCATTCGTAAAGGGAAAAATACCCCAGCGCTACTTGTTCTCTTTCAAAATCATTAAGATTTTCGGGGTCTGATATATCCGGTATTTGAATATCGGACGCTGCGGGCAATTGATTTGGGTTATCCAATACATCCCGGTTCAGATTATAAAGCACCGGCCAAAGGTACGGGTTGCCAAGTTCAGATTCGGCAATAGTCCAGAGAGATTGCCCGGGCTCAACAGTGAGGGGAGAGGTTTCAAATTCGGATTGAGTTCCCACATCGGGTGGATCAGGCTCTGTATCATCAGTTACAGCCGGGTTACTATCTGTTGCATCCGGGGCCGGCGTAGCCATCTCAATCTGGTTCTGCTGCGTTTGCGTATCATCGCTCTGATAGCGTTGAATCATAAAAAACAGAATAATAAAAGCGAGCAGTGCGATAATTACTGCTGCTGCATAAGACCATTTAAACGAACCCGATTTTTGCACCTCTTCAGCAATTTTTTCTTTATTTGGAATTGCTGAAGGTTTATCTGATTCTTTTTTTTCCGTGATTTTATCTTCTTTTTGGTGCTTTACTTCTTCTTTGGAAAATCTTGGGTTTTCACGTTCAATCAGAAGGTCATCAACGGATGCTGAGGCTGATGAAACAGAGCTGTAAGCGGCGTTTGGTTCAACAGACTTTTCGGGCTTCTCATCACTTTCTTCGGAGCTGTAGAATGCTGAGTCCCAATCTGAATCATTCAGCATGTTTTCAAAAGGATCCTCATCGAATCCTTCGGCCGTCTCTTTTGAATCATTTTTCTCAGGGGTACTTCCTGAAGAATCTTTTGAATCTCCAACCACTTTTGATTCGAGATGAGAAAACGGTTTGTTTACATCTTCCCTCAAATTTTTGTAGGGTTTGAAAACAACTTTATTTTGGCCGGGGATCGATAACTCTTCGCCCGTTTGCGGATTTACTCCCGTTCTTGGTTTCATCCACCGAAGTTCAAATTTACCAAAGCCCGAAATGCTCACCGAACCGCTTTTTTTCAATCCATTTTCAATTATATCTACCAGCTCATGGATAAAGCTGTTTGTGGAGTTACGGCTTTGGTTTGACTGAGCTGCGATAAGATCTACCAACTCTTTAAACGTGATTTTTTCACTCATCACCACCCTCCGAAAATTTTACAGACTCTTTAAGGCCCGCTGATGGCGAAAAATCAACGGAACGCTTTGGCGGGACCATGATATAATCTTCGTAGTGAGGATTATAGACTTTTTTCTCTTCCGTTGTTTTTGTACTGAAGGTACCCAAATCCGGAACGGATACACCCCGCCCCTCACTCAGCTGTTCGGAGAGTTTTTCCACGGTTATGCCCAACAGCTCTTTAGTCTCTTTCTTAGAGCGTCCGGTTTTACTGGAAAGCTGGTCTATTAAGTCTCTGTAGTTCATGATCGGGTTTACGTAAACCGTTAATACGTGGTTATGAACTCAATATAAGCAGAACAATTCAGGTTCTTTTCAAAAAATACAACACGTTGAGTTACAACTACTCCATTAATAAACAAAAATTAGCCTGAAAAACACAAAACAGAACCGTTTGGCAGACGATATTCACTTACTAACAGAATGTCAGATACATGTTTATTGAACGATAATATACGGATTATCTTTTTATCAGACAGAAGGTTAACAAAATCAGAGAAGATATGGCTGAATCTCTAAACGTAACTCAAAAACTTATTAAATCGCACCTGGTTGATGGAAAAATGGAGTCGGGTTCGGAAATTGGAATTAAAATAGATCAAACGCTGACGCAAGATGCCACGGGAACGCTTGTGATGCTTGAACTCGAGGCAATGGAGCTTGACGAAGCAAAAACGGACGTATCCTGCCAGTATGTAGATCATAACCTGTTGCAGACCGATAATAAAAATCCGGATGATCACCTGTTTCTCAAGTCAGCAACTGAACGGTTTGGTTTATGGTACAGCCGGCCGGGTAATGGAGTAAGTCATCCTGTGCATATGGAGCACTTTGCCGAACCCGGAAAAACTCTTGCTGGCTCTGACAGCCATACCCCTGCATCAGGTGCTCTTGGAATGTTTGCTGTGGGGGCCGGCGGATTAGATGTTGCTTTTGCCATCGCCGGTGAGCCCTTGTATTTGAACATGCCTAAAGTTCTTGGAGTGAAGCTCACTGGTGAGTTGCCAGACTGGGTGAGTGCGAAAGATGTTGTGCTGGAAATGCTTCGGCGTTACGATGTAAAGGGAGCAAGAAATTACGTTATTGAATATTTCGGTCCGGGTCTTGAACAGTTATCAGCGATGGATCGCCACGTTATTGCCAATATGGGCACGGAGATGGGAGCCACAACTACGATCTTTCCTTCTGATAAAGAAGTTAAACGATTTATGGAGCAGAATAATCGTGGTGATCAGTGGACTGAACTAAAAGCAGATGAAGGTGCTGCATACGACGAGGTTGAAGAAGTAGATCTGAGCACCATAGTACCGATGATTGCATTGCCAAGCAGTCCGGGGAATGTTGTGCCGGTCCGTGAAGTTGAAGGCAAAGAAATTTATCAGGCCTACGTAGGCTCTTCTGCCAATCCGGGGTACAGGGATTTTTGGATTGCGTCAGAAATAGTAAAAAATAAAACGGTGCACGATAGTGTAAGCTTTGATATAAACCCGACATCCCGTCAAATAATTGAGAACATGGTAAAACATGGCGTGATGTTGCACCTGATCCAGTCAGGAGCAAGAATTCATCAGGCAGGTTGCAATGGTTGTATCGGAATGGGACAGGCACCTGCAAGCGGGCAGAACAGCCTGCGAACGGTTCCTCGAAATTTCCCGGACCGATCTGGAACAAAAGAGGATTCTGTATTCCTCGTGAGCCCCGAAACAGCCGCTGCTTCTGCATTAACCGGGGTTATTACGGATCCAAGGGATCTGGAACAGAAATTCGGAATGGAATATCCAAACTATTCCGATCCAAAGAATTACATTATTAATAAAGAGATGCTGCAGGCACCAACTGAAAATGGAAAAGATAAAGAGCTTAAAAAAGGACCGAACATTTCAACTCTGCCCGACTTCTCGGAAACCAAAGACTTCGAAGCTCCGGTTTTGCTGAAAATGGGAGATGATATTTCCACTGATGAAATTTTAAAGGCTGGTGCAGAAGTATTGCCATTTAGAAGTAATATTCCGGAAATAAGTAAGTTTTCTTTTACCGTAGTTGATGAAACATTCTACGATAGGGCTGAGCAGGCTAAGAATAATTACGGAGGCCATGTAGTTGTTGCCGGTGAAAATTATGCACAGGGATCGAGCAGAGAACATGCTGCCATTGCGCCTCGATTTTTGGGTCAGCAGGCAGTAATTGCAAAAAGCTATGCCCGCATAGGCTGGCAAAATTTAGTCAATTTTGGAATTACTCCGCTTGAATTCATAAATGAAGATGACTACAGTGAGATAGAGAAAGGAGACATTCTTCGTGCAGAAAATCTGCGGGATCAGTTGGAAAACAGCGAAACTGTCGAAATAACAAACGTCACAAAAAACAGAACTTTTACGACTAAACATTCACTCAGTGGCCGTCAGCTGCAGGCTCTGCTTGATGGCGGTATTATTAATACATATAAAAAGAATAATTGACAGCTGAGCCAATTTGCAAGGTCCGCGCCAGTGTAAGAGATTATGAAATTGGTGCGGATACTCGTATTTTTGAAGGCTAAAACAGAGTCGTATCCAGATAAATAATTCAATGAGCACAGACAAGAATATTGCTGAAAAAATAAACATAGACAATGAAATAGCTGAAGAAATGGGTGAAAATCACACTCCGACTTCGGTAGAAACACCTTTGCGCAGCGATGCTTTTGAGAAGAGTGAGAAAGAGAAAATCGCCTCCATCGAAAAAGACTTTGCATCAATCATGCATACCCTTGGGCTCGATTTAAATGATGAAAGCCTGAAGGGCACACCACACAGGGTTGCCAAAATGTATGTGAAGGAAATTTTCAGCGGATTGAATCCAGACTATAAACCTGTAGCCCGCAAGTTCGATAATAAGTTCGACTACAAGGACATGGTCGTGGAGAAAAATATTAATGTTACATCGTTCTGCGAGCATCACTTTTTGCCATTTATTGGTAAAGCACACGTTGCGTATATTTCTTCAGGAAAGGTGATTGGGCTTTCAAAAATTAACCGAATTGTTGATTACTATGCCAGCAGGCCGCAGGTGCAGGAGCGGCTCACCCTGCAAATAGCCAACGAATTAAAGGATGCACTTGAGACAGATGATGTGGCGGTGTTTATTGAATCGAAGCATCTGTGTGTATCAACCCGCGGGATAAAAGACAGAGAGAGCAGCACGGTAACCACCGAATTCGGCGGTGTGTTTAAAAAGAAAAAAACTCAGCAGCGCTTTATTGATTACATCCACGCCAACACAGAAATGTAATCCATTTTTAAAATAGAAGTTTCATGGACGACCAAGCCGATTCAACCCTGAATATTTATAATAGCCTTACTAGAAAAAAAGAGAAGTTTGAGCCGCTTAATCCTCCTTTTGTTGGACTTTATGTATGCGGTCCAACGGTTTATGGTGACCCGCATTTAGGGCACGCCCGAGCTGCCGTTACATTCGACGTACTCTATCGCACCCTTCGCCATCACGGCTATAAAGTACGGTATGTGCGAAATATTACAGATGTAGGCCATCTTGAACATGAAGAGGCCGAGTCGGGTGAAGATAAGATCCTGAAAAAAGCCCGGATTGAACAAGTGGAGCCGATGGAGATTGTTCAGCGCTACACGATTAGCTACCACAAAGGAATGGATGCTTTGAACTGCCTTCGGCCAGATATTGAACCAACTGCTACCGGCCATATTATGGAGCAGATCAAGCTGGTTGAGAAGATTGTGGATAATGGGTATGGGTATGAGGTAAATGGAAATATCTATTTCGATCTTGAAAAATATTGCGAAAAATACCCATATGGAGAGCTCTCCGGCAAGGTGCTGGAAGATCTGCAGTCGGGTTCAAGAGATACCGAGGGTATGGATGAAAAGAGAAGTCCGCACGATTTTGCACTTTGGAAGAGAGCTACATCAGGCCATATTATGAGATGGGACTCACCGTGGGGAGAAGGCTATCCCGGCTGGCATATGGAGTGTACCACAATGAGCCTGAAGTATCTTGGGAATCGTTTCGATATTCACGGTGGTGGGCTCGATCTGCAGTTCCCCCACCATGAAGCAGAAATTGCACAGTGCAGAAGTGCCCATGGTCACGATCCGGTTAAGTATTGGGTTCATAACAACATGATTACCATCGACGGGGCTAAAATGAGCAAGTCGGCCGGTAATTTTATCAATCTTGAAGAACTGTTTACCGGAGAACACGAAAAGCTGGATAAAGCCTACAGCCCGATGGTTGTTCGTTTTTTAATGCTTCAATCTCATTATCGAAGTAAAATCGACTTTTCGAATGAAGCATTACAGGCAGCAGAAAAAGGGTTTGACAGACTCATGGCCGCCGTTCATAACCTGGAAAAGATTGATGAAGAGGGTTTTTCTGAAAGTACAGATTCTGAAACAAACGGAAGAGTCATCAGTGCGTGCGACTTATGCGCCGATTCAATTAATGACGATCTGAATACCGCTCAGGTTCTTGCAGGGCTTTTTGAACTCACATCCGTTATCAATGCAATGTCCAACGGCCAGATCAAAAAAGCTGATGTTTCGAAGAATATCTTTCTGAAGCTCAAGCAAACAGTTCATACATTTATATATGATATTCTTGGCCTTAAGGATATTGAAGAACCAGATGATTCCATTACCGAAGACCTGGTAAACTTATTAATCGAAATCCGGTCTGACGCTAGGGAGAATAAGGATTTTCAAACATCTGATAAAATCAGAGATGATCTGCAAAAAATTGGAGTTCAGCTGAAGGATGGCAAAGGGGGTACAACCTTTGAGATCGATCGCTAAATATTTATCCGCTGCCATTTCATGGATACTCATAAAATTTGTCAGGCTTTATCAGCTAACACTCTCACCATTGCTGGGACAAAACTGCCGACACTTTCCAACCTGCTCTACCTACACCATAGAAGCCATTAAAGAGTGGGGACCACTGAAGGGAATGTGGCTGGGGACGAAGCGGATTCTGAAATGCCATCCATGGGGTACCTCTGGTTACGATCCGGTTCCAAAAAAGAGAGATAAAATCGATTAATCCCGAAATAGGCGTGCGATTCGAACTGGCAAACAGCTATGTTTGAAGCATTTTTAATTATTGAAGATAAAATTATATACTGCAAGTATGAATAAGAAAAGAAAACGACCATCCGCGCCAAAAAAGAGCGGTACCACTCGTAGAAAAAATCAAAGAAACCGGGATAAGTCCTTCTCAATTTCACCAACAAAGGTGCCCCAGAAAGAGTACCTGAAAGATGAAATCCGACTGAACAAATATATTGCTCACGCAGGATTCTGTTCCCGCAGAGATGCCGATACCTACATTTCTGAGGGAAGAGTAAAAGTAAATGGTAAAACCGTTACTGAACTCGGTGTAAAAGTGCAGGCGGGGGATTCTGTAACCGTAGACGGACAATCCGTGTCGCTGGAACCTTTTGTATATATTTTGCTTAACAAAGGGAAGGATACCATCAGCACAACAGATGATGAAAAAGACAGAAATACCGTACTGGATGTAGTTAGTGAAGCTACCGGACAGCGTGTTTATCCCGTAGGAAGGCTGGACCGTGATACCATGGGGCTGCTGATCTTAACGAACGATGGCGATCTTGCCCACCGTCTGATGCATCCAAGTTACACTGTGAAAAAAACGTATGATGTAACGACCAATAAACTCATCACTGATGAGCAGATTGATGAGTACCGTCAGGGAATAACGCTGGAAGATGGGCCTTTTAAGCCTGTAAGTGTGAAACGAGATGTAATGAATCCTTTCGTTCTCACTGTATCTGTACATGAAGGAAGGAATCACCTCATCCGCCGAATGATCCGGTATATGGGTGCTGAGGTGGTAAAGTTAAAACGGGTTCGTTATGCCGGATTGAATGAAAAAAATTTACGTGTGGGACGTTGGAGATTCCTCAAGCAGAAAGAGATCAACGACCTTCGTAAACTGGTGAAGCTGGAACCCCTAAATTTTAAGAAAGAGTAAAACAATGAGTATCAACAGTGTGTTGAAAATAAGCGGTTCAATTCCATCAAAAAAGGATATTCCTATCTATTTCGATCTTTACAGCCCGTCGGTAACGCCGGGCAGTGCACTCCCGGTGGTCCTTTTTGTTCATGGTTTTAAGGGATTCAAGGATTGGGGAGCTTTCCCGGATGCGTGTGAAGAACTTGCGCGGGCGGGATTTGCCGTTGTAACATTTAATCTCTCTATGAATGGTGTTGGCAAAAGTATGACGGAATTTGACGAGCCCGATTATTTTGCAAATCAAACGCTCTCGCAGGATCTCGAAGATATCGGAACGGTAATTGAAGCGATAAAATCCAAGGATATAGACAGTGATAAAGTTGATCTGGATACAGACAGGATTGGCATAATTGGCCATTCTAGGGGCGGCCACACCGCGATTGTAGCAGCAGCAGAATACACAGAAATACAGTGCCTGATTACATGGTCTGCCGTAGCTGATTACAATGACCGATGGAGCGATAAGATGAAAAAGGATTGGAAGGAAAAAGGGTATACAGAAATTGAAAATTCACGTACAGGCCAGGTATTCAAGATTAATAAAGCTGTTTTTGATGATGCAACAGAGAGTGCAGACACATTGATGGCCATAAAACGCGTTAAGGAGCTCTACATTCCGTCTATGTTTATTGCCGGAAAAGCTGATGAAGCTGTTCCCTATACAAATTCGGAAATGTTGTTCAGGAGCTGCCCCGCAGATGAAAAAGAGATACGGTTAATAGACAAAACCGGACACACTTTTGGGGTTTCTCATCCGTTTGAGGATTCAGAGTTTCCTGAGGCTTTTGAAGAAGTTTTGGACTATACCGAAGGCTGGCTTCTGGAGTATTTGAAATAAATAACCCGTTAAAAACGGTAGCGTACAGAACCATGAAGAGGAGAAAATCATGAGAAAAGTTTCAATCTCACTATTATTCATAACCCTGTTTTGGTGTGCAATTCCTGTTCAGGCACAGACCATCCAGCTGATACATAATGACGAGTTTGGTGAGGATGCCAAACGAGCTATTGATCTGCTTTATAACCGGCAAAACGACGCTGCTGATGACGAACTCTTTATTTGGAAAAAAAAGTATCCAACCCACCCTATCTGGACACTATGGGACGGAATGGAAATATGGTGGCTTATACTTGAAGATCTCAATGATACGTCTCATGATGAGGCATTTGTCGAAACGATGAAAAAAGCCGATTATCAGGCTTCAAAGCTACTTCATAAAGAACCGGATCATCCCGACGCCCTGATTGTGAAAGCCGTGGCCAACAGCTATGTTGCCCGAATGTATTCTAATCGCGAGAGCTGGGTTACGAGTATGCAGATTGGCAGAAGAGGGTACGAAGCACATCAGCGTTTACTTGAAGTGGCACCCGACCTCCCGGACAACCTTTTTGCAGAAGGAATCCAAAAATATTATTCCGCTTATATTCCTGAAACATATACGTTTCTTAAGGCAGTTTCGTGGTTTTTGCCCGATGGTGACAGAGCCGAAGGATTAAAAGCACTGCAAGATGCTGCCGACAACGCCGTATTTGCCCGCCCGGAAGCCAACTATTTTCTTGCCTACATCTACCTGAATTATGAGGAAGACGGAGAGATGGCCAAGTACTATTTTAACAGGCTTGTCGAGAACTACCCGTCGAATGGCTACTACAGAAGGCTCTATATGCGCACATTGGCTCAGCTTGATCTCTTTTCAGAAATGGAAACGTTTTTTGAAACCACGATGGAAAACAGGGACAAATCGGGTATTATAAGCGACCCTATAACAGAAGCAGAGCTTTGGTACTGGTACGGGCGAGCTAAATATCAGGGCGGATCCTACGGTGCAGCTTTAGAGGCTTTTGAGAAGTCAGTGGAAATTGGCAAAAAGATTGATCTTTCGCAGGAAAGGGAAGCATTTACAATGGCAGCTTATTATGCCGGAAGAGCCTCTGAGATTCAAATGGATCACAACCGGGCCCGCCGCTACTACGAAATGGCAGCAAGCCAGGAGGCCGCCCCCAATGCCAGAAAAGATGCTGAAAGGCGTCAAAAAGCTCTCCGGTAAGATATAATCTTAAAAATAAGAGTTAAAAACCGGTAAAAACCTTTTGCGAATCCATAATCTTGCTTCCGGATTTATAGGTTCTTTCCTCGAAATAAAAGGTACTATCACTGTAAAGCTGCATTACTGTTGAACATCTCGAGCCATATCCATCTGTTTTTATGAAAACGGCAGAAACGGCTTTTTCCATTTCATCACTAAGTCCGGTTTCAGGTAGTTTTTCGAGGGGATAGGTATCGCTGTTTTTGAGCATGGAAAAGAAGTGATTGGGCTTGCGGTCTCCGGAATCCAGTATTTGCTTAAAACGTTGTTTCGCCCATTCAGATTTCGGCCAGGGGGTATTCAATAAGGCATTACTTAGAGCGTAAATACCGGGTTTCAACTCCTCAATTTGCATAGTTTGGTTGCTGAAGTAAAACAGCTTTTCTCTGTTCCCCGCAATCAGGTTAAAGCCATTATACTCATTCGCAACGCTCTTAAGGTGTTCAAGATATTGCTCTGTGGATTGAGATGATATAAGAGCGTTTTTTACGATGTGGCCCCGGCTCGGTGCATTCGGTTTAATTTGGCCCATGTCGCGATAATTTGTGATGGCGGCAATTTTACCATTTTCAGACAGGCCCAGCCAGGTTCCTCCGGCTTTTTTATCTTTTCCGGCGATCATTTTTGGATCTGTATTCCAAATGTGTGCCTGTTCAGTTGGACGATCATAAAATTCATCACGGTTGCCGGCAAACACCAGGGGTGTACCAGATACGGTTTTATAAGCAAATACAATTAAACACATAGCCAACTATTTTTTGCTCAAAGTATTCAAATTTATATCAAAGTGTAGAATATGTTGAATATTGGGCAGAATTGATCTGCGTGCTTTAGCGTGATACCCTGAATTCTGTTATTTTAGTTAGAAAGTTGTCCGACTAAAAGAGTTTTGAGCGATTTGTCGTTATATTTATTTAAGTTTGGAGAGTTTTTATGTAAAAACTTTCAGCCGCATGAAACTTTATAGCGTTGTTTTCGCAAGATCAACAAAAATGATTCGAATATTTTGAACACGGAATACGACAGAGCCAAACAGGATCTGCTCTTAGCAGTTTTTGGAGGAATTGCGGCTTTAGTATTTTTCTGGCTTTACTCAGGTTATCACCCTTTGGGTGAGGCAGATCCTTCGCTGCAGGATACTCAGATTCATAGGCTTTCCGGTGAACTACTGCAAGATTTTGGTTACCAACCCGAAGACGGCCCGGTTATTCAGTACAAGTCGAATCATGAAATACTGGATTCGCTGCAGGTAAAACACGAATTCCATAAATATTATTCAAACCCTGTCCACCGATCTTTGTCTCCTGTTTTTTACTGGAATAGCCGTTTTAGTATGGGAGAAGAGGAGAATGGGGGCTCATTTAGTCCGTTTGAAGGGGATCACTATAATATAAATATCCAGTTCTCGGAGAATGGGGATTTTATTGCATTTGAAAATTCTGACCAGATAAGACCGAATATTGCATCGCCATCACGGGAGGAGTCAGTAGTACTCAACACATTACTTGATAGCCTGGGCATCACGGAAAATGATTTCAATGAAATTGATTTTTTAATGAACCAAAGAGTGGGCCAGATTGCAGACTCCTCGGTTGAAATTGAGGGTGGACGATTAGTTTTGAAAAGTGTACATGCCGTTAAAATGGCTTTTACCTATTTAGAGCAATCCGGGTGGCCGGAAGAATATTTTGAAAGAAGCAAAGTAGAAATAGAAAATCTAGATGATGTTCGTGTGGCCAATGTCGATTTTTCGC
>DATGBT010000051.1:0-5227 GCA_035312505.1 Balneolaceae bacterium | reverse complement strand
TTATTTTTAGGCTTTCGAGCCCCTTTTGCAATAACGGCGATGGTACCGTGCTTCCGGGTGAACAGCGTAGCAATTATGCTGGATTCACTATAATCCACAGTTTTCAGCACAATTGCTTCTGTTTTTGTAATCATATTGGATTTGTAATTATATTTGCGTCGCCGCTATACAATCTGTCGGCATTTTCTCTTAATCATGCAACCAATTTCGATCTTCCATAAACTGCACCAGCGATGGAAGTACGGTAAGCGCTGTGAAAAGCGTCATGCCTATACCAATAACGGCCATAATGCCAATCGACTGCAGGCCCGGGTGTGACGTGAATAATAAGCCTGCAAACCCCATCATGGTCGTTAATGATCCAATAGAAATATGCTGACCCGTACTTCTGAGCACCTCCGTCATGTTTTTCTTTCCTTCATCACGAAAGCGATGTGCCAGGTGAATTCCATTATCACACCCGATACCAAGAATGGCGGGCAGAACCACAAGATTATAGAAATTAAACTTCAACCCGAAAATCAGCATAATTCCGAATAACCATGTAAGGCCTATTAAAAGAGGAATAAGGGCGATAAGGGACCACCGAAGATTTCCAAACGAAAAGAGGATGAATAAAAACACAATGAATAGTGTCCCCGCTACCATGTATGGGCTTTCATCACGCATGAGTTCGAGCATAGATGCGGCCACAATCGAAGTGCTGGCAGCGTAGTACTTCTTACCGTTATCAAGAACAATTCCTGAGATTTCATTCTTGAATGCAATGGAATTTCTGCCGTCAGAAAGTCCGCGGTCGGGATAAATAATAACAAACTTTCCAATTTCACCATCCCTGTTTGTAAACCGGTTTTTTAGAAAGTCCGGAATTCGATTTTCATCCAATGGCTCGGTTGTTTGGGAGCCCCGCCTGAGTATATCGAGTGTTTCGCTCTCCTGGTTCACCAGAAACGAATTCTGCAACAGCTGCCTTATTTCAGCAATATACTCAAGTTTTTGATTTGCCATTTCCTCGTTGGGCGGAAATCGCTCCTGCAGGGCTTCGACTTCCTCAATCATTGTGTCAGGATTATTCCGCTTTTTTTCACGTAATATTTCGAGCAGTTCAAACACTTCCTCGTTCGTATCAGCGATAATATATGCAGGATTGTTTCGTGAATTTTCATCAACACCCTCAGTGAAGTCCTTAAACTCTTCGTACTCTTCAAAAACCGGTTCAAGTTTGCTGAATTGATATTCAAACCGCAAATTCCCCACAAATGAGAGTGCAATAACAGTAATCAAAAGGCTTGCAGATACGATGGTCGTTGAGTAGGGAAATCGGTTTTTGGTAACACTAAATTCAAAATCTTCTGATCGTTTAATCAATAAAATCCATTTCCAGCGATCGAAAATAACAAGCAGTGCAGGCAGAATAAAAAGCATACAAACAAGAGCAAGCATAATTCCCAGGCCTGCAATAAAACCAAACTCCGAAAATCCACGAAAGTCGGCAAACATCAGTACAAAAAGTGCAGAAGCGGTAGTGAGGGCACTTACAAAAATGGCCGTCCCTGTTTTCATGTATGCCTCGCATACGCTTTTTTCTACACTAAGACCTGATGACCGAAGCTCAATGTACCTTGCGTAGTAATGAATGCCGTAATCAATCCCCAATCCAAACAGAATCACAAACAGAACCGAGGTCATTGTATTCAATACGCCGAGATAGAGATAAGTAATACCAAATGTCCATGAAAGGCTGATGAGCAGGGGAATGCCAATTATCAAAATAGGAACCGGCATTCGAATAATCTGATCGAAGAGGGTGTGATTTCTTTGTCCGGCAGATCCCCTGCGATAGTTGATATATTTCTTCACCCAGAAATAGAGCATTACCAAAATTAAGACACTGGAGATTCCAAGAGAAAAGCTATTGAAAACATCATTCATAATGCTTTCAAACTCGCTCAGATGCCGTTTGAGCCTCCCCCCGAAACGAACCTCCATTTCAGGATGATATGATTGAGGATTCAGTGACTCAACCAGGTCGTCATACTCCGCAAAAAGATCTTCCAGGTAGGTTAGGTCGCTCTGCGGCCCTGTGGGATAGAGCGTAAGAATAACCACTGTGCTGTCGTCACTGGCCGGGTATTCAGGCGGTATCAGGTTATCATACGATTCTCTGAAGAGGTCAATATCCGGCTCTTCTGACTCTCCTTCATCATCAAATTCATCTCCAAAATCTACAAAAAATGGATTTGCCTCAGCCCTTGCATCATCAATTTCATCTTCTAAAAACTGTATGATATCCTGTAATTCAGATTCTGTGGCCAGATACAGAGAGTTATCTTTAAGCACGTCTGTATCGCGCCGGAATTCGGCCCTGCTAAAAAAGTTATATCCATTCCTCGGGTAGTATAAGTCAAGACTCTCCTCAGCAAGTTTGTTGGCAAAATCAACATTCGCCTCAAAGTCGGGCGATTTGATCGCCACCTTCATTTCTGTTTCTCCCCCCACCTCATTCTTAAGCTTTTCCAGAGCCTGAACATTGGGATGATCGTCGGGCAAAAGGTTGGCAATGTCGGTATCTACCTTGAGGTTAACAGCAAGCATACCCGCAGCAGCTGCTACAGCCAGAGATATGAACAGAACCCAAAATGGACGTTTGATATTAAATTCTACGAGCGGTTCAAAAAACTTTATAATTTTATGCATGTACTATAAACGTCTGTCTGCAGATAAATTTCTAAATTTACGTATTATTAGAGAACAGAGCTGAACTCTGACTATAATGTGTTAAAAATACAGGGATAGAGCACAATATCATTGTCCTGTTTTATTTACAAGCTACAATTTTACCATTTTAAATAGATATAACTTCCTGAGTTGTAAAATCGTGTCATACATTTTATTAATATCGGTAAAATCTACACCATGAAATATGAAAACGAAGCCTTCAGAGGGTTAAAACTTATTGGCTGGCTTTTTTTACTGAGTACAGTACTTGTGGCTTCCCATAAAGGTGAGTTTTGGCCATTCAGTATCTATCCGATGTTTTCGCAGGCGGGAAATTCCTGGAGCAGAGCTCTGCTTATTGAAATTGAACCCGATGATACCACAAACATATGGGATGAAAAGCCACTGGGCTCAATAGACCAGCGAAACGTTGTTCCTGTTAAAAGACTGGGAGTCGATCAGATCGACTATTCCAACTTTATCTCAAAAACCGAGCGCTGGACACCCGGGCGTATAAACGCGCTCAAAACTCTTTTCCCGGAACAGCAGTTACAGGGGAAAACGGTAATGGCAACAAAAGCCACAGGTAAACTTGTACGCGAAGACTCCGTTGCTGTGATTCTTACGCCTATGTTCCGTATAAGCGCAGATACAATACGTGTAAATCCCTTGATAACTATAGATCCTCCAGATTAAAGCACAACCCGTGAAGGTTACAAATCTATTAAAAAACCAGCTATTTGATCCCAGTCGGAACGTGAGTGCCGGTGAGCTGCTGCATTTTAAAATTTTTGAGCTTTTTGTTGTGATATATGTTCTTGCATACTCCTGGAGCTGGGGATTGTATACTCAACGGCTGAATGAAGAAGTGGTTTTGTCGCTGGGGATGGCAAATTACATTGATGTTTCTATATTCTTTGATTACAACCTGGCGTTCGTGATTGCCGCAATTATATCCATACTGGTTTTGGCTGCTTTTTTTCGAATAGGCAATCGCTGGTTCTATCTGGTTGTGATGATTCTCTTCCACCTTCAGTATGTAATCCGGTATTCTCAGGGAGAAATACCCCACAGCCAGAACCTGATCGGGCTTGCCGTGATGATTTTAGCTGTGGGTTCCATCTTTTTCCCGGCCGGTAAGTTTTTCCCCCGTTTCGTTTTTGGCGGAGTGATTTTTTTTATCGGACTGGGATACACCTCGGCTTTCTTTTCAAAACTGATAGCAACCGGATTTCACTGGTTTTACGGTGAACACCTCTGGCTGTGGATCAGTGAGAAGAGCGTAGACATTCTGTCCAGAGACGGATCGTATCAAACCAATTTTCTGCAGGAGCTAGCCTTACAACATGGTTCCGTTGCTTCCACTATTCTATTGGTTGGGTGGCTCATTGAGCTCATCGGATTTACAATGTGGTTTAAAAAATTGCGCCCATACACCACTGCGCTCTTAATTGGTATGCATTTTGGAATAACACTCACCATGAACATCCGCTTTGATGCTTTTGTAATGCAGCTGATTCTTGTCGGGTTTCCCTGGTACAGACTTATTCATATTGATTCGAAGCGTTTTTATGATCAACTGCTCAAAATCACACTTTTCAGGAAGCCTGCCATAAGCGGTTTAGCAGAAAACCAGAACCAATAGCGATTACCACAACCAGGGCAAAGCTAACCAGAATAACTTCATGAAGGGTCAGATCACTGTTTGTTAGCACAATATTCTGGCTGCTTAGCCATTTTAGTCCCCCAAATATCAGAATCGAAATGCCCGTTGCCACTGCATAAATATATTTATGGGCATTCCCGCCACGGCTAAAAAACCGGTCAAGACTTATATAAATAGCCGTCCAGTTCATAAACACCGCGTAAACGGCAAAGTTTGGCAGAAAGGCGATATTCAGAATCACCATGGTTGAAAAATGAAAAAGCACGGCTAAACTAATAAAAACTTTAAATAGCTGTGGTTTCCAAAGCACAAACAGAAATCCGATTTCAAAAATTACAGTTGCCCAATCAAGGATTTCCCAAAAAAAAGTTGAGTCTGTTTTTACCGCAAAGGATGCCAAAAGTGCCTGTCGGCCATTTTCAAAAAACTGGTTCATCAGGTGGCCCTGTGTTGCCTGCGTAGACGGGTCGAGCCACCCTCCCAGTATTTTTGGAAAACCAGCTGTGAACATCATGAACGCCAGAAAAAGGGAGAGGAGAGTTATAGGCCAGGTTTCAATTTTCCGGTTCGATACCTGTCCCCCAAATTCATCGACAGAATATGCTGCACCCCAGTTACTAAAAGCCATCAATAAAGGGACCATGCCAATCAGAATCTCATGATTCACTTTGCCTACGCTGTACACGGCACCCTGCAGTAAAAGTATTGAAATACCGGCTGCTATGGAGGCCTTTTTTGTGAAAAACCCCAGCATCATAGCAACTGCAGAAAGAATAATGATCAGTCTCAAAAAGCGGAACACAATCAGTTCCGGATAACCACCGAGAATGCGCAGCGGACCCG
>DATGBT010000050.1:0-8213 GCA_035312505.1 Balneolaceae bacterium | reverse complement strand
ATGGAACAGAGAGCGAAAGAGTCTGGCCTGGAGTATAATTTTGACCAAACCATACCGGCGAACAGTTTTAAAGCACACCGGTTGCTGCATCTGGCCAGCATGCACCACATTCAAAATGAGGTGAAAGAGCTGTTGTTAAAGGGGTACTTTACGGATGGTAAAAATATTGATAATGACGAAACCCTGGTTGAAATGGGTAAAAACGCCGGGTTAAAAGAAGATGAAATCCGGGAAGCGCTCTATAGCGAAACATTCGAAAATGAAGTTCGCGAAGACATTGAGAATGCCCGTAAACTAGGCATTCAGGGAGTGCCGTTTTTTGTGCTCAATCAGAAATATGCCATCTCAGGCGCCCAGCCGGTTGAGGTGTTTGTGGAAGCACTCGAAAAAATAAAGGAAGAACTGAATCTTAACAGCCTTTCTGATGCAGAGGGTGCATTTTGCGGGCCGGATGAGAACTGTTAAATAAATCTGCAAACATGTAGGTTTAAATACTCCCATCAATAAGGAGGATAAACCTTGAATGAACTATAACTGAAATCTTATAGATAGAGCTCGTAATGCCAACTGCATATAAAGCACCGGACGGAACGTCGGTCGGTCACATTCATCTGAAAGTTACAGATCTGGATCGAGCGTTAAAATTCTATCGTGATCTGCTTGGCTTTGAACTGACCACCATGTACGGAGATCAGGCCGCCTTTTTGTCGGCCGGCGGATATCATCATCATATCGGCCTGAACACATGGCACAGTAAAGGCGGTTCCACGGCTCCGCAACACTCTGCCGGACTCTATCATACCGCATTCCTCTACCCAGCACGCAAAGATCTGGCCCGAATCGTTAAGCGATTAATCGATCAGGGATATCCTATTTCGGGCGCAAGTGATCACGGGGTTTCTGAGGCGATTTACCTGAATGATCCTGACGGAAACGGAGTAGAGCTTTACAGGGACCGGCCTAAAGAGGAGTGGAGCTACCGCAAAGATGGGTCAATCGAGATGGTCACCGAACCTCTTGATCTTGAAGATTTGTTGAATGAATTGGATGACGAAGAAACTATTAATGAGAGTAAACCTTCAAGATTTCAATAGACTTGGATGTTTCTAGCCTCTATTTAAAAATTCCACTCCTTGCGAAAGAGGGGAATCAAGGATGATGTTATAAAGTTCATCTTAGACAATAACTGATTCTTTAATTCTAAAAATATGTGTGGAAACCACCCCTAGTCCCTCCTTGAAAAGGAGGGGAAACGCTATATTCTAAATAACTTATGAAACATATTACCAAAATAATTTTTCACTTTTGCCTTTTCACTTTTCACTAAATCATGATAACACTTTCCATTTTAGACCTTGCCGTAGTCACCGAAGGAAGCAATCCCAAAGAGGCCATAGTGCAGAGCCGGGATCTTGCCCAAAAAGCTGAAAAGATGGGCTATCATCGCTTCTGGATGGCAGAGCATCACAATATGGAGAATATCGCGAGCTCGGCTACATCGGTACTGCTGGGACATATTGCGGAAGCCACAGAGAAAATCCGTGTCGGCTCAGGCGGCATCATGCTTCCAAATCACTCACCGCTTGTTATCGCCGAACAGTTTGGAACGCTTGCCACCATCTATCCAAGCAGGGTAGACCTGGGCCTGGGCAGGGCACCGGGGACGGATCAGGTAACAGCAAACGCTATTCGCCCGGATCGTATGCAGCAGGTTCAGAACTTTCCACAGAATGTTCGCCAGATTCAGAAATATCTTTCAAAAGATAATAGTGACAGCAGAGTGCGTGCGTTTCCCGGAGAGGGAACCGAAGTGCCGATCTGGTTATTGGGATCAAGTACTGATAGTGCTTTCCTGGCTGCTGAACTTGGCTTGCCATACGCATTTGCCAGCCATTTTGCACCTCAGCAGCTTGGTTCCGCCCTGAGAATTTACAGGGAGCAATTCAAACCGTCTGATCAACTGGATCAACCCTGGTTTATGCCATGTATAAACGTGATTACGGCGCAAACGGGTGCTGAGGCTGAATTCCTGTCTACATCTATGCTGCAGATGTTTATGGGCGTTGTTACGGGGGATCGGTCACCGATGAAACCGCCTGTGGACAGCATGGACGACATTTGGAACGAACACACTAAATATGCTGTGAACCGAATGCTGGAATATTCTTTTATCGGGAGTGCGGAAAGTGTGAAGAGCAATATTGAACAGTTCCTGGAACAAACCGGAGCCGATGAGCTGATGGTTTCGACCTATATTTATGATCATGAACAACGAATGCGATCATACGAAATGCTTGCAGAATCGATGATTCATTGAGATTGCAAAACACCGGAGGGCGGTCTTAGATTTTTTGAATATAAATCAAACTTAAAGGGATGAGTGAAAAAGAGAAAATGGAGTTTGCTGAACAGGTCAAAGAAGAGTGTATCCGGGCGGCGAGGCAAGGTTTCCGGGATGCTTCGTTGAGCGGACTCTGCAGTGATGGTGCTATGGAAGCGGCGATCAGTGCGATTCAGAAGATTGATGTTAAAAAGATTGTCGTAAAGCACTCTGGATCATGAAACAGCCCATCACCGGATTTTATAAAGACGAACATGGTGACTGGGTTGCAGAACTTGCATGCTGCCACACACAGCACGTACGTCACGATCCTCCCTGGCAGCTACGGCCATGGGTGGTTACGAAAGAGGGAAGAGAGTCAAAATTGGGTAACGCACTGAAATGCAAAGAGTGTGACAAAAATAAATAAAACGCATAAGTTTTAAATCTTTATCTGAAGGGTGCTGTAAACGGTTCGCGGTGGAGAGGGGATGATTCCCGGCCCGGGATAACCGGTAGCACGTCGCGTAAAGTAGCTTGAATCCAGAAGATTATTGATTCCGGCTTCCAGTGTAAAGTAGCGGTAGGACCAAGAAAGCGAGAGATCCATAATATCGTAGGCGGGAATTTCACCCTTTATACCGCTTTGATTGTCATTTACATTTTGTTCCGCATTAGAGGCATCGGTAAACTGCTTCGATACAAATGTATACTGAAGAGAGCCAAGCAGGTTTTTGTAACCAAAAGAGAGCCCGGTTTTAAGATTTATGAGAGGTACAAATTCAACCTCGTTACCCTCAACCCCCGGAATCTCCGACTTGAGATAATCCGACTGGGTAAATGCAGTATTTGCAAAAATATTGAGCCTTGCATCCGGCCTGTTTTTTCCCAGCAGTGAGAGTACATTGAGTTCTGCTGTGCTTTCCAGTCCGTACATAAATGCACGGCCAATGTTTCCCCTGAAACGAACAACTCTGCCGGTCTCCACGGTTTCCCCACTGGCGTCGACCCTGGTCTCGGCCCGCAATACTTCACCCAGGCGATCGTCATACATTAGGCCAAAAACATTCAGATCGTAGGAAAAAATATTATTATACTGACCCCGCAATCCTATGTCGGAAGTAAATCCGCTTTCGTCGGTAATATCGGGGTCAACCTGAAAGGTGGGATTTACAATTCGAATATCATTAAAAGTTACAGATCGGTAATTCTGTGAAAAATTTCCATACAGTTCAAGGTCTGATTCAGTGTAGTAGCTAATACCAGCACCAAGGAGTACAAAATTACGGTCGAAGTTACGGTTATCTGCGAAGGTCTCATTTAAGATTGGATTTCCGGCCAGGTCAAAATTTACTCGTTTAAAGGTTCCCAGACTCTCTGTTTTGATATATTCGAACCGAAACCCGGGTGTTATTGAAAAATTGTCGTTTATGTAGAAAATATGTTCACCGAAAACTGCCAAATTACGATTGGGAAATGTAAAATCGGATTGATTGGGGTAGTTAGGAAACGCATCATCGGCAAGTGAGAAATCTGCACCGGAACTGGCAGAACCGGGGCCCTGTAAAGACGTATTATCCGATTTATAAAACTTGCTGCCCAGCAGCAGTACACTGTTCTTTCCTCCGATTGAGTAGCGGTGCAGGAAGCGGGCTTCTGTTCCCCAATTATTAAAGTGTCCTACAATTAAATCCCTTGGGGCGCTAAGGTCATCCTGTTGGGAAACACGATTGGTACGGAATCCCACGGTTTTTCTGGATGCATCAAGCCCGTATGCAAGTAGTGATAATCTGGTTTTATAAGAAAAACGATGTTCAATTTTAGCAGAGGCCAGTTTCCAGTTTACTTCGAACCAGTTACGGGTGCGATTACTAAATGTGGGGTCACTGTTAAACTGGGCATCTGTGAGGCCACCGGGCTGCTGGGCCAGGTAGTAAAGGTAGGTGAAATCAGCTGAAAGCGTGGTTTTATCGCCTAAACTGTAATCGGTGTAGAGATACACATTATCGGATTTAAAACCGGAGTTGGGCCGAAAGCTGTCGCCCTCCTTACGATTATAGTAGCCGAAATAGCCAAACTTGCCAGTTGTGCCGCTTACGCTGTTGTGGGTGGTAAGCAAGCTGTTTGATCCGGCAGAATTTCGGGTTGTGAGCTCAAAGGGTTTGTTTCTGTTGGGCTTTTTCATTTTAAAATTGACCAGTCCGCCAAACTGAGTTCCATACTGAAGAGAAGCGGCTCCGCGAATCACCTGAATTTCGCTGAGTGCTTCAGCCGGTGGAGTATAGTAACTTTCAGGATAACCCAGCACATCTGCACTGATGTCGTATCCGTTTTGGCGGATATTGAAATTGGAAGAACGGTTGGGGTCCAGTCCACGTCCGCCGATATTGAGCTGCAGGCCGGCATCATTCGAATCAAAAATGTTTAAACCGGATATCTGGCTGTAGATTTGCCGCGCGTTATTCGATGAGGTATTCACCGTCATTTGATTGAGAGAGATTACTTCATTCTTTTTCCCTGCAAAAATGGAGGTGCCTTCAACCTGACGAAGGCGCTGCATGGAAAATAGTTTATCTCTTTGTGCGATAACCGCCACCTCGGTCATTTCCCGGTTTAGTGGCTCCATCTCTATGGAAGCTGTTAAATGATTGTTGTCGACTGTAAAGGAACGGGTCACAATTTCGTACCCAAGAGCGTAGAAAAAAAGATTATACTCACCGTTAGGAAGGCTATTAATTTCAAATTCACCGTTTTTGTTTGTTAAAAACGATTTACCGGCTTCATTATCATAAATCTGAACGCCTTCGATGGGCGACCCCGATTTTTGATCGGTTACCGTGCCGGATATCTGATACTGCGCCAAAGCAGGCCAGGCGAAAAGACTACAAAGGATAAATAAACTACAGGCCTTTAATTTCATCATTAAATGGGTATAACCAGGTTCGGTGTTTAAAAGATTGATTAATATTGGTGAGATCGACATCGGATCTCACATAAGGCTGACTCCCCCTGCCGTTGAGGGCAACGTAACTTTCCACATAAACTTCGGGGTCATCTATTCCCTCATTTTTATAGTGTTTTTCCAGATGGTGTGCATATTCGAGAATAAAGTCGGGCTGAGTGGACATCTGTTTTTCCTGGAACGGAGTTAAAAACTCACTGTTGTCGACGTAAAAACGCTGATCGTTTTCCGGATTTACAATTTTGAAGTTGGCATAGCCGGTTTTTTCCATCAGCATAACCCTCCATGAGAACCGATAGCCCTGCTCAGTCCAGAAAAGTTCGCCGGGGTAGAGCACATATCGAAATGGGACGAGCAGCTGTATCAAAAAGAAACATCCAAGCAGTACCAGTGTGCTTTTTTTGATCCAGGGCTTCGCAAAAGTGTAGGATCCTGCATCATCAAAAAAAGATTTACTAATTTTGAACCACTGGGAGATTTTTTGGAGGATGGTGTTATGCAGTTTCGCGTCAAAAAAGATGAGCGCACTCACGATCATGATATAGGGAAACATCCCGATAGGGAAAAGCACCCTCGTGAGGATGTGAAAAATCACAACCAATCCGAATGCGAACAGCCGTGTTCGCTTCATCAAGAGTAAAAAAGGAATGGTTAGATCATAGATAGCGCCTGCCCAGGAAAATGCATAGTGCGTCCACGCCTGCTGGAACAAATCACCCAGGATGGGGAGATCGTATTTTGAGGGCAGCCAGATTTGCAGCGGCATTGCGCGAAAAAGCCAGTCGGAATTGAGTTTTGCAAGGCCGGCGTAAAGGTAAACGATGCCGAGCAGCAGTTTGATGGAGTCGATGGTCCAGGAGGGAACAAGGCTCGATCGAAGAGATTCGTTTTTTTTGGCATCCACCGAATAGTAGGCGTGGGCCGGCAGAAATATCATCAGAAAACTCAGAATGCTGATGAAATAGTAGTGATTCAGATAGGTTGTTTTATCCATGAGCTCGATGTAGGTAAAGCTCAGGAAAAATGTGATAATCGCCACTCTGTAATGATACCCCAACGATACAAAGATCGCTGAGGCTCCGCAAATGATAAAAATCAGGTAAGTCCATTCGCCCAGAGGCTGAACCCATTCAAAGCCGTAGTAACTGAAAAAGAATGTTGGTTCGATATAGAGTTTCTCAATCCACCCATTGGCTGCAAAACGTATGATGCTTATAAGCATCAGAAGGCCGAAAAGGATTCGGAATACGGCCAGTGGTGCAGCGTCTGAAGTTTTATTTATGTAACTCTGGATTGAGATTCGGTTCAACTGAATACCAGAACTTGATTTATTCTATAAATTAGTCACCATCGGCGTCTACATAGTCTACACTAATGTTTAACGCCTGCAGCATATCCACTTTTAAGAAAACGACGTTTTGCTGCAGCTCGTCGTATGTGGTTAACATTTGAGTATTATTGGTTTCAACCTGCTCTGCCAGATTATTGTTGAGGCTTTCGGCTTCATTTCGAGCACTTTCAAACTGCCCGTTGATAAGCGTTGCAAGGCTTTCCCCATCTTTGGTTGTCTCCAGAAATTCAAGGTACGAGCGCATACTCTCACCTCGCTGTTCAGAACCAAAATGTGTACCGTTAAAAAAGTTTTGTGCAGCATCTAACGCTTCCATAAACAATTCCTTTGAAAATTCACGACTGTAAAACGCCTCCACACGGTCGCTGAGCGGTGTGCCGGAAAAAACTCCTGCCGGAATGCCTATTTTACCGGCCCTCAGTGCTTTTTCATAGTAGAAAATAAAGTCGTTTACCATCATATTGAGGGAAGCGTTTGCCCCGTTTCCAGAATCGTTCACAAATTCATCTCGAAATCCGTTTTGCCAGTGTTCCAGTACCTGGTCCGTAAGTGAATCGATTCTTGAAGCGAGGTCGGTCACATAGGTTTTGTAGGCGTCGGCATTTTCGTTTGAGGTGTAAAAAGCCAAAATGGAAGCATCATCATTGCCGAGTCCGTAAAGCATATAGTCGAGAGCCGGGAGTCCCTGTGCATCATTCTGGGAGGGTAATTCGAAATTGTACTCTCCATTTTCAATATTATCGAGAATCAGGTTGATGTCTGCCGGGTAGAGGTTGACGTTGTCGCGATATCGAATATCCATGGCTCGTCCCATTTCAAACATGGAAACATGCTGCCAGGCTTTGTAGGTGCTGAGCCACTGGGTACGTAAGTTGCTTAAGGTTTCTACATCAGGTGTTTCTGCAAAATTACTGGCGGCGGAGTTTAAATTTTCTGTTTCAGCAGCAAAAGCCTCAAAGGCCGGTAAAATAATATTGTCGGCCCAGTTTACAAGAATGGCCTGCCTGTCGAAATCTTCCGTATCCGTCCCCGATGGACTACTATCTGAACAGCCCCAAAACAGTGCTATACTTAAAAGGAGTAGAACAATTTTTTTCATGGTAATAATGTGGTTAAAAACAGAAACACCGGCCACAGATTGAACTGCGGGCGGTGTTGTAGATTTATTGTTGTATTAGTTGGCGGTTTCTTCGACAGTGAAATCAAATTTTGACGCAATTTCGTTTGACATAGTATCAAGTGTTTCCAAAGATACGTCCCATAGCCCATTTCCATTGGTAAGCTGAGCCAGATACCCATCTACCTCTGCATTTGTAAGATATGGCTGGTCGGTGTTTGGAACCCTTGTGAACTGAAGGCTGTAGATAAATCCATATCCTTCAGACAGGTCGTGAAAAGCGCCACCATAATCGGGGCTCTCCTGATCAAGCAGATTTTTGGCGGATTGCAGATAGTACACGGCGCGAATGCCGATCATTTCTGATATTTTTTCGCGAATAATTTGAGCCTGTTGATCTCTTATGTCATACTCACCGGCTACAATGGCGGCACGGCCTAAAGCAAATGCATCAAAAATTTCC
>DATGBT010000049.1:0-5906 GCA_035312505.1 Balneolaceae bacterium | reverse complement strand
CCAACATCACTGGGAGTTAGTTTATCCTACAACTTTTTAAATTTTAACAGCCGTTCAACATTCCTCGGTTTTCAGCAGCCCGAAAGGCGAAATGAACTGTTTTCTGCCAGCGTTAGCGTAGGGCGGCGGATGTCATGGCCTGATGACTTTTTCTCACAGCGTCTTGTGTTAACATACAACCACTTTAATGTGCTTGGGTTTAGCAACGTATTTGAAGATGGGAATGCAGATCTGCTTACGCTGAGAGGAGAAATAGAGCGGAATTCCCTTGATAATTTTATATCACCCCGCAGCGGGTCGAAATTTAGTGTTTCCGGTGAATTTGCTTTACCGGTGCCCGATTTCAATCAGTTTTATAAATTGAGAACGGAATATCAGCACCATCATACCATTATAGGAAAGCTTACGTTAAGCAGTTCAGCGAGCTATGGGTATATGGGGTATTTCGCTGGTGGAAACAGAAGCAACTTTCAGCGGTTCTTTTTAGGTGGAACCCAAATCCAGCAGAGGCAAAACTTTCTGAACGATAATATTGATCTGCGTGGTTTCCCCGGTGGGTTTAATGGCGTTATTTCTCCGCTTGATGAGAATCAAAATCTGGTTGGCGGACGAGTATTTAATAAATATACATTCGAACTCAGGTATCCGGCAGTTAGCTCCGACCAGTTACAGCTGATTCCATATGTATTTAGTGATGCCGGAAATACATTTAACAATTTGAATGAGTTTGATCCGTTTGAGGTGAAAAGAGCTGTTGGTTTGGGAGCACGAATATTTCTACCTATTCTGGGGCTTGTTGATATAAGTTATGGTTACAGGCTCGACGGTACCCCGGCATCAACTGAAGGTCCGGGGCTTGCACCCGGGGAGTGGGAGTTCTTGTTCAATATAGGTGCACCATTCTAGCGATGAGTTATATAAATACTCATATAGTTGGGTACAAACTGCAGCATCGAAAGATGTTTGGACCCTGTGCTCAGAAGACAGCGCTAATAGCAACACTGTTTTTAATTCTGGCTGTTGCACCTTTACGTGCACAGGACCAAAAAATCGGCTTTATAGATTCAGATGTAATCTTACAAAATATGCCGGAATATAGCGGTATTGAACAGCAGCTACAGCTTTTGAGCGAAAACTGGCGCGAAGAGATTAGTGAACTTGAAAGTGAAGTCAGGGAACTGGAGGAAGACTTTGAAGCTCGGGAAATTCTTTTTACAGATGAAATAAGGCGGGAGCGACTTGCTGAAATTGATCAGAAAAACAGACAGCTCGAAAACTTTGTGGACGAAAAGTTTGGGCCCAGCGGGGAATATTTTACCAGACAACAAGAGCTACTGGAGCCCATACAACGCTCTATTTTTAATGCTTTAAACCAGGTGGCGTCGCGCGATGGGTTTGATTTTGTGTTCGATCGTGCAGAAGACATTCGGTTTTTATACACCCGGGAGCAGTGGAACTTAACTGAAGATGTGATGTTAGAACTTGGCATAGATAACGAAAGAAATTAACCAACATAAATATTAATTTAGCGCTCAAAAAAAGACTCAATATGAAAAGAATAACCATTTTAACACTTTTACTGCTTTTGCCCCTGGCTGCTTCTGCGCAGTTAAAGGTAGGCATTATGAATCCGGATGACGTCCTGGATGCGATGCCTGAGGCTGCACAAGTGCAGGCCGATCTGGAAAGTTTCGCACAGGAACGCCAAGCAGCATTTCAAGAACGATACCGAAGCTGGATTGAAGAAGTTACAGCCTACAGTGAACGAGCAGAGGCTGGTGAATATTCCGAAGCGGAACAAGCTGCGGAAGAAGAAAGACTCGCTGAAATGCAGGAAGAGGTAACCAATATGCAGCAGAACCTGGAGCGGGAAATACAGCAGCGACAAGCCGAGCTTTTCAACCCCTTGCTTATTAAAGTTGAAGAGGCTATGGGTGAGGTTGCTGAAGAGATGGGGCTCGATTTTGTGCTCAATAAAACCTCTAATACCGGTGACCCTATTGTTTATTATGCTTCAGAAAGAGCCACGGATATTACCCAACAGGTTATCGAAAAACTCAACTAAAACTAATTCTATCAATAACGTAACGATCATGAAAAAATTAATAACAACAACATTCGCCTTTGCAATTCTTTGCATTTCACTTCTTGCCACAGCACCGGCAGAAGCACAGGACATGAAGATTGGTTTTGTTGAACCGAGAGCCATTTTAGAAAGAATGCCGGAAATGCGCGCTGTACAACAGCGATTGCAGAACTTTGCCGAGCGTAAACAGAATGAGCTCGTACAGAAAGAGCGAGAGCTTCAGACAGAAATGGAACTCTATCAGCAAAAAGTAGGCGTTATATCCGAGCAGGCTCGTCAGGAAGAAGAAGCGCGACTTACTCAGCTCGATCAGGAATTCCGTCAACTGCAAAGCGAAGCACAGCAAGAGCTTCAACAGCAGCGTGCAGAGCTTATGGCTCCCCTTCTCCAACAAATTCAGCAATCTATTGACGCAGTTGCTGCGAGAAAAGGACTTGATTACGTACTCAATACTACGACATCTACCGGGGATGTTATCATTCTTTATGTATCACCAGCAGTTCAGGAAGAGTTTGACATTACATCTGATGTAATGGTAGAACTCGATATTTAGAAAACAGATTCTTAACGAATTGAAGGCGATTCTGTAAAGTCAGGATCGCCTTTTTTATTGTACTCTTTTCTTTCTGTTTTTGATGTAGTCTTCAAATATATATCCTCCCAGGTCATTCAGGGAGGAATAATATGCTTTACCCTTATTCGCTTCTGATAACTGACGCACAAAATTTTGTAAATAGGGGTCACGTGCAATCATAAACGTTGTGATATCGATATTTTCCCTTCTGCAAATAACCGCCTCATCCAATACTTTGTTCACGATTTTCCGATCCAGGCCAAAGCTGTTTTTATAAAGCTTTCCGTTTTCAACCATACAGGAAGGTTTTCCATCGGTAATCATAAAGATCTGTTTATTCGAAAACTTTTTCCGTTGAAGAATATGGCGTGCCTTTTGTAAGCCCTGAAGAGTGTTGGTATGATACGGCCCCACTTTTAAATAGGGTAAATCTTTTATCTGAATACTCCATGCCTCATTTCCAAAAGCAACGATATCGAGTGAGTCTTTTGCATAATTATTCATGATAAGCTCTGAAAGCGCCATTGCCACTTTTTTAGCCGGTGTAATACGGTCTTCTCCATAGAGTATCATAGAATGGCTCACATCAATCAGTAGAACGGTAGAAACGGATGTGTAGTGGTCGGTGTCGTGTACGCGTAAATCGTCTTCCCTTAGCTGAAACTGATCAAGTGAACTGTGCTTCAGCATGTTCATCATTGTACCTGTACTGTCGATATGTGATATATCATCGCCGGGTTTCCAGTTTCTGGTTTCCGGTTGTCTTTCGAGTCCCTTCCCGCTGTAGGGAGTTTTATGCGAGCCCGGAGCATCTTTTTTTAAATTCCTGAAGATCTCTTCGAGTGCTTTCTGACGTATGCTGCGGTCCGTTTTTGCCGTAGGTACCATGATGGAGTTTTCGTTATCCATCTCGATATATCCTCTGTCCTTCAAATCATCAATAAAGTCTCCCAAGCCATATGCTTCATCAAATTGATCTGTGATTTTATACTCCTGATCGATCTGATTGAGCCATTTCAAAGCCTGGGATACATCGCCGCCGGAGATACTCAAAAGCTCCTGAAACAGGTTCAGAAGTGTATCGAAGGGCGATTGTTGATTTGCTTTTGAAAAGCGATCGCTCCATTGAGAATAAATAAAGTGCATATGTTAGTCTATGGATTCAAAATCTTTATTTTATAACTGAACTCAACCCAAAATCATTGCGGATAAACCCAGAATATGCAGGAAAAAAAAGAAAATGTTGACAGGTATTTTTATGAGAATAAACTTTGGGGTGAAGATTATAAACGGGTTATGGGGCTTGATGAGGTCGGCAGGGGTTGTTTGAGCGGTCCGGTAGTTGCGGCGGGGGTGATATTAAAGCCCGAATGTAAGTTGGATGATCGAATTGCGGATAGTAAAAAAATAAATGAGACTGTTCGAATAGAACTGGCAGACTATATTAAAAAGAATGCCCTTTTCTGGACAATACAATCGTGCTCCGTAAAAGAGATCGATGAGCTGAATATCCTGCATGCATCCCTGAAAGCTATGAACCGCTGTGTAAGTGTGGACGGTGCCAATCCGGATTTTCTCTTGGTAGATGGAAATCGATACACGGCATCACTGATTCCCCATGCATGTGTGGTGAAGGGAGATGACCGTTCGGCTACCATTGCTGCTGCTTCCATTCTAGCGAAAGTCTATCGGGATGAATACATGAAACAGTTACACAATGAATTCCCCTTTTTTGGGTGGGACAAAAATGTTGGTTATCCAACAAAAGCACATTTCAAGGGGCTGGCAAATAATGGATTTACTATTCATCACAGACGCAGTTTTAGGCTTCGGACAGATAAAGCATATAAAAAAGCAGAGTAAAGTTATCTATATATACTCAGCGTTCTTTTGTTAAAATCGAGATTAAGGCAGATAGCCAGCATCACCGTGTTAGTAAGAAATGCGGAGCCACCGTAACTTATAAACGGTAGTGGAATACCAATAATGGGTAATATTGCTGTTGCACTGCCAATATTGATGATAACATGTGTGAAATAGAGAAATGTAACGCAAATAATGAATAGCTGTGAAAACGGATGGTTTTGATTGGATGCCATATAAAGAAGCCTCAGGAAAAGGAGCGCAAAAAGAAGCAGCAGAAATGTAGCACCAAGAAAACCGAACTCTTCTCCAATTACACAAAAAATAAAATCTGTCCACTGTTCCGGAAGAAAGCGAAGCTGGGTTTGAGTGCCCTCCATAAATCCTTTGCCCTGCAGGCCTCCAGAGCCGATAGCGGTTTTTGCCTGTAACACGTTCCATCCTGCTCCGAGCGGGTCCAGCGATGGATTAGCGAATGCTTCTATCCTGGCGCGCTGGTGAGGCTGCAGTACCTGATTGAGCGCTACTTCCATACCTACAATAACAAGAATACTGAAAACTACAGATGTAACAGTAAGCCAGGTTTTTCTCTGAAGTAGAAATATGGCAATTGTCAGCACAACAGCTGCAGCTATCGCCCAGGTGTAATCCAAAATAGAGAAGTACCCAACAATTGCGGGTGAAATCATTAAAAGGGAAATACCATATGGAAGACCCGACCAAAAAAGAACTACGGGAATAAGAGCAAGATATACAATGGCAACACCGGCTTCATTCTGGAGCAGCAGTAAACCCGCAGGTAACAAAAAAATGAGGACAGAGACGACGGCTGTTTTAAGGTTTTGGGCCGACTTATTTCGCTGATTCGTTAAATAGCTTGCGGCGGCGAGAATTGTGGCAATCTTCATGACCTCGCCAACCTGAAGATTCATAGGGCCAACTCTGAGCCAGCTTTTGGAGCCGCTTACCTCAACTCCAAAAAACAGGGTAACAATCATGAGGATGATACCGACTCCATAAAATATGTAAGCACCCTCCTGAAACGTACGGGGTGAAATAAACTGAATAGAAAACAGAGCAACTGCAGAGAGAGCGATCCACATCGACTGCCGGAAAAAATTGTTCTGTATATAATCGGGTAAAAATTGGGATACAGGTCCCTGCGTTGCGCTGTAGATCGCAGTAAGTCCCGCGCTCAGTAAAGCTATCCAGATAAAAACGACCGACCAGCTAAATTCTCTTCTATCACTCATCGGTTTCCTCGTCGCTGTTCCCAGAGTTTCGCGGTTTAAAATTTATCACGTAGTCGTATACAAACTGACGATTGATCTCACCAGTCAGATACTTTTCAACGATGAGGGATACAACCGGTGCAGCAGAAAT
>DATGBT010000048.1:0-3457 GCA_035312505.1 Balneolaceae bacterium | reverse complement strand
AATATTCATACTGCCCAATACCTTCCGGGTATGCGCCACAGACTGTGTCAGCTTATTTTTTGAAAGTTTGTCTGCCTTCGTGAGAATAACAGCAAACGGCATACCGTTCGAAGCCATCCAGAAAAAGAACTCCTCATCCAGCGCTGTGGGCGGATGCCGGGCATCCACAAGATGCAGTATCAGCCGGAGTGTAGATCTGTTTTTAAGATACTCCTGAATATCTTTACCCCAGCGTTTCCGTTCTTTCTCAGGCACCTTTGCAAATCCAAAGCCGGGCAGATCAACAAAATAACAGGTCTCATCGATGTTGTAATAATTCATCTGCTGTGTTTTCCCCGGCGTATTACTAGTGCGGGCAAGCCTGCGCTTATTGGTCATTTTATTGAGCAATGAGGATTTCCCCACATTGGATCGCCCCGCAAAACAAAACTCAGGTAAGCTCTCATCCGGGCAATCTTTCAGCGCCGGAGCCGACGTAATAAAGCGTGCTGTTTGAAATTCCATTAAGCAATTTCATTTTCTTCTTTTTCAACGGTAAAATCTACCGGTACGGGATAATTCCCGGTAAAACACGCTGTGCAGTATGAGTAAGGCGACGGATTGGCATCTTTTACGGCACTCACAAGCCCCTCCGCCGAAAGGTATCGCAGACTGTTCACGCCAATTTCATCGGCAATCGCCTGCGTATCGCTGTTAAATTTGTTGGCAATCAGTTCATCAGGATCGGGAAAATCCATGCCGTAAAAGCAGGGGTGCGTAATTGGCGGCGAACTCACCAGGAAATGCACTTCATAGGGGTTCGCCTCCTTGATCATATCCACCAGGTATCGTGAGGTCGTTCCGCGCACAATCGAATCATCCACAATAATCACGGATCTGCCTTCCAGAACTCCCTTCACGGTGTTAAACTTGGTACGCACTTTCTGCTCACGCGATTTTTGTCCGGGCGAAATAAAGGTTCGTCCCACATAGTGATTTCTGATGAGTCCGATGTCGTATTTACAGTCGAAGCCCAGCTTCTGATTTTCATGTGCATAACCTATTGCCGCGGTGTTGCTGGAGTCGGGAACCGAAATAACAATCGGCTTTTTATCCATGCTCTCATTGAGCAGTACCTGGTCGAGCGGATGCTCCTTGGCAAGTTGTTTACCCAGATTCCGGCGAATCTTATCCACCATTTCGCCGAAAATTTTACTGTCGGGCCTGGAAAAATAGACGTATTCAAATATACACTGGCTGCTGTCGGTATCGGTTTTTGGCTCCAGGAAATAGGATCGCGGTTCGTCTGCATCAATGGCATTACGGTCGATCACCACAACCTCTCCGGGCTTTACGTCGCGAATATATTCTGCGCCAATAATATCAAAGGCACAGGTTTCGCTGGCTACAGTATAGGCTCCGTCGATTTTCCCAAGACAAAGCGGACGAAATCCGTTGGGATCGCGTACGGCAATCAACTTATCGTCCGTTAAAATTACCAGACAGTAGGCTCCTTCGATCTGGCTGAGCGCATCTAAAATCTGGTCCATCTGATTTTTTTCCCGGCTGTGGGAGATCAGGTGCAGAATCAATTCCGTATCTGATGTGCTCTGGAACAAGACTCCTTCTTCTCTGAAGCGTTCGCGAAGCTTACGCGCGTTTGAGAGGTTTCCATTATGTCCGATCCCAATATTTCCGTTACGGTAGTGAACGCGAAACGGCTGAATATTGGCCGGGTTTTTAGATGAACCCGCCGTTGAATATCGGTTATGGCCGATAGCCGCATCACCTTTCAAATCGCGACTCAGGATTTTTGGATCATCAAAAACAGAAAGTACCAGGCCAAAATCTTTATGCATCGGCATGATATTGCGATCCTTCTTCTCGCTAAAATAGGTTGATACAATTCCGGCAGATTCCTGCCCGCGATGCTGAAGCGCATGCAGGCCGTAGTAGGTCAGGAGTGCAGCATCGGGATGGTTATAAATTCCGAAAATACCGCAATAATCGTGAGGTTTATCAGACATGTGTTGGTTGGTTGATCCATTCATTCGGCTCCGTGTTGAAGGTACGAAGATTGAGCTGTAATCCATAGAACTGGAAATGCAAAAAGCGCTTTTAATTTGTTTTTCATCTTCATCAGCCTGTTTTTAAACGTTCATAAATAGAAGTAAGAGAAATACTTGCCCCTGTAACGATAAAAAACAGTTCATACAGGCACTTATTTTTCAACTTTTTGGTTCTAAAATGGTATCATATGGAAGTAATAAATGCGTTAATCAATTCAGGTATCTATTTTTAATTCCCAAAAGTTATGATGTACAAAGTTGCCAACTGGAGTTTTCGCATTATTCTCGGAGCAGCCCTTATTGTTGCCGGCTATTTTAAAATTCAGGATAACAGCGCTCTTTTCGAAACGGTTGCTTATATCACCTGGCTGCCTAATTTTTTAAAATCACTGGTGATTGACATTCTGCCATGGGCCGAAATATTGCTTGGAAGCCTGCTGATAAGTAAACTTTGGGACACCGTTGCCATTCCTTTCACGACCCTGATTTACCTGGTGTTTCTGATTTTTGCGATCTACGGCTTTTCCACCGGTATCGAGGGAGACTGCGGATGCTTCGGTGATGCGGGAGGAGACGGGTTCATTGGCCAGCTTTTAGGCAGCAGCTTCTCCTGGACGATGATCATTCGAAACAGTTTTTTTGTCGCTATGGCCGGCTTTCTCTTCTGGAAACCAAATGGTGATTCGGAGAATAAATAATCTAGAGCCAACGCTGATTCTTCTTTCATTTTTTTTGATTAAAATTAGATACAGTTTTTCAAAAACGCTTCTAAAATGGAAGGAACAGCCATATGAAAATCTACCAAAAAATTCTTCTGGGGTTCGCTCTGTTCCTTTTGCTGTTTTTTGTAGCCATTCATGTCTATTCCACTTTCTATCTTGAAGATCAGATAAAAAATAGCTTAGTAAATGAAATCAATAAAAATGCGGAGGGGAAGTATGAATTCAACATTTCGAGCCTGAATTTAAATTTCATAAACCGAACCATTAGCCTTGAAGAGATCTCCTTCAATACTACGGAGAGCGCTGTGCAGCAGCTCAATGTGGGCCTCAATTCCATATCACTTTCCGGGATCGACCTTAGACAGCTGCTGTTTAAACGGGAAATCTCTATCGGGAGAATTCATATCGATAGACCTTCTATACAAATTCGCCGCGACGCTTCTGAAAGTACAGGTTCAAACGCTGAAACACTGATTCAACGAGCGGCAGAAGCCAGTTCCTCAGTTCTCTCAAATATCATTATTCCTGAAATTACAGTTACAAATTTTGATCTCCAACTATTCCGCCAAACCGAACAAACTCCTTATCTCTCCTTCAGCAACTCCGAGCTCACGCTCTTTGATATATCCCTAAACGAAGCTTCTTTAACCGATTCATACCCCTTTGAACACAGTTCCGGAGCGTTCC
>DATGBT010000047.1:0-5355 GCA_035312505.1 Balneolaceae bacterium | reverse complement strand
GAAAAGCAAAAACTAAAAAAATCACGGGATGCATTTTTAATTGAGCTTCAGCGATGTGAACTGCTTGGAATTAAGTTGCTGAATTTTCATCCCGGCAGTCATTTGAAGAAAATCTCTGAGCAGGAATGCCTGTCAAGAATTGCTGAGTCAATTAATATTGCCCTTGATGAAACAGAATTTGTAACGGCTGTTATTGAAAATACGGCTGGCCAGGGGACCAATATGGGGTTTCGGTTTGAGCATCTTGCCGAAATTATCGATCAGGTTGAAAATAAGGAAAGGGTAGGGGTTTGCATCGATACAGCTCATGCGTATGCTGCCGGATATGACATATCAACGGAACAGGGTTTTGAAGAGACATTTGAACAATTTGATAAGATTGTCGGGTTTGACTATCTGAAAGCAATGCACCTTAACGATTCAAAAAAAGAGCTTGGTTCGCAGGTAGACCGCCATGATAGTCTTGGAGACGGGCTGATTGGGTGGACACCCTTTGAACGGGTAATGAAAGACAATCGGTTTAATGGAATTCCATTGATTCTGGAAACTCCTAATACAGAACGCTGGGCAGAAGAAATTGAGAAGCTGAAACTGTTCGAAAAGAATAGCTGACAAACTCTGGATGATTTATAACTGGTTAAGAATTGAAAGTGATTAAAAAACATTTCGTATGAGCAAGAAAAAACTCTATTTACTTGACGGTATGGCACTTGCCTACCGAGCACATTTCGCATTTATCAATAGTCGGTTAAAGAATTCTGAAGGGATTGCAACAGGTCCCATACTTGGATTTGCAAACACACTGGTAAAACTACTTGAAGAAGAGGAGCCTACACATATTGCAGTTGCATGGGATACCCACGCCCCCACGTTTCGCCATGAAATTGATGAAGAGTATAAAGCCAACCGACCTCCGCAGCCCGATGAACTGCGCGTAGGGATTCCGCTCATTAAAAAGATGGTCAGTAAATTTGGGATCAAAAATATTGAGCAGGACGGTTATGAGGCTGATGACATCATTGGTACCATAGCCTACAATGCACAGGCAGAACATGTTGATGCATTTATGATTACACCGGATAAAGATTTTATGCAGCTGGTCGACGATCATGTAACCATGGTGAAGCCGGATAATAAGAATGGCGGTTTCATTATTATCGACAGGGAAGGGGTGAAAGACTATTTTGGTGTATATCCGGATAAAGTGATCGACGTACTTGCCATGATTGGAGATACGTCGGATAATATTCCGGGCGTTCCCGGCATTGGCAAAAAAGGTGCTCCAAAGCTGGTTAATAAATACGGTTCGCTGGAAAAGGCGATTGAAGAGGCTCCGAATATGAAGGCAAAACGGGCGCGTGAGGGCCTTACTGAATATTCAGATCAGGCGTTGCAGGCCAAGCATATGGTTACCATTAAAACCGATGTTCCTAACGTTGAGGACTGGCGAAAATTTGAATGGGATGGACCGGATAAAAAAGAGCTGGGACTGTTTTTCAAAAGAATGGAATTTCGAACGCTCACCCGAAAATATCTTGGAGAAGAACCGGGAGGGCAGGGTCAGCTATTTGGTGAGCCAAACACAGATAATGGCAGTAATAATAAGGTATCATCATTTGATAAAGATGTCGTAATCTATAGAACGGCTGTTACAAAAGAAGAGATAGCCGGTGTTGTGAAACAACTTCAGAATGCAGATGAACTCTGTTTTGATACGGAAACGAGCAGTGCAGATCCATTAAGCGCTACACTGGTTGGAATTTCCCTCTGTGCTGCTGCTGAATCAGCCTGGTATATTCCTGTGAATGTGGAAGGAGCGCTGCAATTTGATGAGATTCGTGAGCTATTGGAGCCATTATTTAACAGTAAGTCACTTAAAATAGCACACAATTATAAGTTTGATTACATCATTTTAAGCAGGGCAGGAGTAGAGATAAACGGTCCCGTTTTTGACACAATGGTTGCAGCTTATCTCATTGACAGCTCTCAGCGTTTAAAAATGGATACCCTCTCTAAAACTTATTTGGGATACGAACCCATACCCATTGAAGATCTGATTGGAAAAGGGAAGGGACAAAAATCTATGGCAGATATTCCCTTCGAAGATATTGCAAATTATGCCTGTGAGGATGCAGACATTACCTATCGCCTGTACGAAATTCTGAAAGAGAAACTTGATGAAGATGAACTTTTTAAAATTGCTGAAACAGTAGAGTTCCCGCTGATTGAGGTTTTAGCAGAAATGGAGCAAAATGGTGTACATATCGATAAAGAAATGCTCGCATCATTCTCGGAAGAGCTCACGAAAGATCTTGAAGAACTTGAAACAGAGATTTTCGAAAGAACCGGTGAGGAGTTTAATTTGAACTCGCCTCAGCAGCTGGGTACAATTCTATTTGAGAAGATGGATTTGCCTGCCGGGAAAAAAACCAAAACGGGTCAATACTCAACCTCTGAATCTGTTTTATCTAAACTGGCGGTCGAATATGAGGTTCCATCTTTAGTACTCGACTACAGGAGCCTCAAAAAATTGCTCTCCACCTATGTTGATGCCCTTCCTAAACTGATCAATCCCGAAACCGGACGTATTCATACCGATTTTAATCAAACCGTAGCCGCAACCGGACGCCTCTCCTCATCAAATCCAAACCTGCAAAACATTCCAATTCGTACTAAACGTGGCCGGGAAATCCGTAAAGCTTTTATCCCGAAGGAGGGATACAAAATGCTGGCAGCTGACTACTCACAGGTTGAATTGCGTGTAATTGCATCGATTTCAGGTGATGAAAATATGATTGAGGCTTTTAAAAATGGTGAAGATATTCACTCCCGAACCGCAAAAGAGATATTTAATCTCGATTCGATCGACGAAGTAACTGCAGATCACAGAAGAAAGGCAAAAGAGGTGAATTTTGGTATTCCCTATGGCGTGAGCGCCTACGGGCTGGCATCAAGGCTGGGTATCAGTAATAACGAGGGGAAGGAAATGATCGACCAGTATTTTGAGCGATTTCCCGGTATCCAGAAATATATCGATGAAACCATTCAGTTCGCGAAGGAAAATGAATTCGTTTCAACTCTGCTGGGCAGAAGACGCTATATTCCGGATATCAACTCCCGAAACTGGAATGTTAGAGGGTTTGCAGAACGGATGGCTATAAACATGCCTATTCAGGGAACAGCAGCCGATATCATTAAACTGGCAATGATACATATTCAAAAGTTTATCAAAGATGAGAATCTGAAATCGAGAATGCTTTTACAGGTGCATGATGAACTGATCTTTGACATAGCTCCTGAAGAGGAGCAAGATGTACCGGCAAAAATTAAAGATCTGATGGAAAATGCATACGAGCTCGATGTTCCACTGGATGTGGAAATGGGTCTTGCCGATAATTGGCTGGATGCTCACTAAATGGCCAGCGATTCCAGAATATTGAGATAGGAGTTATAGCGGCTTGCGGTAATATCGCCCTCTTCGTACGCTGCTATGACCCCACATCCCGGTTCGTGAAAGTGGGTGCAGTTATTAAAGCGGCAGAAGCGGCGGGGTTCAATCATTTCGGGGAAATAGAGCGACAGTTCGCTCTTTTCTATTTGAACCAGTCCAAATTCCCGTACACCGGGGGTGTCTACGATATAGCCGCCAAAGTGAAGAGGCACAAGGCGAGCATACGTTGTGGTATGCTTGCCTTTATCGGAGTAGGAAGAAATTTCTCCAACTTTGAAATTTGCACCGGGTTCAACTTTATTTAAAATGCTGGTTTTACCTACCCCGGAAGGACCGATGAATACGGAGGTGTTGTTCCGAAGCTCTCCGATCAGTTTTTCCAGGTTTATTTCTTTATCTGCAGAGATAATAACAGTTGGGTAGCCAAGATTAAAGTAGTCCAGTGCCAAGTCATTGAGGTAGCCCCTGTCTCTGTCGCTCGCAAGGTCTGCTTTATTGATAATGATGCCGCCATGCAGTTCGTAAGCTTCGCAGGTAACCAAAAAACGATCAATAAAACCGGTATTCAGTTCAGGCCTTTTAACGGATTGAACCACCCAGGCGCGATCGATATTTGAGGCAAGTATTTGTTCACCTCTGCGGCCATGCGTAGCTTTTCTCGGAATGTAATTCTTACGATCCTGTATTTCTGTAATGCTTCCGGTACCGTCTTCTTCAATCCTGATATCAACGATATCCCCCACAGCTACAGGATTTGTGACTTCTTTTTTAATCAGACGAAATTTTCCGGGCAGCCTGCTTTCCACAATTCCATTCTTGGTATCTACCTTATACCATTTTCCGGTAGACTGAATGACACGTCCTTCCATATCCTATTTATTTAATCTAAGTGGTATATTCGGCATTGATTCGAACATATTCATAAGAAAAATCGGATCCCCAGCCTACTGCCTCTGAATCTCCGTCATTAATATTAAGAGCAATGATAATGTTGGAAGAGGTCATAATTTTCTTAAGCTTGTCGCGCACATCAGCTACAGGTTGTCCCTGTTCCAGTACAGGAACCATTTTATTTACATCTGTACCAATAAACAAGTCAATTTTTTCAGGTTCAAAATCCACCCCCGATCTACCGGCAGCCGCTACAATTCGGCCCCAATTAGGGTCGGAACCAAAAACAGCGGTTTTAACAAGATTGGAATTAGAAACTGTTCGAACAATTTTCCGTGCATCCGCCTTCGAATTTGCTCCGGCAACGCGATATTCAACCAATTTAGTGGAGCCTTCGCCGTCAGAAATAATCAGCTTCGCGAGATGAGTGCAGAGCTTTTCGAGATTGGCCAAAAACAGGTCGTAATTGGCATCTTTTTCTGTGATCTCATTGTTTCCGGCTTTTCCGTTGCACATAATAGAGACCATGTCGTTTGTAGAAGTATCGCCGTCAACAGTAATCATATTAAATGAGTTGTCTACAGCCTGTTGAAGGGATTCTTTGAGAAGAGCCGGAGTAATGGCTACATCACAGACAATAAAACCCAGCATGGTACCCATATTTGGATGAATCATTCCGGAACCTTTGGCGATTCCCCCCATATTAATTTGAATTCCATCAATACTGAACGATGTGAAGCCCTCTTTTGCGAATGTATCTGTCGTTAAAATCGCATTCGCCGTTAATGAGCCGGCTATTTCTCTGTTCGACAGTTTTGCTGAGCATTCACGAATTCCCTTTAAAACTTTATCTGTTGGAAAGGGTTCGCCTATTAAGCCGGTGGATGCAACAATGACGTTCTCTTTGGCGATATTGAGCTGCCTGCTTGTCTCTTCTGCCATGGCAACCGCGCCTTTCCAACCCTCTTTGCCTGTGCATGCGTTCGCGTTGCCGGAATTGATCACAAAGGCCT
>DATGBT010000046.1:0-3052 GCA_035312505.1 Balneolaceae bacterium | reverse complement strand
CTGTATCTCGATATTGGATGCTCTACAGCGCTCTATGCCCGCCTGCTAAAAAAAGCTGAACCTGAAAGCCTGCAGGTTGCCATCGACTTTTCGAAAGCGATGCTGCAGGAAGCCCGCCTGAAATCAGAAGCGGATGAAACGGATATTTATCTGTTGAGGGCCGATGCCCGTGAGATGCCCTTTTTTAGCAAAACATTTGACGGTCTTGCCATGGGAGGAACGCTGAATGAGCTTAGCGACCCCGAAAAAGTACTTTACGAATGCCGAAGAGTAATAAAAGAAAAGGGTACTTTTTTTATGATGCATCTCGTAACAGCCGAAAGCTGGTATGGCCGTGTTTTCCAAAGCTCCGCAGAGTGGGGCGGTATCAACTTTTGGTCAGTCGAAGAGAGCAATCAGCTGTTCGAAAAAGCAGGCTTTGCCATTGTTAAACAAGAGGTGAAAGGTATTGTTTGCTTCACTTCACTAACAGCCACAGCATAATTACCAATCTCCACGGGCAAACAATATCTACATCTGGTTGGGTGCCTGAATACCGAGTATGGTTAATCCGTTCTTTAGAACCGTGGCCGTAGCCAGTGCAAGGCTGCTGCGGGCTTTCATCAGATCTTCAGGCTCACCAATAATTCTGCAGTCGTGATAGAACGACGTGAAGTCTGAAGCCAGTTCGTTCAGGTATGTAATGAGCTTATGTGGTTCGCGATGAATGGCGGCAGACTGAATGGCATCCGGAAAGCCGAGAAGCTTTTTAATGAGCACAATTTCTGATTCGTGCGTAAGCAGTGATAAGTCAAGATCCGCAGATTCGGCGTTATCAATGATTTCGTCTGCTTTTCTGAGGATCGACTGAATTCGCGCATGAGCGTATTGCAGGTAAAAAACAGGATTTTTTTCACCCGCTTCTTTCGCCTGGCTGATGTCGAACTCCAGATGGGTATTGGGGGAACGCATCAAAAAGAAAAACCTTGTTACGTCCTCACCAACTTCATCCATTAATTCATCAAGAGTTACAAAATTGGCCTTTCGCGTACTCATTTTAAACGGCTTGCCATCCTTTACGAGCGTCACGAATTGGTAGACAAGAACATCAACCTTATCCTTGTCATAGCCAAGAATTTCAATTCCGTTCATCACATCCGGATAGGTATCGATATGGTCGGCGCCAAAAACGTCGATGCAAAGGGTAAAACCGCGGTCCAGTTTATTGGCGTGGTACGCAATATCAGGCAGCCGATAGGTGGGCTCTCCGGTGCTTTTAACAAGTACAGTGTCCTGGTCTTTACCAAACTCTGTGGTTTTTAACCACACGGCACCATCATTATCGTAGGCAAGCCCCTTTTCGCGAATGGTTTCTATCGTTTTATCAATCGCGCCACTTTCGTAGAGAGTGTGCTCATTAAAAAAGGTATCCATTTTAATATTCATTCGTTCCAGTGTATCGCGAATCTCTTCAAAAATGGCGGTCTCTGCATGCTCTTTAAAGGCTGTTTCATCATCCTCAGTGAGAAGTTCACTACCCTGCTCCTTCACAAGGTTTTTAGCAATGCTGCGAATATACTCCCCTTCATACCCTCCTTCAGGAAAGTCGGTCTCAACTCCCAGTTCCTGCTTGTATCGTGCCTGTACGCTGAGTCCCAGCATCCGCATTTGCCGGCCTGCATTATTAAAATAATACTCTCGCTGCACGTTGGCGCCTGTCCATTGCAAGAGCCTTGCAACCGTGTCTCCAAGTACAGCATTTCGACCGTGGCCAACCGTCAATGGCCCGGTGGGATTAGCACTCACGAACTCAACCAGGACACGCTCTCCTTTGTAAATATGTGATTTTCCATATTCGCTGCCGGTGGTTAAGATATTCCTCAGCTCGTCATAAAGGTAATTTTCTGCATATGTAAAGTTGATAAAACCCGGCCCTGCTACAGCAACGTCAGTAATTTTGGCTGAATCGGTTTCAATATTTTTTACAATATCTGCAGCAATGTTTCGCGGATTGTTCTTGAGTGTTTTAGCAAGAAGCATGGCAACATTGGTAGCTGCATCACCATGGGATGAATCCTTGGGTGTTTCTATTTTGATGGATGGAATATCATCTTGAGGAACCCCTATTTTCAGAAGGGCTTCAGTAATTATTTTTTGGAGATACTGTTCCATGGTTTTGCTGAAAAAACGTTAATGAAAGAAAGTTTTTTGTGACGATTGATGGCATTGTATGCCCCTACCGATCTGAGAGGTTCAAATATACCGTTTTTAATACCCGAATTCTTTTTTTGATTTGGCGGTTCAGCAGGCCTTTTACACATCAGAAAAGAGTAGGCTGATCGTCTGAAGAGGAAATACTTCGTGCAAATGAGGGATCCTGCTGGTAAAGTGCCAGCATTTCAGGCATAAAACGTTTTCCATAGAGTCTGCGGGCAATTCCATTTAGTGCGCGCTCACCGGCAGAGGTAATGGTTAGAAAGCCGTGTTCACTCTCTTCCAGGAAACCAAACTGGCGTATATCATTAATAATTAAATATCCAAGTTTCGACAGCACTCCAAGATTTTTCTCTACAAATTCGCGTTGTGGCGGATCATCGGCCAGTGTGTAAATTAGCCCAAGGGCATTAAGTTCGGCTTCGGTGAGAGGATAGCCGTCGGAATTTTTAGTGAGAAGGCTGTCCCACGCCTGCTGGCTGTAATAGATGCCAAACCACCACTTTGCGTTCTTTAGCAGTTTATGAGTAATGGCACAGGCCAGATATTTCCCGGGTGCTGCCCGTCTTGGCTCCCCCCTGTCGCGGTACATAGAAACCATGGTTGCAAGATCGAGTTCCTGCAGGTTTGGCGGGTAGCGGAATAAGAATTCGGATTTTCGTTGCATATATCATGGAATATAGTGCAGATATCGTAAAGTAAATTAATGCTTTTATTCTAAAACCTCAGGAGGTCAAAGCGATTATTTGTGGTATGGTTGAAGATCACTTATGAAACTGTATCTGGTGAAGCCTTTGATAAAGCCCCTTTTTCTGTATTAGTTCGTTATGGTTTCCCTGCTCAACAATCTGACCCTCTT
>DATGBT010000045.1:0-9025 GCA_035312505.1 Balneolaceae bacterium | reverse complement strand
TTCTGCCGGAACTCCCACGAGCCAGAGTCCGCCGGTCCAGATGGCAGATATTTTAATAAACGATCTGCGGCTCAGATGAGTCAGGGAAGGGTCAGTTTTCATGGTACCTCTCTCATGATTTTAATCGATTTACAGGAGGTTAATCCGCAACTTCTATTCATATAAAATAATCAGCATCTGTGAAGATTTTGTGAGAAAGCGGGCTTAAAACTACTAAATATTAGTTTTCTGAACGTGCAGATCAGGCCCGGAAGCTGTCAGTTGTGTTTCACACTCCGTTTATGTATCTACGTTGAACCTTCAATTTTGAAATTTTCAGGTATGATCTTTCGCAACTCTCTTCTTACGCTTTGTATTCCTTTACTGATTGGTTTGGCAGCCTGTAATGAAACGGATCAGGCAATCACCCTTGTACAGGAGATCGATAAGCTGATCCCTTCAGCCGTCAACGACACAACGCCCGGACTGATAATCGGCGTAATGCAGAATGGTGAAATCATATTCCAAAAAGGGTACGGACTGGCCAATCTGAATTACGATATCCCAAACAGTCCGGAGATGGTTTACAACATCGGTTCAGTAGCAAAGCAGTTTCTGGGATATGCATTTGCCATGCAGCATGTAGAAGGGACTCTGAATATTGATGACCCGGTGAGCAGCTATATGGAAAACTGGCCGGAGTTTAATGAGCCAGTCACGATACGACACCTGTTGAATCACACAAGCGGTTATCGCGAGGCTTATACCATATCGAATCTTGCCGGCAGGGATATTGGAATAGACAGGATGGATTATGAAGAAGCGATGGAAGTGGTACGTCGCCAGCCTGATCTTGAGTTTTCACCCGACTCCCGCTACACCTATAACAGTACAGCCTGGGTGATTCTGGCAGAGATTTTCGAAGAGGCAACAGGTGAACCTGCGGCAGTCTGGGTGCAAAAGAATATTCTGGAAGAGCTTGACATGGAAAGCGCGCAGATCGAAACTTACGTGGGGCAGGTGATAGAAAACGCAGCTGAATCCTACTCATACAGTGACGAGCTTGGGTACACCAATGAAAAGAGTAATCGCGCCATTTTTGGGGCGGCCGATGTATACCTGAATATACCCGATGCGATGAAATGGATCACCAACATGAAGACGGCTGAACTGGGTGGGCAGGATGTACTGAACCTGTTTCTAGAAACGAATGAACTTATTAATGGTATAAACACAGAATATGCATTGGGTATTGGTGTGAACGAGTACCGGGGCCTCAGGCGGTATCGGCATACGGGCGGACACGCCGCATTTGGAACCCAGCTCAGCTACTATCCCGATCAGGACCTGGGAATTTTTATTGTATCGAATTTCAATCGCGCCTCGGTCGCTTCAGAACGTATTGCTGAGCTGATTTTGGGAGACCAGATGAACCCGGAACTTACATACGAGAATGACCGATTCGCCCTGAGTGAAGAGTTTCAGGTAATTCTACCGGGGAGATATATAAATGAGGACAGAAATCAGGCGATCAGTTTACGGGTTGAGGAGGAGAAATTGCTGGTTGGTGAAGATACGGAGATGATTCAGGTAGCTGAAAACGAGTTCCGTATTAGCCGCAGCACGGACCAGTTTGAAATCGAAACCGGTTTTGATGGTGATGAATCAGCACGAATTATCCTCACCGGAAATAACGGTATCAGGACCTTTACGAAAACGGATTCCTGGGAGCCGGCTGCCCCGGAGCTTAATAAATATTCGGGGGAGTATCGAAGTGACGAGACTGATTCCATCATGCGGTTTAGCGTGGATGATAACGGTACACTTGAGGTTCAGCATCGCTGGATAGGCACTGCTCCAGTGGAGCCGCTGGCTGAAGATATTTTCCGGGCAGGAAACAATATGATGATCGAATTTATAAAAGATGAATCCGGAATTATTACTGGATTTTATGCGAATTCCGGGCGAACGCTGAATGTATGGTTCCAGAAAGAGGAATAAGAAAATTACATCAGGTATGGTTTTTCAACTATCCCTTAGAATTTTTACGACCCGGTTATAGACAATCTCGGACAGGGTCCAGTTATACCCATCGAAATTGGTGGTATTTGTAAACTGAATCACCACGGTGTCGATATCAGGATGATATTTGGCAATACTCTGGTAGCCCGGTATCAGGCCGGTATGATTGTACTGATAAATGGATGAGTAGATCTCCTGTTCCTGATCATTCAAAAGAGATCCGTCATTTAAAGCGCGCAGAAAGATACCGACATCCTCCGCGGTAGCAACCATGGAGCCATAATCTGCCGATTTAATATCCTCGTCCACTCCCACATAGTACCCGCTCATAAGGTCATTCATATCCACATCATGTATGGACTCAAACGTGTTTTTTAATCCAAGAGGATCCAGGATCTCATTTTTGATGAATTGAAACTTACTCATTCCGGTAACCTTCTCAATAAGCTCCGTAATCAGCAGGTAATTGGTATTTGAGTATTCGTAATCCTCACCGGGCTCAAAATTGGCGGGAAGATCCAAAACGAGCTCCAGGGTCTCCTGATTATTATCCGGAGGATTGACCCAGAAACCGGGTGTATTGGTGAAACTGGGTATGCCGCTGCGATGCTCCACCATCATTTTAAGTGTGATACTATCCGCATATTCAATTCGGCCCAATAGCTCGGGGAAGGCCTCGGCGAGAGTCGTATCTAATGACAGCTGATCATCAGCCACCAGTTTGGCAACTGCAACTGCAGTATACAGCTTATCTATACTGGCGATTTTGAATAGGGCATGGGGATCAACCGGGATCCGGTTCTCCGTGTTTTTCCATCCTGCAGCATAAAAATCAGGTTCAGAATCTCCATTATCTACATAAACGATGATGCCATCGAACCCCATGTCAATGGCTCCATCAACCTGTTGCTGAACAGCATCCGGCAGTGGCTCCATCCAGGCAATAAGAAGCGACCATGGCACAAACCACAGGGAAACAACGGTGGCAACAAGTAATATCGCCCTGATAACAGTTTTCGATTTGTTCTTTTGTTCCATTCGATTCCTTATTTACTCGGTTTTAATGTTTGATATTTGTGGATTCAGCTCAGTTTCAGATACTTTCACAGTGGATTTACCGGTTGTATACGGGATCCATTTGAGACCAAACAGAGGACGCATCAAACCAACTCTTCTGATAATGAACTCATAACCGAGGTAACATACAATTCCTGTAAATAATATGACTCCAGCCAGTTTTAATTCGACCGCTATATCCAGTGGAAGAATAAGATATGCCCCGGCATACAGTGCAAACATATGTATGATATACACTGGATAAGCGGCCGGGCTCAGATAGCTTAATGCTCTGCTTGGACGGTTCAGATATCGATAGCCAAACCCAAAAAGTGAGAATATCCAGAGGTTCGACTCGATAGCCGCAAGATATCCGGGGGCTGTTGTGTTAAATACCATCAGCCGGATTGTGTACATAACAGCCGCTAAACCAAGATAGGCCCATCTCCATGTAAGAACAGTTTGCCAGAATGTTTTACCGGTATACACAAAAAGGAAACCGAAAAAGAAGGCCAATAGCCCAAGAAAAAATCCATGCCAGGTCTCTGCATACATTTCGAATATCTGCGGTTTCACAATAAGGACCTCAGCTACGAAAAATATTAAGACTGCAAGCGGTCCGATAGGATTCTTCATCAGCAAAGAGAGTCCTTTTTTAAACCGTCCGGACTCCCTTTTCTTAAGGTAGAAAAAGATGGGAGAGAGTATCAGTACGTAGCAGAAAATGTTGAACAGAAACCAGAGGTGGCCTGCATGAGGGTAATAGGCAAGCGGCATGTCGTAATACCCCTGAAATATTGCAATATGGATTGGGGTGATGGCAAAAAAGCCAAAAATAAACGGAACAAGAATTCTTTGAGTGCGCTCCATGAGCAGTTTCTTCCAGTCCCGCTTACGAATGGCAAAGTATACACCCATGCCTGATACATAAAAAAGGAAAGGGATTCTCCAGACATTGAGCATGGTCATTGGTTTCCAGATCTCCGTCATCAGTTCATCGCTTCTGATGAAGCCAATGAACATGGCCCAGGGCTGAAATATAATTGCTATGTGATAGATCAGCAGCAGCCAGATCGCAATCACCCGTAACCAATCAATATCGTATCGTCTTTCCGTTTTCATATCAGGTAAGTTTTAAGTGAGTTGTTTTATTGAAGCATCATGGCTACAACGGGGCGCGTTTTTTCAATCTCTTCGATATCCAGCTCCATGCCAAAGGGCTGAAGCTGCTGCTGCATCATTTCATAAATAGGCTTTACCTGAGGGAATGGACCCATAACCGATTCCCGTGCAGTGACGCCAAAATTATTCCTGATCGTTTTGTCTGCTCCGGCATCCATTAATACCTGAACAATCTCAACCCGGCAGAAAAAAGCCGCTACGTGAAGTGCCGTTGCCCCATCATTATTTTGTATAGAGAGATCAGCTCCGGCATCAATCAACAGTTCAGCTATTTCGTTTTTGCCAAAGGTTGCTGCTGTAATCAGGGGTGTAGATCCTGTCATTTGTTCTTTTTTGTTGATGTCGGTTCCGGCCTCTATGTGCTGTTTCACGGCTTCCAGATTCCCTGTTATCACGGCTTCCTGAATGTCAATTTCGGGAGCAATGACTCCGGATTGAGCACCGGGCTCATCGCCCGTTTTCGTGCAGGCAATAAGTATCATCATATATAATGAGAGAGCTACGATCTGTTTAATTTTGTGGATTGTCATCGTTTTCATCATGGTTGTTCTTTTTGTTTGCGTTTAAACTTCATTCACTTCTAAGATCACAAAAGAACGGATGCAGGGCCTATGAGATATGTCGCCAATAGTATCAAGTTTGAGGTGAGGCTATAAACTATGATGCAGTCATATAAATTATGACGCAAAGCGGATCTTATCAGCCTGTTCGCCGTATGATGTTTCCCATATTCGAATTTCATAACTTAATTTCACTGATTGCTACAATCTGATCTAAATTAGATACCCGGACTATGCAGGAAGATTTTATTAATCACATAACAGAAATCATCAGTGACAATATTGCCGATGAACAGTTTGGGGTGTCTGAACTGGCAGCGAAGCTACACATGAGCCGTTCTACACTGCTGCGAAGGATCAAGAAACAGACGGGGGTTTCTGCAAGTCAGTTTATACGGCAGATTCGGCTTGAAATGGCTTTTGATCTGCTGAAAAATGAGTCATACACCGTTTCTGAAGTTTCCTACAAAGTAGGTTTTGGGAGTACATCCTATTTTATCAAATGTTTTCGCGAGCACTATGGATATCCACCCGGAGAGGTGGGCAGGCTGAGTTCTGAGAAAAAAGATGTCGAAGAAATAGAGAAGCTGAACCGTTTTCCTCTCAAGGTGGTGGCGCTGTCGGGTATTGTGGTGATCCTGATCGCTTTTTTTAGCTATTCAATCTGGCCCGCAGGTGTTGAGCCCCCTGGTGAAACAGATAAATCCATAGCGGTTTTGCCTTTTAAGAATGAAAGCAGCGACTCATCCAATGTCTATTTCATTAACGGGCTGATGGAGTCGACACTGAATAATCTGCAAAAGATTAATGATCTTCGGGTACTGAGCCGCACCTCTGTGGAAAAATACAGGGACGCAAACATGTCAGTCCCCGAAATAGCAGAAGAATTAGGCGTCAACTATTTTGTTGAGGGATCAGGACAGAAAGTGGGTGACCATGTTTTGCTTCATATTCAGTTAATTGATGCCGCCACCGACCGTCATTTGTGGTCTGAGCAGTATAACAGAGAGGTATCCGATGTTTTTGCACTGCAAAACGAAGTTGCCATAAAAATTGCCGATGCCATACAGGCACTGGTAACTCCTGAAGAGATGGAACTTATTGAAAGGGTCCCTACGGATAATCTGGCCGCCTATGATCTTTACCTTCAGTCGCGGGAACCAATTTTTCAGGGAACGAAGGATGGTTTTGAAGAGGCGATTGAGATGCTGATGCAGGCCATTGAGCTGGACCCCGAATTTGCGCTGGCCTATGCAGACTTGTCCATATCCTACTACTTCCTGGATCTCCATCAAACCGAAAAAAAGTATACGGATCTCATCAATAACTATGCCGATAAAGCTCTGCTTTACGACCCGAGATCTGATGTGAGCCTGTTGGCCAAGGCGTTTTATTACATGCATACGGAGGACTACCGCCTGGCCCTGCCGCATCTCGAAAAAGCCCTTGAATACAATCCTAACTCGGCTGTAGTTATACAGGCGCTTTCAGATTTTTACGCTCGCGTTGTACCAAACACGTCCAAGTACCTGGAGTATGCATTAAAGGGACTTCAGGTCAACAGTTCCGCTACCGACTCAACAGCATCAAGCTATCTCTACCTGCATCTGAGTAACGCCTTTATTCAATCAGGGTTTGTGGACGAAGCAGTGACATACATCAATAAGTCGCTGGAGTACGATCCGCAAAATTATTATGCACCGTACGTTAGGGCTTACATTATGTATGCCAGAGATCGTGACATCAGGCAGACCAGAACCATGTTGCTCACTGAACTCAGCAAAGACCCTAATCGCCTCGACATCCTGCAGGAGGTGGCAAAAATCTATTTTTATGAGGAAAATTATGAGCAGGCATATGATTACTATGATCAGTTTATTTCAATCACGGAAGCGCAGGGGCTGGATATATATCCGCAGGAAGATATACGAATTGCCGTAACATTGGAAAAAATGGGAATGGAAGACAAGGCGGCAGCCTATGTACAGTCGTATGCCGACTATTGCGAAGAAGATCAGTCGATTTACAAAGGAGCCAGTACAGCCGTATTGCACACCTACCGTGGAGAATATGAATTGGCGGTTGAACAGATGAACCAATTTGCTGAGGAGGACAACATCCAGTACTGGATTTTACTTTTCACAAAAGAGGATCCGATTATGCAGCCTCTGCAAAATATGCCGGAATACCAGGCAGTAATGCAGCGGATTGAAGACAGGTTTTGGGAGAACCACGAAAAAGTTAGAAACTCACTGGAAGAAGAGGGGCTGATCTAGACTTCCATGACCTTTCAGGGAGAAAATTTAAACGCTTATAGAAGGCTTCACAAAATCCCATGATTACGTCATTCCGGACTTGATCCGGAATCTCCAAACGCTGCTGAGTACTTATAAACGGAGTTTCTGAATTAAATTCAGAATGACACTAAAGGTTTTGCAAAACCTTCTTATAGTGTATCACCCTTTGTCTATTGCTTATGAGAATCTACACGTGCTGATCGATTAAAATAACGTTACCGTCTGGATCAAAAAGGGTGATGCTTCCCGGGCCCGTCGTATTTGGATCAGCCTCGCTTTCTAATTTTATATCACTCTCTTTTAGCATCTTCTGAATGTCCCTGACGTCGTCAAAACCATCGAGAGCGTTTGCATCGGAATCCCATCCCGGATTAAACGTTAAAATGTTGTTTTCAAACATTCCCTGAAATAATCCGATGAGTGAATCTTCATTTTTCATGATTAGATAGTTTTTTTCGATATCGCCTGCAAATACCGAGAAGCCAAGTTTCTCATAAAACTGTCTGGATGCTTCGATGTCTTTGACACTGAGACTGACTGAAAATGCTCCTAATTTCATATGTACGTTTTTTTGGTTGTAATTTGTGAGCTCTTCGTCCTGAAAAGTCACGATTATGATTTTTTATGTTAATCAGATATTTAGGTTTTCACTTTAATAGACTGTATTTCAATGAATTCTGGTAGCTTCGGTTCACATTTCTCCACATAATAAATGCCTCTGTTGATGATGACTGATAGCCCATAATGTCATTGTAAGAAACTCTGCGAGATGAATTTGCCTCAATTACCGGCCATTGGGCATCCGGGTCAAGATCTATCAATGTGGAGGTTTCATATTCTATCAGAATGAACTCCAGTTTCTCATCGGACGTGTTTGTAAGCAAAACGCTCTTTTGACTCGTAGTAATGCTGAGGTATTCATCACCCAATGAGTCCATACTATTCTCGCATGAAATGTAAATAAGTGATAACAAAACGAAAGACAAACTGAATTTTTTCATACAAATTATCTTTTAGACCGATTATCTAATTCCACTATAAAGCCGGGAATCCTTCCGGCGGACGACGATGCTGCGTGCCCTGCTCATAGGCATAAGCCAGCGCAAAAAGGAGGCCTTCTGAGTAGGGACGTCCGGCAATTTGCAGGCCCGCAGGAAGATTACCGTAGGTGAATCCCATCGGTATGGTAATGGCGGGAAGTCCCGCTGCGGGAATCAGTCCCTGGGAGTTATCGCCTTTATACTCTTCATTGGCATTATCCAGCGGGGCAGGAGGGTAGCTCCAACTTGGGAAGATAAACGCATCAACCCGGGCCCGGTCCATAGATTGAACCACGGAAGCCAGCAGAGCCTGCCTTCCCGCATGGTCTGCAAAATCAGGACATGGTTCATCCCTTTCTGCCGGATGAATAATCTCCGGCTCCTCATCAGCAATTGCGTTCAGAATGTTCTCGACATCTGCGCCATATTCACCCGTTTCCAGCGTTTCCATGACGTCGCTCATCGGTGCACCATCACCGAGGGACAGGAGATACTGATGCATGTCGTACCTAAAACGATTGCACCAGTTGCCAGCCTGTAGCAGATTCTGCATTTCATCAATCTGAAAATCAACCACCTCGGCACCCATTTGACGAAGATCATCCAGGGCGTTATCAAAAAGAACAAAAACTGCACTATCGCCCTTCTCGGGATTGGCGTGGCTGTTTAGTACGCCGAGACGTTTGCCGTCCAGAGCTTCACTATCCAGAAAGGTGGTATAATCATCTTCTTTTTTGTCTCGTCCCGCTTCCGTGTATGGATCTTTTGGGTCGTACCCTGCAACCACGTTAAAGATTCGGGCAGCGTCCTCAACGGTTCGGGTCATCGGACCTGCAATATCCCGGTCGAATGCGAGCGGAACAACACCATCTCGTGAAGTGAGACCTAT
>DATGBT010000044.1:0-25778 GCA_035312505.1 Balneolaceae bacterium | reverse complement strand
ATGGTTCTTCATCAGCTTAAAGAGCGGTTTCAGCTGGATGTTGAATATGTAAAACCGCGGATACCCTATCGCGAAACAATTACGAAGCGAGTTGATGCCCATTATAAGCACAAAAAACAGAGTGGAGGAGCAGGCCAGTTTGCTGAAGTATATCTTTCCATTGAACCATGGGAGGAAGGGATGCCGGAACGAACAGATATTAAAGTTCGAAATGTTGAGAATATAGAACTGGAATGGGGTGGAAAGCTGGTATTTCAGAACTGTATAGTTGGCGGTGTAATTGATAACAGGTTTATGCCGGCTATATTGAAAGGGATTCTGGATAAAATGTCCAACGGGCCATTGAGTGGATGCCGGGCCAGAGATATTCAGGTTTCGGTTTATGACGGATCCATGCACTCTGTTGATTCAAATGAAGCCGCTTTTAAGACGGCTGCGTTGATGGCATTTAAAGATGGATTTTTACGCGCAGCACCCCAGCTTCTTGAGCCGCTGTACGAAATCGAGGTAACCCTGCCGGCTGATTATATGGGGGATGTGTTGAGTGACCTGAGTTCGCGAAGAGGACAGATTTTGGGAATGGACTCTGAAGGCTCTATTCAAAAAATTAAAGCAATCGTTCCGCTCGAAGAACTCGATAACTATACTACAAGGTTAAAATCGATGACCCAGGGGAGTGCATCGTACTCCAGAACGTTCCACGATTACGGACAGGTTCCACATAATATTCAGGAAAAAATAATTTCTGAAACGCTTGCCGCAGAGGAATCATAGTATTCTGCTAAAGCACTGAAAATGGATTTATTTTAAAGAAGCTCCTTTACTGTTTGTAAGGGAGCTTTTTTTTGTATTGAATTATCTTCACATCCAATACTCTTAAGCATCATTCCGCAAGAGAAATTTAACAGTTGTCTGAATCATAATTAGATTGTGACCCTGGATTAAAGATTGGCTATATTATCAGACTGCTTTATTATGATTAATCATTGATTTTATTGGTATAAAAGCGGGTAATTAAAAAAACACAACACGATTGGTATTTTTGCGTATAAATGATCATTTCGCATTAATTTTATTTCACATCAACACCAGAACAACTTACATATATGGCAGAAAATAATAATCCATTTGAGGGCACGGATCTCAATATACCACCGCAGGTCAAAAATTTGCTGGGCAATGTAAAGGGGATCGCGATAGCAGTTGTAGCATTTATTTTGGTATTTGCCTCTTTCTATACCGTTGATCCTGAAGAAGTAGGGGTCGTTCAAAGATTTGGCGAATATCAGCGTACAGCTGAACCGGGGTTAAACTTTAAAATTCCCTTTGTGGAAACGACCCGGATTGTACCGGTAGAACGGCAGTTGAAACAGGAGTTTGGCTACCGTACCGTTGAATCGGGTGTTCAAACTACATACACAAAAGCCGGATACGTAGATGAATCATTGATGCTTACAGGGGATTTGAATCTTGCAGATGTGGAGTGGGTGGTTCAATATCGAATTGCTGACCCATACAACTACCTTTTTAAAATCAGAAACCCGGACAAAACGCTTCGGGATATGTCGGAAGCGGCTATGAGGCAGGTGGTTGGAAACCGAACCGTCAATGAAGTGCTTACAATTGGACGGGCATCAGTAGCTGCCAGAGTTCAGGAAATTCTTCAAGAACTGAATGCTGAGTATGAGTCCGGTATTCAGATCGAACAAGTGGTGCTTCAGGATATAAATCCCCCAGACCCTGTAAAGCCGTCTTTTAATGCTGTTAACGAAGCACAACAGCAGAGGGAAACCCTGATAAACCAGGCTGAGTCAGATTATAATCGCGTGATACCGCGGGCACGTGGAGAGGCTGAGCAAACCATTCAGCAGGCAGAAGGTTATGCCATCAATAGAACAAATACCGCTGAAGGTGAAGTTGCAGCTTTTGTTCAACTGCACCAGGAGTACTCCCTTGCACCGGATATCACCAAAAAGCGAATCTATTTTGAAACGCTTCAGGAACTGTTTCCAACCATTGGTACCAAAGTGATAACCGACCAGGACGGAACCAATGTACTTCCCCTGCTGCAAATGCAGATGGATGGAGTTCGAAATGTGAGCAATCAGAATAACAGCAATAATAATTAAGAGGCGAATTTATGGATAAGAAATTTGGAATTTTACTGGTTGTACTGGCTCTTTTGGCAATCTTGCTGTCTAACAGTTTTTATACTGTTGATGAAACAGAACAGGTAATCATAACACAGTTTGGTGCACCCGTTGGTTCAGCGGTTACAGAGCCCGGCTTAAAAATGAAAGTACCCTTTATCCAGACAGAGAATCGCTTCGACAAGCGATTTCTGGAATGGGATGGCGATCAAAACCAGGTGCCGACAAAAGACAAGAAATTTATTTTTGTGGATTCTTATGCCCGCTGGCAAATTACCGACCCGCTTCAGTTTTTTCGCCGGCTGCGTGATGAACGAGGTGCACAATCCAGACTTGACGATATTCTGGATGGCGAAACAAGAAATGCTGTGGCATCGCACGATTTGGTTGAAATAGTGCGAACCTCAAATCGCGAACCCGATTTGGATGCCGAAATATTTGAGGTGATCGAAGACTCGCTTGAAACCATTGAGGTAGGGCGAAGTGCCATACAGGATATTGTACTGGAACTGGCGAACGAGAGGACGGCAGATTTAGGAATTGAAGTTCTTGATTTTCGCTTTAAACGGATCAACTACGTTGAAGAAGTACGTGTAACGGTGTATGACCGAATGATAAGTGAGCGGAATAAGATTGCGGATCTGTTTCGATCCGAAGGGCAGGGAGAAGCCTCAAGAATAGAGGGTGAAAAAGAGCGCGAACTGCTAGAAATTCAGTCTGCTGCATTTCGGGAAGCCAGGGAAATTCGTGGACGGGGAGATGCAGAAGCTGCAGCAATCTATAATGAGGCTTACAACCGAAACTCTTCAACCCGCGAATTTTATGAATTTGTAAAGGCAATGGAAGCCTACAAAACGGCATTTGACGGGGAGACATCTGTATTTTTATCAACAGACAGTGATTTCTTTAAGTATTTAAAATCAATTGATTAAATACCAGATTAAAAATTGATAAAATAAAAGCCTTCAATGATGTTGAAGGCTTTTATTTATGGATATAACCCGGGAACAGATAGATTCTTAACCAACGTTCTATCGTTTCGGTGTTGTTTTCATCAGAAAAGAAAAATCTTCAATTGGAAAGGGTTTTTTTTGATAAAGAAACCCTTCACCAAAAGCGTATCCGCCCAAATGTCCTACCTGTTTTGCACGAGCCCTTAACGCATCAAAAAAAGATGGGTCAGAGATATAGGTTTCAGGTTCGTCTCCCGGGTCGCCTACATTAAATTGTGAAGAAAAGGCTTTAATAGCATCTTCTTTGATATCAATGGTATCAGAAATATCAAAGACAAAATCGGGATTGAAGGGAGTATCCTGCATGTAGTGAAGAACATGCGACGGCCTGTGTGGCTCCTGCAGCTGCCTGTCTTTTCCACGGGTTTCGATTTTAACAAGTCCGCTGTAAAAAATGGCGTCTGTCAACAATTTGGTGGAGTGGCCATGATCGGGATGTCGGTCTTCAGGGGCTGTGATAAGACAAATATGTGGACGATATTTGCGGATCGTTTGAATAATCGGGAGTTGATTTTCCCTTGTGTTGCTTAATTCCGTGTCTGGAAGGCCTAAATTATCCCGTTCTGAAAGCCCAATAATTACAGCAGCTTTTTTTGCTTCCTTTAATCGTAGTTCGGGAGTTCCACGGGATCCCATTTCTCCACGGGTTAAGTCTGCTACGCCTACTTTAAGTCCCTGTCTGACAAGTGCAGCGAGTGTTCCGGCACAACTCAGTTCAGTATCATCAGGATGTGCGGCAAAGGCAAGTACATCTAATTTATTCATTCAAATCTTTATTAATTTCAATATTAATGAAACGAAAATAAGAATTCTGCGTATGGTTCCAAGATAGCCCAAACATCTTCTATTTTTTGGGTTAGAATGAAATTATTCAGGAAAATTCTCTTTTCGAATGTAAATATCAGGTTTACGAAGACGTATGAAACATTTTTGGATCAGTTTAACAGAGGGGTCAAAAATTGCGCTTTCGGCAATTTGGACCAACAAAACGCGTGCTATTCTTACAACAACCTGCATTGTGATTGGAATAGTTTCGGTTACGGCAATGAACACGATTTCTGATGGCATTGACCGTTCCTTCGAGGAGAGCATGGATATGCTTGGCAGGAATGTCGTTTTTGTAGAGAAGTGGCCATGGGGCTTTGGTGGAGAGTATAAATGGTGGGAATACAGAAACAGGCAGGAAATGCGGCTCAACTATGTTGAAGACTTGAAAGAACTGGTTCCCTCGGCTACTAATGTTGCTGCATCCGCATCCCGAAGGACAACCGTTCGCTATCAGGACAGGGACATAGAGAGTGTTCAGGTTACCGGTGGTACAGCCTCTCATTTTGAAACGGCCGGTTTGAATATCGAGGAAGGGCGAGCTTTTAGCGACGCCGACGAACATCGTGGAGCAAAAGTGGTGGTGCTGGGAGCGAATGTGGCAGAAGCACTTTTCCCAATGGAAGATCCGATTACCAAACAGGTTCGAATTATGGGGCAGCGATTCATGGTAATTGGCGTGCTTGAAAAGCAGGGAAATTTTCTTGGAATGGGCGATAATGACAGCCAGGTTGTGATACCAATATCTGCTTATGGAAGTATATACGACCTGCGCTGGGGAATTCAAATCGCCGTTCAGTTTGCTTCTGAAGAGGCCATGGAAGATGGAGAGTATGAGGTTATCGGTGCAATGCGGCAAATCAGACAGCTCGACCCGATGGACGACCAGGATTTCGCAATTAATAAGGCTGCTCTTTTTGAACAGGAATTTAAAAGCATGAAATTTGCGATTTACGGAATTGGGATCTTTCTCACCGGTCTTGCACTGTTTGTGGGAGGTATTGGTGTTATGAATATTATGTATGTGTCTGTGAAAGAGAGAACGAAAGAGATTGGGATACGAAAAGCCGTTGGGGCGAAATCGTGGGAAATACTGCTGCAGTTTTTAATGGAGGCCACCGTTATAAGCCTGATAGGCGGTATAGTTGGCGTTCTGCTCTCAATCGGAGTTACTGAAATTCTAAACCAGTTTTTTGTTGCATACTTAAATTGGGGAACTGTTCTCCAGGCCATTTTGATTTGTGCGTTTGTGGGAATTCTGTTCGGATACTTACCCTCGAGCAAGGCTGCAAAATCGGACCCCATTGAATCTCTGAGATACGATTAAGATTATGAATATTATTGAAGTTTTTCGCCAATCGATTGATTCTTTAAAAGCAAATAAATTACGCTCTTCTCTTACTTTACTCGCAATTTCTGTAGGAGTTTTTGCGATCATAAGTGCAAATACGGCTGTTCTGGTTCTGGATACCTATTTTAAAGATACTTTGAGCCTGATGGGTGGTGATGTAATTACCGTTCAGAAATTTCCAGCTATCAGAATGGGCAACGAAGACTGGGAAAAATATAGAAACAGAGAAGATATCACCATTGAACAGATGGAGCGTCTGCAGGAGCTCTCAAAATCAGCAGAAGGCGTTGGGCCGAATAACAACTATAGAACAACCCGGGTAGCCTTTGAAGATGAAGAGACAGAACCCAATATTAGTATTCAAGGGGGGAATGAACACTTTCTCACAAACAACGCTTATGAGCTAGCGGTTGGAAGGAATTTTTCTCAGGAGGATATCGACTATTCCCGGACGGTGGCAATCATCGGGGCTGATGTTGAAGAGGCACTCTTTGACCAACAAAGCCCCCTTGGAAAAATTATTCGGGTTGAAGGCCGCCCTTACACCGTTATAGGGGTTACTGAAGCGAAAGGGAACGTATTTGGCCAAACATTAGACCGTTTTGTCGTGATACCCTATACTCACCTGGCAGGAATTTACGGACGAGAACGTAATATTGGTATTCAGCTTCGTGCGGGCTCTATTGATAACGTGGAAGCTACAATCGATGAACTTACCGGTATTCTAAGAGCGATTCGAAAAGTAGATCCTATTGATGAAAATGATTTTGAAATAGCTACAAACGAATCACTTGGTAGTGCTTTTGATTCATTTACCGGGATTCTGTATACAATAGGGTTTGTGATTGGCGGAATTGTATTGCTGGGGGCTGGCATTGGTGTAATGAATATTATGCTTGTATCTGTAAATGAACGAACTCGGGAAATTGGTGTCCGGAAAGCAGTTGGTGCTACAAGAAAAGCGATCGTTTCTCAATTTTTGATGGAGTCCATAGCTATATGTCAGATTGGGGGTCTTATTGGAATAATTTTAGGAGCAGGTCTTGGCAACGCTGCTGCAATTTGGCTCGAATCAAGCGTTGTTATTCCCTGGAGCTCGGCTGTTGGAGGCGTAGTTGGAATGACTATCATTGGCGTTCTATTTGGTGTTTACCCGGCGTTTAAGGCCGCCAGATTAGATCCTATAGAAAGCCTTCGCTATGAATAGTCTATTTTGAAAGGGATAATTTAAGGTAAACGGAAACTTAAATCTGAAACCAGCTACTATTTTTCAGATTTTGTTTACCATTGTCGAACAAGATGTTATTTTATGTTTCGTAGAACATCATCATAACTTTATTTCAAAAAAATGGACGAAAGTATTATCAACGATTTGAACGAAGAGCTTGAAGAAGCCATCGAACAGGGAACGTCTGCAATAAATGAAGCAGAATTAGAAGAAAAACTCAAAGAGATCAAGACTGAGACCGAATTAATGATACGAAAACATCCTATCAGCAGCGTTGTTGCGGGTGTTGCAGTTGGTTTCTTAATTGGAAAATTATTCCGGTAAAAACAGCCTATGTCTGAAGAAGAGCCGGGAATGGAACATACTAAAAACCTGAAGAAAGACCTGCGCGAATACGTTGAAAAACGTGCAGAGTTGTTTCGGCTAACGCTTTTAGAGGAAACATCTCTGCTTGTAGCACAAGGAATTCAACGCGTTACTGGAATACTTTTACTTGCAGGTGCTGTTTCCTTTGCCTGGTTCGCACTTGCTTTTTTTATAAGTGAGCTGCTAAATAGTATGAGCGCAGGTTTTGCCCTCTCGTCACTACCACTTTTTCTACTTGCGATTTTATTTATGAATAAGAAATCGAAGAAAATGACTGAACAGATCCAGGCCGGTTTGATAGATCGGGCTTTAAAATCTATTGAGAAAAGGTCTGATAATGCTCAGGACAAACAGACAGAAGATGAGTAAAGAGAAACTATCTATGGCCGATTTCAGAAAACGGAAGATCAGACTACAGGACGACCTTGAACTGTTGGAGGGTAGTTTTGAAAATCGGTTTAAAAAAGCCAGAAAAAGTCTGTTGGGTTCATTTAAACCTGTTGAAACGATAAAGAAAAGGCCGCTTCAAACGGTTGCTCTATCAGTTGCTGCCGGTGTGGTGCTGGGTTTATCAAGTAAGAAAAGAACGAAAAAGCGGTCAGGTTCTGGAAACAATTCAGAACATTCTTCATCCAGATCTGTCAGTTTCACCTCTCTTCTTTATGATGAGGTTAAACGGATCGCTGCTCAACGTGCAGCATCTTACATTTCAGAAATGATGGACAAAAAACTAATGAATAAGTAGTATTTGTTGTAGTCTGTATTATCAGTTTGAAGATGTTTTTTATCCTACCTCACACGTTACAGACTCTTATTTTAGTTCTGTATAAAAAAATCCCAACTTTTTCCTCTTATTTTCGTCAAACAAATCAGGAGTACCAATGAATTGTTAAAATTCATTTTTATTTCGCAAGAGTGAGAAATAAAACTGAAACTCTGGTTACACTTCTACGTGTATTAATTAAAATTAAATATCAGTTAAACAGATGATGCAGAAAATATTACTTAGCCTTTTCCTACTTTCCATTCCTCTTATGGGTTTTGCACAGACACAATCAATTACGATTGAAGATGCTGTAAATATCGCACTTGAGAATAATTACCAGCTTAAGCAGGCTGCGAATAATCTAAGCCTTGCTGAAACACAGGTTTTTAGTGCAAAAGCCGATTATCTGCCCTCAGTTAATAGTAGCTTTAACGGCTCAAGAAACGTGGGTCGGCAGTTTATTCAGGAAGACTTATCGTTTGATGATCGTACAACATATGGTATGTCAGGTAACTTAAATGCAAATCTTACCATATTCGATGGATTTAGAAATATATCGAACCTAAGGGGCGCACAGGCTAATAAACTCTCTCAGGAAGAGAATCTTAACAGAATTAGGGAGGTCATCATTTTTGATACTGCCAGTCGCTTTCTCCAGGTCGCTGTGGATCAGGAACTATTGAAGATTGCCAAAGCTACATTGGAAGCTTCACAAAGCCAGCTCGAACAGATCGAAGCTCAGGTAGAAGTGGGATCCCGACCAACAGTAGACTTATATAATCAGGAGGCTACAGTAGCAAATGATGAGCTTAACCTCATTCAACGTGAAAATGCTCTTTCAGTGAGTATAGCTCAGCTGATGCGGGTTATGCAGGATGATGCAATTGAAGATATTGATATTGTAATGCCGGCAGTAGATGAATTATCGCTTGTTCCGCAGCAATTGGATTTGAGAAGTTTAATAGATGCAGCATTAAATAGTAGAAGCGATTATGCAGCTCAGGAATACACAATTATTGATAATGAGATGAACAAGAGAATTGCGCGTTCTGCACTTCTTCCAAGTTTGTCGGCCAGTGCAGGTATCAGTGGGCGATATAGTGATCAGTTTATTGACCCGGTAACACGGGAAGTCAGTTCATTCGGTGATCAGTTTTTTGATCAAAACGTGAACAGGAGCATCGGCTTATCGCTGCAAATTCCTCTGTTTAATCGTTGGAATAACAAAACAAATATTGAAAGTGCCAAAATTCAACTCAAAAACAGTCAGCTTCAGTTAGACAACATTCGATTCCAAATTAGCGAAGAGGTACGTCAGGCTTACAGCGATTATTTGTCACTCGTGAAGGAACTTGAATCAAGTGAAAGAGCAGTGATAGCGGCCGAGCGAGCCCTTGAAACTGAACAGCAGCGATATGAAGTTGGAGCTACAACTTTAATTGAACTGAACCTGGCAAATGCAAACTTCGTACAGGCCCAAAGTAATCGTATTCAGGCTGTTTATAACTTTGTATTCCAGGAAAAACTTCTGGATTTCTACATCGGTCGCCTGGATAATAATCTTCAATTTAACTTTTAATCAGTATCGAAATGACTAAGAAAAAATCTGCAACCACAAAGCTTTTAAAAATCCTGGGTATACTTGTGGTGGTTCTGGCTATCACCGGAGTTGTGGCAAAAACGGCCGGCTGGCTTGATAGTGGATCAGGAGCAACATCGGTCGAGACGGAGATTACTGAACGACGAACCATTACCCAAATGGTCTCGTCTTCCGGAAGAATGCAGCCAGAAATAGAAGTTGTAATCAGACCCGATGTATCCGGTGAAATTATTGAATTAAACGTAAAGGAGGGAGATTTCGTACGGGAGGGTGATCTGCTTTTAAGAATTAAACCTGATCTCTACGAAGCCAGAATTGATGAGCTGAATGCGGCACTTCTTACACAGCAGTCGCGAATGGAGCAGGCACGCGCAAATATGTTGCAGGCAGAGACGGAATTTGTGAAAAATCAACAGTTATACGACAGGAATCTTATTTCTGAACTTGAATATCTTCAAACAAAAAATACTTACGAAGCACAAAAGTCGAATTTTAAGGCAGCTGAGTACCAGATAGAAAGTGCAAGAGCACAGCTGAGACGGGCCGAGGAGGAGTTGCAACAAACCGTAATTCGTGCTCCTCAAAACGGAACGATCAGCCGTCTTGCAGTTGAATCGGGGGAGAGAGTACTGGGGCAAGCACAAACGGCCGGTACCGAAATGATGCGGATTGCGCATATGGAACAGATGGAAGTCGAGGTGGAAGTCAACGAAAACGACATCGTTAATGTGAACCTGGCAGATACATCGATTATTGAAGTGGATGCATATCCCAATCGGTCATTTGAAGGAGTAGTCACAGAAATCGCGAACTCCGCTGATGTAACCGCTACCGGTTCCGCAGATCAGGTAACGAATTATAAAGTTAAAGTGCGGATTACGACGCCTCATAACCTTGAATACTCCAGTGATCTTCTTCTGTCAGAAAGCACACCGGAGTCTCCCTCAAACAACGACAGCCCTACCTTTAAACCCGGGATGTCGGCCACTGTAGACATTAAGACCAATACAGTTTATGATGTAGTATCAGTTCCGATTCAGGCCGTTACCGTCCGGAATTTCGCAGAACAAGATTCAGTAGACACAGAAGAACCCACTGTAAGAAACGTGAGCGAGACTGAAGATTTCAGACGGGTTGTATTCATGAATGATAACGGTGTTGCAAGACAAGTAGAGGTTGAAACCGGGATTAGCAATAACACGTATATACAAATCATGAGTGGCCTTGAAGCAGGCCAGGAGATTATTACCGGTAGCTATCGGGTGCTTTCCCGTGAGCTTGAAGATGGTGATGAAATTGAAGCAGAAGAAAACAACTAACGATCAGACACAATCATATTATGGCTAAAAAAGTAATTGAAATACAGGATTTAACAAGACACTACAAAATGGGCCAAACGCTTGTAAAAGCCCTCGACGGCGTTACTTTTGATGTGGCTGAAAATGAATATATAGCGATTATGGGGCCGTCGGGCTCAGGGAAGTCTACCCTCATGAATATGATTGGATGCCTGGACACACCAACGTCTGGTGAATACATTTTAAATGGCAATCAGGTAAGTGAGCTTGATGACTCTGAATTGGCCCAAGTGAGAAACCGTGAAATTGGATTTGTATTTCAAACCTTTAATTTGCTTCCAAGAACTGATTGCCTGAGTAATGTTGAGCTCCCTCTGATTTATAGCGGAATAAAAAGCTCAAAAAGAAAAGAAAAAGCGACTGAGACACTCACAAAAGTTGGCCTTGGCGACAGGTTAGATCATAAACCGAATGAGTTATCGGGTGGACAGCGCCAGCGTGTGGCAATTGCCAGAGCGCTTGTTAATGATCCATCTATACTCCTTGCCGATGAACCTACCGGTAATCTTGATACTAAAACCGGTGAGGAAATAATGGTATTATTCGAAGAGCTCTACCGCGCAGGAAACACCATTATACTTGTAACACACGAAAATGAAATTGCAGAGCATGCGCGCCGAATTATTCGCCTTCGGGATGGTAAAATCGAAGTAGATCAAAAAGTTGAGAAACCAAGACTTGCCAACAAAGAGGTTTCTTTTGAGCCTGCTCTTGCTGTTTGATTAGGTCAATTCTGAATAGAATTCAACAGTAAATAAATTTCGATTCTGCTGATTGAACGTGAACCAACCCGATTTTGAATTTGTTGAAATCGGTATGGAAAAAAGAAAACAATTTGATGTAATCGTTGCCGGTGCCGGAATGGGCGGCATGACAGCTGCTGTTTTGATGGCGGAAGCGGGATATTCGGTGTTGGTACTTGAGAAATCCCATGTTCCCGGCGGATGCAGCTCCTCCTATTTTAGAAAAGGCTACATTTTTGAATCCGGTGCAACAACGCTTATAGGATTTGACGAAAACCAACCGCTAAAGTGGCTTGAAGAGAAACTCGAAATTACTCTTCCAAGAGAAGCAATAGCTCCCTCAATGAATGTCTATCTGAATGGCAAAATGATTACACGCTGGCAGGATCGTGAAGCGTGGATTAATGAAGCGATAAAGTGGTTCGGTGAAGAGACTGAGCAGAGAAAGTTTTGGGAAAAGGCATTTTCAGTTTCCGACATTGTTTGGAAAATATCAGGAAAAAACCCCTATTTCCCACCTCTTGATACAAAGGAATGGTTTAAACTGCTGAAAAATGATGTAAGTGATGTCTGGGTACTTCCGTATGCTATACAGTCTGTAAAAGAGACTGCCACCAAAATGGGTATAACCAACCCCGAATTTTTTCAGTTTATTGATGAACAGCTGATGATTTCAGCTCAATCAACATCAACTGAAACGCCGTTTCTTTTTGGCGCTCCCGCTATTACTTACACAAATTACACAAACTATTATGTTCCGGGTGGCCTTTTGAAACTAGTTCAAAAACTTGAGGAGTATTTGCATCTAAAAAATGGAGAACTCCACACAAAAGAAGGACTGGTTTCAATAGATAAAAAAGGAAACACATACAACGTCCGTTCATCCAAAGGAGTGATTTACAGTGCACCTGTATTGATATCAAACCTTCCCGTCTGGAATATGGAAGAGAAAACATCCGGAGATATGGCTGACTATTTCAGGAAAGAGTCTGAACAATATGATGAGGCCTGGGGAGCATTTACAATGGGCATTGTTACTGATGATGTGTTTCCTGAGGGCATGCCGCTTCATCATCAGGTACATCTAGACGAAGGCGAGAAGCAGGCCGGCCTCGAGTCGGGATCAGTTTTCATATCATTCTCTCAAAAGTATGATCAGGATCGCGCTGAGGAAGGAAAACGGGTTCTAAACGTATCAACCCATGCAGTACCTGAATTCTGGTTTGAGCTTAACGGTACATATGAAAGTACAAAGGAGAGTGTTCAGGAAAAGATTTTATCAATTTTAAAAAAGAAGTTGCCCTATTTTTCTGATGCAGAGATAAAAGTGGTATTTTCTTCTACACCGGTTAGCTGGAGCAAGTGGGTTTTCAGAAAAAAAGGCCGGGTTGGTGGGATTCCACAGAGCATGACCCGTTCATTGCTTGACTGGACCCCGAATAAAACGCCGTTTGAAGGATTGTTTCTTTGTGGCGATACAGTATATCCGGGGCAGGGAATACCGGGAGTTACACTAAGCGGAATTAATGTCTCTGAGCGAGCTAAGAAATTTTTAAATAATTAGATAAATCATTGAATTACCAAGGCGAAAATTATTCACCAAATACTCAGTTTTCCATATTTCCACCGGCAGTAAAACACTTAATCATTGTTAATCTGCTGGTATTTGTAGCGCTCACGAATCCCATGCTGCAGCGATACCTAATGGAGTTTGGGGCACTTTGGCCTGTAGGATCGGGCCTGTTTGCCCCCTGGCAGCTTATTACGTATATGTTTTTACATGGCGGATTTGGACACATAATTTTCAACCTGTTTGCCCTTTGGATTTTCGGACAGGGAATTGAGAATTTCTGGGGAACAAAGCGATTTGCCATTTATTACTTCTTAACAGGAATTGGTGCAGCTCTTATTCACATGTGGATTGGAGGAGGCGGAGCCCCGACAATTGGGGCGTCTGGTGCCGTTTACGGAATTTTATTGGCGTTCGGGATGATGTTTCCTGATCGTTATATTATGTTATTGATTCCACCTATTCCGATCAAAGCGAAATACTTTGTTGCAATATTTGGAGGAATTGAACTGCTTTCAGGTCTGATGAGGCCCGATAGCGGTATTGCTCATTTTGCCCACCTTGGCGGCATGGTGGTTGGGTTTATCTTGATCAAATACTGGGGATTAAAAGGCGAGAGCTCCAGATATTAATAAAAGCGATTATGTATCAGCAGGAATCATTTAGAAGTGCATTTATGAGAGGGTTCAAGCGAATCCCTCCGGTAATCAGAACGATTATTGCCATTAACGTTATCGTATTTATTTTACAGGCGGTAGTGGGTGGCATCCGTGTGGGGGATCAGTCTCTGAACCGCTATGTCGTAGAGTATCTGGGCTTTAATCCGTCAATCGGCACAGCTATTACCCAGCCCTGGCGTTTTGTAACCTATATGTTTTTGCATGGTGGCGGATTTCATCTGCTTTTTAATATGCTTTGGCTTTGGTGGATGGGAAGGTCTGTTGAGGAGTCTATCGGGCCCAGATCATTTGCGGTTATCTTTTTTGGATCAGGAATAGGAGGAGCGTTTTTTCATATTGCCTTTGCTTCACTATATGGCACAAGTATGGTGATTGGAGCTTCAGGAGCCGTTTTTGGAGTCATGGTGGCTTTTGCATACCTGTATCCCAGAGCACCCATAATGCTCTTGTTTCTGCCACCTATTGAAGCCCGTTTTGTCGTCGCAGGACTCATCGCTTTTGATGTACTCTTTATCGGTTCGGGTGATAATGTTGCCCGTCTTGTACATCTTGGAGGAGCGGGTGTTGGATACCTTCTCATTAAAGCACATTACGAAGGTAAAGACCTTTCAGCAATTGTGAGGCCTATTGAACGGCTGTGGCAGCAAAGCCCCAGTAAGAAGTCTCCAAAAAAACCAAAAAACAAAAAGATGTATTCTGTTAGCGATGTCGAAATTGTGGAGGAAACGAACCAGGATGAGCTGGATCAAATACTCGAAAAAATTTCCAAAAGCGGATACGACGGTTTGACGAAAGAAGAGAAGAGAAAGTTATTTGACCTAAGTAAGAAGAATTGATTTAATTATTGATTAAAAAATTCCAAATCTCAAATCCGAAATTTCAAATAGTTATTAGTTGAGATTTTATGGATCAGAAAAAATATGACTTAGAAGAAAGAACCTTTTTCTTTGCCAGAGATTACAGATTTTTGGTAAAAAAAATTTAGATGGATGTATGTAGCATCGAGGATTGTAAACAGTTGGTGAGAGCATCTGGCTCCGTAGGTGATAATTATATTGAAGCTAACAAATCATTCAGCAAAAAAGATTTTCGCTATAGAATTAAAATTTGCAGAAAGGAATCAAAGGAGTCTAAATATTGGTTAAAATTACTTTAACCAATGAATAAAGATATTGAAGATGATCTCATTAAACTCAAAAACGAAGCTGACGAATTAAAAAGAATATTTTCCTCTATACTTAATAATAGCGAATGAAATAATTGTACAAGTTTGAGATTTGGTGCTTGGAATTTGATGCTTCTAAGTTGCCTGAGAATTATTATCCAAAACCAGTATTAATCGTAATAGTTTTAGAAAAAATGGAAGACAGTTCCCCTATTAAACGCAGAAAATCTATACCGGTACAAATTGATGACGTGGTTGTTGGCGGAGGTCATCCGATTGTGGTTCAGTCGATGACAAATACAGATACTGCCGATATCGATGAAACTGTAGATCAGATCGACCATCTTAATAAAGCCGGCTCAGAACTGGTGAGAATAACGGTGAACAATCATGATGCAGCCAAGGCTGTTCCCTTCATCAAAGAGAAGCTGTTAAATCGAGGTGTAACGGTTCCCATTATCGGAGACTTTCACTATAACGGGCATATCCTGCTTACGAAGTACCCCGAGACTGCAAAAGCGTTGTCAAATTTCAGGATCAATCCCGGTAATACGGGCACAAAAACCCGTGATGAAAACTTCTGTACCATTGTTGAACAAGCTATTAAGTATGATAAATCTGTTCGGATTGGTGTAAACTGGGGATCGCTGGATCAGCAGTTACTTGCACAATATATGGATGAAAACAGTAAACGGGAGAAACCCAAATCGTCCAAAGCTGTGATGCTCGATACAATGGTAGAAAGTGCCAGAAGATCAACTGAGCTCGCGGAAGATGTTGGAATGGCATCAGATAAAATCATTGTAAGCTGTAAAATGAGCGGTGTCCAGGATTTAATTAACGTTTACCAGCGTATTGCAGACGATCTTCCATATGCTTTACACCTTGGCCTTACAGAAGCCGGAATGGGAATGAAAGGGACGGTAGCAAGCTCGGTGGCGCTTGCCGTTTTACTGCAAAGGGGTATTGGAGATACGATTAGGGTGTCACTAACGCCTATGCCAGGGGCCGACAGAGCCGAAGAAGTTCGTATTGCACAGCAGATTCTGCAGTCGATGGGAATTCGAAGTTTTATCCCGCAGGTTACAGCCTGTCCGGGGTGTGGGCGCACGAAAAGCACCTACTTCCAGGAGCTCGCCGATGAAATACAGAACTATGTAGTTGAGATGATGCCCATCTGGAAAGATATGTACCCTGGTGTTGAGGAGATGGATGTGGCGGTTATGGGGTGTATTGTGAATGGACCCGGTGAATCGCGACATGCAAATATTGGTATATCACTGCCTGGTACGTTTGAAGAGCCAAAAGCTCCGGTATATATTGATGGTGAGCATCACTCTACGCTTCGGGGAGACAATATTGGAGCTGAATTCCGACAGCTCTTAGACGATTATATCAAAAAAAATTACGGTGAAGTAGGGGTTACAACCTGAAAAAGTAATACCGAATATTTTCTGCATCAAAACAGACTTTATATGCCAAAGTTAAAACCGTTTTTTACTATGGTGGTTTCTCTGAGGCATAAAGACTATCTGTTTGTTGGACAGTATAGAGACCGAGAACGAATTTATTGAGAAACCTGTGCCTGTAAAAATTGTTGACATTGCCAAAGCTGCCGGCGTTAGTACTGCAACCGTATCAAGGGTACTGAACGGCAATGATAAAGTACATCCTGATACTATTAAAAAAGTATTGCGAATTGCAGACGCAATGGGATATCACCCTCACGTTTATGCACAGGGGCTGGCAAGTAAAAAGAAGAACCGGATTTCGATGCTGATTCCGGTTATGTCGAACTACTTCATTACTGAAATTCTTCGGGGTGTTCAGGATAGCCTGGAAGATGAAGATTTTGATCTCAATATTGTAAATGTAAATAATCAGGCTGATACATATACACAAGTTGAAAACATCATCAAAAAAAGATGGTCTGAAGGCTACATTCTAATATCACTGCACTTAAATGAAGATGAATACCTGAAATTAAAACGTTTTGAGGTACCTCTTTGCCTTGTAGACGATTCATCAGAGCTCCACGATTCAGTCTGTTTTAACAATACAAAAGGAGCGTACCTTGCGACGAAGTTCTTTCTTGAAAACTCCTGTAAACGGATTGCATTATTATTGGCAAATCCGGATGCTGATCCTATTAAAGAGAGAATGATTGGGTATCAACAGGCACTCAGTGAGTATGGAATACAATTTGACGATTCACTGGTGCAAACAGGCAACGATATGGACAGGGATGGGTTTAACGAAAGAAACGGATACCAGGCCATGTTAAAAATATTGGACCTTAAACCACTGCCTGATGCCTGTTTTTGTACTTCCGACACCAAGGCAATTGGCGCTTTAAAGGCGATGAAGGAGAAAAATAAGGAGATACCCATCATTGGTTTCGACAACCTCTCCGTAACGCATTATATCGATCTCTCTTCAGTTTCCCAGCCAATGTATGATATGGGGTTTAGAGCTACAAAAAAACTGATATCGAGGATGAAGAATCCGGATTTGAAAGTGAGTAGTGAACTGTATCATCCCAAATTGATGCTCCGTTCATCCTCAGCTTTTTAGTGTACATCAGCCTACAGTACAAGTAAGGACGGGTTGCGTTTTTTAATTAACCGTAACATTAGTTTGAACCACAGTTCGATTAATAACATTTTCTATTATCTAAATAAGAAGTGTCCCCTAATAAGGGGAGATTCCCCCATTGGGATGCCCTCGGCAAGAGGGGTATCCATCGGTTTTTTCCTATGTTTTGATAAACATCCCCATAAATCCCCCTTTGTTAAGGGGAACTTGTACGTTCAAAATTTAACAATCGAACTCAGATTTTGAGGTAAAAACCCTGAAACTGAATGTAAAAAGTCCACTCTTGCAAAGGAGAGGAGACTCATTCCCCAAATTCTTATGGCGTACTCACGTTAACTGTAATAAAAAAAGCCCGCCCTGAATGAACAGAGCGGGCCGAAGGAGTAAGCACAGTGTACTTACGTAGTTTATTTATTCATTGAGTTCGAGACTATACCTGTAAACAGGTCCGCTGAGGTTGAGCTCAATAGTGTAGGTGCCAGCTTCACCTACAGGTATATTGTCGGCACCATCCTGCAGGGTACCGTCTGCATTTGCTGATCCTAAGTTTAAATCCCATGCGTCGTTAGCCCGGAATTTGATTTCGCCTCCGCTAAGTTCCATGGTTGTTTTCCACACTTTATCATCAACATCATATATAAGATCAGTATCAGTATCCCAGCTGCCGGTTGCATCTCCGATCACTGCCCAGGATGTATTCAGTAGTGTGTAGGTCATGTTATTCAGGTTTACATTCATTTTGTAATAACCTGTATTAATCGGAATATCTGCTCCATTTTGCTCAAGAGTACCGTCTGCACCGTCATCACCCCAGTTTACATCCCAGCTCCGGTCATCAGTAAACTTAAACAACTGGCCGTCCGAAGAAATGTACACATACCCTTCGTATCTGTTGTCACTTGAAGTGGAAAAGAGCGGAGGGGCATCCGCCGGCGACCAGTCATTAATGTACCCACTTGCAGATTGGTAGCTTCCCGGCAGATAAATTTCGGGATATTCAATGACGATCTCATACGGCGTAAACGTTAGTGTGAACACCTCAGATAATTTGTCTTCAACGGAATCGTTTACCTGAGCACGAATTCTAAAGTTTACGTTTGTTTCAACCGCAAACGGAACCCCTGCCGAAATAAGGCGTTCGTTCACCTCCCGTACTGTCATAGACAGAGATGTTTGATTCGTTTCAACAAACGTGGCTGGTTCTTCAAATCCGCTGGCTTCCGGGTCCATCTCAATGATGTAGGTTACAGCTGCCTGGAATCCGAAGTCTGGAGCTTCCCAGCTTAGATTCAGCAGTTCCTGGTCTGCATTTTCCTCATTTAAAACATAGCTCTCTCCGCCGCTGGGTGACGTGAGAACCGGACTGCCCGAGTTAGTATTTATCTCCGGGCCTACAGAATCTTCGCATGCTGTAAAAAACAGCATTGCGAGGAGTGTAATTGTTAATCCTGTTATTCTTTTCATAATTCTAAAATTTTTAATTAAAAATCGTTTAGTATCCCGGGTTCTGGGTCAGGTTCAGATTTGAGTTGATATCTGAAGCCGGGATTGGAAATATTTCATAGATGTCGTTTGTGGCTGTACCGTTTTGTTCACCACCTTTCCATGACCAGATGTATTCTCCTCCTGTAAACTTACCAAAGCGACGCAAGTCGGTTCGGCGATGGCCTTCCCAGTATAGCTCTCTTCCGCGCTCATCAAGAATAAAATCAAGGTCCAGGTCATTAGTCGAAATATTGGCTTCTGGTCCGCCAAATGCTCTTTCTCTTAGAGAGTTAATCAGACTGACAGCTCTGTTTATGTCGCCGCCCGATGCACCCCGCACTGTGGCTTCAGCGTAAATCAAATAAACATCCGCCAGGCGAAACATGGGAAAGTCTGTGTACACAAAGTCGGTTCTTGGCGGTGCTACCCCATCTCTATCCACGTTTTTCCATTTTGAAACAGCATAGCCTTGGGTAAAATCTCGGTAATCCTCAACAACAAGGGACTGCCCGTCGGTATGGAACATGGCCCGGTTTTCTGAAGCGCCAGCCTCTATATTAAAGGTCATTTCGTTCAGGTTAACCGTAATTGTGTAAACTCCTGAACCAGGCGTGGACATGTTTGGTCCGCCCGCAACAAGAGAGCCTTCTTCAGCACCCCAGTCTCCGTTGTCCCAATTTCGTTCCCTGGTAAATTTGAATTCAGATCCAGATCCGGTAAAGTAAACGACACCGGTGTAGACGTCATCATTATTTTCGGAAACAAGAGGTGGTGCATCTGCAGGTGTCCAGTCTCCTCCATATCCACCTGCAGTCTGAAAACCGCCAACAACATAAATTTCATCGTTATCGGCAGGATTGTCTGTTTGAACTCCTGAGAAATAATCTCCGGCATCAAAAAGCTCCACAAATTCAGGAGTGGTTCGGTGACCGGCCCATCCACCATCAATACCGAATGAACTGGCACTCATGCTTCCGCCAACGGCTGCGTGTACAATAAAGGTTGTACCGCCATAAGTCCGAAGGTTTTCACCATCCTGACGAATTGGGAAGATAATCTCATCCGACTGCTCATTATCTGCCAAAAAGAGATACTCGTAATTTTCGTCGAGGCTAAACCCTCCCTGATCAATCACCCTTGAGGCATAGTCGAGGGCATCATCATAGCGTGGTTGCCCGATGTATACTTCAGCATTTAAATAGAGTTTTGCCAGAAGTGTCCAGGCGGCGGCTCTGTCTGCGCGTCCGTACTCAACAGCTCCGGGTTCACTCATCATGTCCAGGATGTCGAGAAGTTCAGATTCGATATAGGTAAACAAATCCTGAGGGTTTGTTGCCTCAGGCATAAATGAACCTACGGGATCTTCTTCAGTAACGAACGGTACATTTCCTCCAAAAAGATCCAGCGCGTGCCAGTAGCTCAGTGCACGTAAAAAGCGGGCTTCTGCTTTATAGGTATGTATAACGGTTTCGTCTCTTTTATTGGCTTCCCGAATAAATTCATTGGAGAGTGCAACCTGGTAAAAAATGCGGCTGTACATTGCCATAACGAAATCGTTGGATGCACCCCAGTTCTGAAAATTATACTCAGGCAACCCAGGGTCATTCCAGGCAACAACGGCTTCATCGGTCGGCAGTTCCTGGTGTACCCAGAGCTGTCGAATATAGCTGGAGAAACCTTCGTCTATTCCCTGAATATCTGCCTGGCCAGCAGGCCCTTCCTGTCCGGTAACAGCGTAACCGGCGTAGAGCTTTGCCAGTACCTGGCGAAAGTCATCAGGCGTGTCGTAAACATCAGCCGATGTAACCACGTTGTCGTCAATGGGAGTGGTGGTTAGATCGTTTGTGCACGATGACGTCCAAATCATCATCAAACCGATGATGATAAGTGCAATAAATTTCAATTTTGTATTAAACATAATCGTAGTGATTAAAATGTTTCAATTAGAAGTTGAGGTTCAGGCCCAGCATAAGTGTGCGCGGACGAGGATAGAGGTTATAGTCAATTCCACCAAAAACTTCGGGGTCCTGACCGCTGTAGTCTGTAATGGTGAACACATTCTGGACGGTTGCAGAAACTCTCAGTGACGAGACCACATCTATAAACTGATCAAATGTGTAGCCAACGGTAATATTATCCATTCGCAGGAATGATGCGTTTTCTACATAGTGATCGGATGTGTAGCGGGCATTTTCGAAATTGGTATCGAATACAAATTCGGTGGGGTTTGTGAGGTAGCCGGTGTTGTTAAATGTACCGCTGATAATCGCATTATCAGATGCTACATTGTTGTACACATAGTTCCCCAGACTTGCCCTGGCAGAAAAGGAGGCGTCCCAGTTGGCGTATTCGTATCTGGTTGACAATCCAAATGTCCAGTCGGAATTTGGGCTTTTATAACGATATTTATCATCGTCTGTAATCTCGCCGTCACCGTTCCGGTCTACATATAAACCTTCAATCGGCAATCCGTTTTCATCATATACCTGTTCAAAAACAAAGAAGGAGTTTCTGGGATGATCCACGCTGTGAACCTGCACAAAGTTTCCTGTACCCCCTGTAATTCCCCCGGTTTCAACACCAATATAAGATGGGTCATCAACCGTTGTAAGTTTGGTAATTTCATCCGTAGTGTATGTGGCGTTCATCGAAACCTGCAGAAAGCTTTTTTCGGTTGATACAATTCTGCCGGTAATATCAAACTCAACCCCTTGCACCTCCAGGTTCCCTACGTTTGAAAGAATTCTGTTTGTGAAGTTGGAGCCTGCCGGTACCGGAATCACATTCAGAAGGTCTTCCGTCTCCCGCTGGAAGAGTTCAACAGAGCCAAATATTCGTTCTTCGCTAAAGCTATAGTCCAGGCCTATGTTGTAGGTGGTTGTCTCTTCCCATTTCAGATTGGCATTATACCCTTCGGGACGCAGTGTAGTGATAAATTCGTTTCCAAACGGATATCTCGCCGTATTTTGGCTGAATGTGTACCTGGCCAGGTAGGGATAATCTCCCTGTCCAATTCTCTGCTGTCCCGTTACTCCGTAACCCAGCCGCAGTTTCAGCTCGCTGAGGGCTCCGAAATCACTCATAAAATCCTCTTCAGCCATATTCCAGGCCAGGGCGAATGAGGGAAAGAGGCCCCATCGGTTATCTTCTGAGAAACGTGAAGTACCATCCTGACGCAGCGTTGCGGTAAAAAGATAGCGATCCATCAGCGAGTAGTTGGCACGTCCAAAGAAAGATACAATGTAGTACTCAGTGGCATATTCGTTGTCAGTATTCACCACTACCTCATTCGCGCGATCAAAATTGGTAGAAAATGTAGATCCCTCGCTGTAGTGATGCTCCCAAGAATACCCAGTTGTAACTCTCAGGCGGCTGTTTTCAAAATCTGTGCCGTAATTCAGGTAAAAATCGAGCAGCTGATTCTCTTTCCGCTGATCGTAATCTGTTCGCACACCGGGCGCGGCTCCGCCAATCTCCCAGGCTGCGTTTTCATTAACGGTAACCAGCCCGTCTCCCACGTCCGAATAATCTAATCCGAGATTCAGTGTGGCTGTAATCTCATCAAAAAAGTTTGGAGAATAGTCCAGCTTCATATTGCCAATGGAGCGATAGACGGTAGACTCGTCATTCCGCTGATCGATGAGTGCCAGCGGGTTTGCCGGGGCAATGGTAATCGGCTGTCCGTCAGCATCTGTCCAGGTAAAGTATCCACCAAAACGGTCTGCATTGCTGTCCATTACGGGCTGTGTGGGGTCAAACATAATGGCAGACCCGATTGCGCCCGTATCGGCAAAACGGTTATCGACCCGTACACCACGGAAATTCAGGTCAACATCAAGTTGATCATCGAACAGTGTAGGGGTAAGGGCAATAGTACCGCTTAAACGGTCGTTACTGGATGTTTTTAAAACGCCATCATTGCCTGCAAACCCAATTGATACTCTGTATGGGACGCTGTAAGAGGATCCCTGTACGCTTATGTTATGTTCCTGGGAAAATGCATTCCGAAATATTTCATCCTGCCAGTTTGTAGATGCATTTCCAAGGCTGTTAAGTGCATTCTGGCTGATTGTGCCGTTTTCAACACCCTGCTCAACAAAATTTCTGAACTCATCGCTGTCTAGAACACCGATGCGGTCACTGTTTGTTTGATATGAAAAGCGGCCTGTATAATTGAGTTGTATCTCCTGGCCAAGCTCACCTCGTTTGGTCGTAATAATAATAACGCCATTAGACGCTCTTGAGCCATAAATTGCGGTTGCTGAAGCATCTTTGAGCACCGTGATGGACTCAATATCGTTAGGGTTAATCGTATTTAGCGGGTTTCTCATTCCAGAAATGCCGCCGTCATCCAGAGGTACACCGTCAACCACATAGAGGGGGGCGTTACTGGCAGAGAGGGAGGAGCCTCCCCGTATACGGATGGTGGCACCGGCACCGGGAGCACCGCTGTTTGATGTAACATTTACACCGGCTGCGCGTCCCTGGAAAAGTTCCTCTGGCGAAGTAATCGCACCCTGGTTAAAATCCCTGGAACTCACCACGTCTACTGACCCGGTATTGTCTGAGCGCTCCTGCACGCCATAACCTATTACAACCAGCTCTTCAAGAGCGGCTACATCATCTCTCATGGCTACATGAATCGTTTCACGTCCGTCAACCGGTATTTCCTGTCTCGTAAATCCAATATATGAGAAAACCAGGACAGCATCAGGCTGTACGGTGATTGTGTAATTACCATCAATGTCCGTTACGGTACCCTGAGTGGTTTCACCTTTTACAAGAATATTTACCCCGGGAAGAGGGTACTCTGTTTCTGCTTCTATAACGGTTCCGCTTACTGATATCTCACTCTGTGCATACAACGGATTGCTGATGATAAGTAGAGAGAGAAACAGAACGAAACCAAGTAGTCTTTTCACTTTCATAAGTTCTACCTGTTTTAATGTTTTATATAACATCGGGCCTGTTGGAAACATATGTGACCCGTGTTGTTTTGGTTCTAGATGATATTTTTCTGTAAACCAGAAATTGTACTGTCGATTAATCCATAAATTATGGTGCGAATGTGTGCTTTTTGTGAAAACGCTTACATTAAAACAGAATATTTTATCTTTTTATATAAATTCGAAGTTTAGATTAAACAACACAGGAGCCTGTGTTGATAGTCTTATTAGTATATACTCAGATTATATAGTCAATAATAATAATAGTTAGTAATGATATATATATTCCAATTGTATTGTAGAATAAGGTTAAGATAGCTGTTTGTTTTACAGTTCAGCAGTTGAATGCTAGGAGGATATAGAAAAGCCTAGTGGTTATAGGTATTTCCCCTTTTGTATATCGGGATATCCCTGATATATGGCCTGAAGGACAAAATAATTGATAATTGATATTGACTGATATCTGTTTTTTCGCCATCTTTCTGTAAGCGCTTACAGTAAGCGCTTACATTGATATTTCAATGTTATTTAAAAACAATATCTTAACAAATCTATAATGAAGGAGTAGGAAAATGAGAACGTATTTAATGATACTATTTTCGCTCTTCCTGGGTTTGGCGCTTACCTCTTGCGATGATGACAATAGCTTTAACGTTATTGACATTGGTGACGGAGAAGAAGAGCCTGATGAGGAAGGTGACGACGAGGAAACAGGAAGTGTCTATTCTATCACATTTTCGCTTGAAAGCGGTGGCGAATTCACGTTTAGTGTAGACATGGAAGGCGCTACGATCGAAGGGGAGGATCTTCCCGATGGTTTTGAAGGTGATCTGTTTGAGTTTGATCCTGAAGTACATGAAGTATTTATAGCCGGTAATTTTGGCGGAGACAATGAATGGAATCAGCCCGGAACCAACAGTTCGCTGAGGCTAACAACATCCGGTGCTTCCGGACCCACCACAACAGAAGGCAGTCACGATTATAAATTCTTTATTCTCCCGGCCGATGTAACCAATGAGGATGGAGAAAATGCTTCCTGGGACTACGGCGAGTGGAGAGCCGGTGCTAACCGATCTGTTGAAATAGCAGCCGATGGTTCAGTTGAAAACGTTTGGGGCAATCAACCTGAAGAGGAAGAAGATCCCGGTGATGACGGCGAAGAGTTTGTAGAAACACTTTATGCAGCAGGTAACTTCCAACCAGCTGGTTTTTATGGTGGTGAATGGTCTCCTGCTGAAGGTCCACAGCTTGGTTCAGTTGCGAATGGAGAATATGACGGTTATGTATTTTTCGCTGACGCCGGTTTAGAGTTCAAATTGGTTAAAGGCGATAACTGGGATGCTGGAGACTATGGTGGATCAGAAGGTACCCTCACCGATGGTGGCGATAATATAATAGTTGATGAGGCTGGATTTACTCGTATTCAAGTAAATGCATCCGAAATGACCTATAGCTTAACTAATACCGTTTGGGGTATTATTGGCGATGCTACACCCGGTGGCTGGGATGCAAGCACCGAAATGGAGTATGACGCCGAAAACAAAGTGTGGACGATTACTGCCGATCTAACAGCCGGTGAAATGAAATTCCGAGCTAATGATGCATGGGATATCAACTATGGCTCGAATGATGCGGATGGATCACTCCAGTTTGATGGAGGAAATATTCCTGTTGATGAAGCTGGAAATTATACGATTACTCTCGATCTGGACGGTACGGAGTTCACATACGAAGTTACCGCCAACTAAGAAAGCTTATGTTAAATGATAAGGACCCTCCCTCAGAAATTTTTCAGGGAGGGTTTTTTATTTGATGAGCGTGATTTTATTAATAAAATAGAGGCCATTACGGTTCTGCTCCTAAAATCAAACATTCAGGCATATTTTGGCAAAAACAATATATGATATCGCACAGGCTGCCGGCGTTAGCATCGCTAC
>DATGBT010000043.1:0-3296 GCA_035312505.1 Balneolaceae bacterium | reverse complement strand
CTCTACGACAACGACATCCGCTTTTTGAAGCAATTTCCGTCGTAATATCTGTCACCTAAACTGATAAAGCATTAACAGAATATCTTTATTTATCTATGAAAATTTCTTACAACTGGTTAAAAGAGTATACAGACTGCAGTCTCACAGATTCGGAAGCCGCAAATAAACTGACCCTCACCGGTCTGGAGGTCGAAGAGCTTAAAACCACCGGATCCGATTTTGAGCATTTTGTGGTTGGATATGTAAAAAATGTCAGAAATCACCCGAACGCTGATAAGCTTCAAATCTGCGACGTTGATAACGGAGATGAAGAAGTTCAGATCGTTTGTGGTGCCCCAAACGTAGCAGCCGGCCAGTACGTACCCGTAGCAAAAACAGGTGCTACCATTCCTGTACCCATGAAAGACGGATCTTATCTAACCATCAAGAAAATGAAGCTTCGTGGTGAAACTTCCAAAGGTATGATTTGCTCAGAGGCAGAACTGGGTATTGGAAGCGATCATAGCGGAATTATGGTTCTTGAGGAAGAATACGAGCCCGGGACACCGTTAACATCCGTAATAGGCAGTTCAAAAGATACGGTATTTGACATTGGCCTTACCCCGAATCGACCGGATGCAGCCTGCCATATCGGTGTAGCCAGGGATTTAGCTGCCGTAATTGAACAGCCTCTAAACAATCCATATAACAGCATTGAGACAGACCAAAATAGAATTGAAGATCCGGTAACGGTGAGTGTACTGGATACAGAAAAATGTCCACGGTATGCCGGAATTGTTGTAGATAACGTTACCGTGAAAGAGTCTCCGGATTGGCTAAAAACAAGACTGAGCTCTATTGGCTTACGTCCTATTAACAATGTAGTGGATGTAACCAACTTTATTCTTCATGAAATAGGCCAGCCTCTTCACGCATTCGACTATGATCTTATTCGTGGTAACAAAATTGAAGTAAAAACTTTCGATAATGAAGTAAAATTCACCACGCTGGACAGTATCGAACGGGTAGTTCCGGCAAAATCACTGTTTATATGTGATGGTGAATGCCCCGTAGCCATTGCAGGCATTATGGGTGGCGAAAACAGTGAAGTACGTAATTCGACCACAAAAGTATTTATTGAAAGCGCCTATTTCCAGCCATCAGGAATCCGAAAAACGTCAAAACATCTTGCTCTTCAAACAGACAGCTCTTATCGCTTTGAGCGGGGCATTGACCCAACGATTCAGCTGAAGGCCGCACAGCGTGCCGCAGAACTTATTGCTGAACTATCAGGCGGGAAAATTGTAAATGGTTCTGTAGATGTACAGGACACTGCACCTACAAAGGATGAAGTAACGCTCAGAATCTCAAGACTGAACCAGCTGCTGGGAACAGGCCTGTCTTCGGAAAAAGCGGCAGCCATACTTACCTCACTCGAGTTTGAAATTTTAAAAAAGGATGAAGAATCTATCCACTGTTCAGTTCCTCACTTCAGGCCCGATGTAACCCGGGAGGTGGATCTGATTGAAGAAGTGGGACGGATTTTTGACTACAACAATATACCAAGGCCAAAATCTGCGCCATTTGTAACGCCCTCTCCCCTTTCGCAAAACGAAGTGTTTTATCAGCGTGTAAAGTCACTCGCCAAATCCCTGCGATACAAAGAGATATCAACTAATTCCCTTCTCTCCAAAAAACAGGCTTCTGTTCTTTCTGACGACTCCATTCACGTTGATACGTTAAATCCAGTATCACAGGAGAACACTACACTGCGTACTACGTTAACAGCTGGATTCTTAAACGCTGTCTCTTATAATGTGAAGAGAAATGAAGATCACCTGCGGTTTTTTGAGATTGGTCACATCTTTTCGAATGATGAGAACGGCACCTGGATCGACGGTATTAAAGAGCATAATCATCTGCTGCTGGGAATTACCGGAAAACGCGAGCAGCTGGGTTGGCAAAATAATCAGCAAGAGTATTCAGCCTTTGACCTGAAATCGGATGTTGAGTCATTATTCAGCTCGCTTAACATATTGGATTCGGTTTCTTCGGCTGTAAATGACGATCGTGAACTGGAATATTTTGCAGGAGATGCCAGGATTTGTGTTATCAAAATGGTTTCAGGTTCTGTTCTGAAGGCATTTGATATAGAGCAGGATGTGTTTGTTGCCGAAATTGATTTGACTGTTCTTTTGAACAACAGCATCGCCAGCGCTGATGTGAGGTACAAGCCTATAGTGAAATATCCGGTATTTGAATTTGATGCTGCATTTACTGTAGACAAAAATGTACGAGCCGGTGATTTGACGAAAGAGATCAAGAACAGTGCCGGTGAGCAGCTGAAATCCGTATCTGTATTTGACATTTACGAGGACGAAAAGCTTGGTAAAGACAAAAAAAGTATTGCATTTCGTCTCTCTTTTTTAGATTCTGATAAGACACTGACAATCAGTGATGTAGAACCATTGGTTCAAAAAATTGTTCAGTCACTTAACAAAAATTTTGGTGCATCATTACGATCCTGATTTTCTTGTGAACTGAATTTTGAGAGTTAATCACCTGTAATTTTAGGTTTTATTGCAGGTAATGGAATACGGTTTTAAACTATGTCGATGAATAGCGTACAAAAGGAAACGTTTCATAAGCTACTGGAGCAAATCCGCACGCAAATTACGATGTTGAGAAAAACAAACCGTGAGTTGAATAAAGAGAATGAAAAACTTCGGTCTAAACTAAAAGATGTTCATAAGAGCCAGACTGATATATTTTCAAGTATAAGTGAATCTGAACGCATAGCAATGCGACACCAGGTAGACGGCTTAATAGAGAAAATTGATAAATATCTGAATGACGAACATGCAGGCAATTAAAGTATCCATTCTTGGGAAACCAATCCCGCTTAAGGTCAAAGATTCGGAAGTTGAAAACACGAAACGAATTGCCGCTTTTGTTGACGAAAAGCTGAAACTGTTCAGAAAACAGTATACAAATCAACCCGATTCAACATTAATGATACTTGCCTGTTTGAGCATTACGGAAGAACTTTTCGAACTCAGAGCGCAATTAAACGAAAAGGATGAACTTCGGGATGAACTGATGGATCAAATAAACAAAGAACTCGAAACGTTTATTCACGAAATTTCGTAATAAGCTACATATCAAATCGATTTTACTCAATCTCAGATTAATCAATAGTATGTATCCTGGTGAACGTTTTAACAGCTACACACATCTCATTGGAGCCATCGGTTCGTTAATTGGGCTTATTGCCCTGGTATACGTGGCTGTTGTTGACGGAGATCCATGGAAAATTG
>DATGBT010000042.1:0-9096 GCA_035312505.1 Balneolaceae bacterium | reverse complement strand
AATCGTGACAACGATCATATTGTAGTTTTTGACAGAAATTCCGAAACAGGAGACCTTACATTTACAGGTACGGAAGCTGAGGTACCGATTGCGGTTTGTGTTACACAGTTGATTCTTGAATAGTTGTGAATCAATAGTTTCAGTTTTCATTTTAATCTCAAAAAAAATAGCGGTGGTATGTCTACATCCAGAAAAGACTTTTTATTTGAATCCGGACTTATTGCAACCGGATTTATTTCGGGAGGTTTCGGCTTATCGGGGTTTCCAAAGCAGAGTGGTTCCAGCAAGATAAACAGGAATGTCAAAGAGTTAGAAGCTGATTTAATGATAATCGGCGGGGGAACGGGCGGATGTGCTGCCGCTCTTTCGGCCTGTAAAATGGGGCTGAAAGTAGTTATGACGGAAAGCACAGAGTGGATTGGCGGACAGTTGACTTCTCAGGGGGTGCCACCCGATGAAAATCCCTGGGTGGAGACATTTGGTGCGAGCGGATCGTATCAGCACTACAGGGAGAGGGTTCGTAACTATTACCGGGATCATTATCCGCTCATCGAATCAGAAAAGAACAATCCCGGCCTGAATCCCGGAAACGGATGGGTATCACGTCTCTGTCACGAGCCGCATGTATCAAAAATGGTTCTCGAAAACATGTTGATTCCGTATATGAGTAACGGGCAGCTTTTGCTTCTAACAAATCACTCTCCGGTTGAGGTTGAAACAGAGGGTGACTTTATCCGTTCGGTGGTAGTAAAAGATGAAATCAATGGAATGCGGAAAAAACTATCGGCCCCCTGGTGTATCGACGCCACTGAGATGGGAGATCTTTTATCCCTGGGGAATGTAGAGTACGTGGTTGGTGCAGAGGGGCGTAATCAAACCGGGGAGCCACATGCACCCGAAACAGCAGACCCTGATAATGTCCAGGCGTTTAACCTCTGCTTTTTTATGGAGTATCACGAGGGTGAAAACTATATCGGTGATAAGCCTGAGGATTACGAAACCTGGAAGAGCTATGTGCCGGAGATGAACCCACCATGGTCCGGGAAACTTTTGAGTTTGAAAACTACGCACCCCATTACGCTTGAATCCCGTGAAATTCCCTTTGACCCTGCCGGGCAAGAAGGCTGGTGGTCTTACCGGCAAATTGTAGATCATAAACTGTTTAATAGTAGCTTTTACCGGGGACCTGTGACATGTGTAAATTGGCCTCAGCATGCCTATCTGAAGGGGAAGATTGTGGATGAACCTGAAGACGTGATAAGGGCAAGAGTAAAAGAAGCAGAGAATTTAAATCTCGCACTGCTCTACTGGCTGCAGACGGAAGTCCCGCGACAAGATGGCGGACAGGGCTGGCCGGGGTTGAGGCTTTGGGGAGAAGGAACCTCTCTCTCAAATAGCGGAATGGCGAAACATGCCTATATTCGGGAAAGCCGCAGGATAAAAGCCAAATTTACAGTTCTTGAGCAGCATGTGGGCACAGAAGCACGCATGGCAGAAACAGGTCTTGATGAGGAAAGCGTGCGAGCCACAGAATTTAAAGATTCGGTTGGGATCGGGGCATACCGAATTGATCTGCACCCCAGTACAAAGGGAAATAACTATATTGATATCAGTTCACTGCCGTTTCAGATTCCGTTGGGAGCATTGATACCACAGCGTGTGCGAAACCTGATCCCTGCCTGTAAAAATTTAGGCACCACACATATCACGAATGGTTGCTATCGGCTTCATCCGGTAGAGTGGAATATCGGGGAGTCGGCGGGAGCACTGATAGGCTACTGCAAAAACAATAATCTGGAGCCACACCAGGTATACGAATCGCCTGGCATGATAGCTGAATATCAGTCACTTTTGGAGAATTTAGGTGTTCGTTTATCATGGCCTGCAGATAAAGTTCATGCACTGTAAGTGAAGAATGATCTGCGCTAAAAAGAGGTTGGTAAACAGGGCAGATCATCATATTTTTACTGTTCTGTAAATAGTTGAAACGTTTTAATCATGGCAGTCGCGAACTGCTATTTTTATATTTTCAAAAAAGAACAAAATGTAGTTATGAAGAAAAATTATTTGTCGAAAGAAGGATACGAAAAGCTGGATAAGGAATTAAGAGACCTGAAGACAAGAGGACGAAAAGAAATTGCTGAAGAGATATCTGAGGCCAGATCCAAAGGAGATTTGAGTGAAAATGCGGAATATGACGCTGCAAAAGAGGCTCAGGGGCACCTGGAAAAACGAATTGCAGAGCTGGAAAATACATTGGCCACCGCTTCAATTGTCGACGACCGGGAGATTGATAGCAGCAAAGCCTACGTACTTTCCACCGTAACGATTTTAAATAAGAAGACGAATAAAGAGATGAAGTATACGCTGGTCTCTAAAGACGAAGCTGACTTTAAACAGGGTAAAATATCCGTAGACTCTCCTATCGGAAAAAGTATTCTTGGAAAGGAAGTGGGGGATGTAGTAAAAGTTAAAGTACCCGCCGGAACTCTGGAACTTGAGATATTAAATATTGAACGGAAGATTTAAGAACTATGAAAATTGGAGTAATTGGTACTGGATATGTGGGGTTGGTGTCTGGCACATGTTTTGCCGATAGCGGCAACGATGTTATTTGTGTGGATATCGATGAGAACAAAGTTGAGCGAATGAGAAATGGCGAAGTGCCGATATATGAACCCGGGCTTAACCGTGTTTTTGACAGGGCTATTCGTGAAGGGCGTCTTAACTTTACAACAGATCTTGAAGAGGCGTTTAAAAATTCAGACATTATTTTTCTTTGCCTTCCAACTCCGCCCGGTGCCGACGGCCAGGCCGATCTCAGCTTTGTGCTTGGTGTTGCTGATGAACTTGGAGATCTTTTCAACACGTATGGCAACTATAAAGTTATTGTAAATAAAAGCACAGTACCGGTTGGCACTGCCGATAAAGTAAGCGATAAAATCTCCTCAAAAACGGATGCTGAGTTTGATGTGGTATCCAACCCGGAGTTTCTGCGCGAAGGGGCAGCAGTCGAGGATTTTATGAAACCCGAGCGGGTAGTTGTTGGTACGCGAAGCGAAAAAGCCGCCGAAATGATGACGGCCCTCTATGAGCCGTTTGTTCGCAGCGGTAATCCAATAATTATTATGGATGAGCGAAGCTCTGAACTTACAAAGTATGCCGCGAATGCCATGCTCGCCACAAAAATTACGTTCATGAATGAAATTGCCAATGTTTGCGAAAAGGTTGGTGCCAATGTGGATAATGTACGTCGGGGAATAGGAACAGATTCCCGTATAGGAAAACGATTCTTGTTTGCGGGTATCGGCTATGGAGGTAGTTGTTTCCCGAAAGACGTACAGGCTATTCATCATACAGCCGGAGAAAACGGATATGATTTTAAAATTCTTGATTCGGTAATGAAGGTTAACGAATCTCAAAAAATATCCATCGTCGGGAAGATGAACAAGTACTACAATGGCGACCTGAGCGGTAAAACATTTGGCATCTGGGGGCTCTCATTTAAACCGGAAACAGATGATATTCGTGAGGCTCCCTCTCTCTACATCACAAGAAAGCTGGCAGAAGCGGGCGCTAAAATGAAGGCTTACGATCCGGAAGCGATCGGTACTTTTAAACAGGCATCCGACACAGATACGTTAAACAGCATAGAGTTTGTGCACGACAGAGATTCAGTTCTAAAAGATATTGATGCCCTGGTAATTTGTACGGAATGGAACGAGTTTCGGCGTCCGTATCTTGAGAAATTTGCTGAAGAGATGAATGCTCCTGTTATTTTTGATGGCAGAAATTTATATGACCTTTCGAGAGCTGAAGAAGCAGGTTTAACTTATATTAGTGTTGGCCGGCCTGCTGTAGGTATATAACGGTTTAGTAGAAATATCAAATAGACGAGAAAATCATTGGATAAACGAGTTCTTATAACCGGTGGAGCCGGGTTTTTAGGTTCACATCTTTGCGACCGTTACCATTCTGAGGGATGGAGTATTATATGTATGGATAATCTCATTACCGGCGCAAAAAGTAATATCCAGCATTTGATCGGCAGCGATCGTTTTGAGTTTATCAAATACGATGTTACCAATTATATTGATGTAGATGGTCCCATTGAGCTGATTCTTCATTTTGCTTCACCAGCTTCTCCGATCGATTACCTGGAAATGCCTATTCAAACGCTTAAAGTGGGATCCCTGGGCACTCATAAAACTCTTGGGCTGGCCCGGGCAAAAAACGCACGTTTTCTGCTCGCGTCAACCAGCGAGGTGTATGGCGATCCGCTTGAGCATCCTCAAAAAGAGACCTATTGGGGAAATGTGAACCCCACAGGAAGTCGTGGGGTGTATGATGAGGCCAAGAGGTTCGCCGAGGCAATGACAATGGCCTACCAGCGATATCACAATATTGAGACGAGAATTATTCGAATTTTTAATACGTATGGATCAAGAATGAGGTTGCGGGATGGCAGGGCACTGCCAACGTTTTTCCGGCAGGCTTTAAAAAATGAGCCCATAACTGTATTTGGCGATGGCTCGCAAACCCGGTCTTTTACCTATGTGGATGATCTGGTAGAGGGTATACACAGGCTTGCGGAAAGTGACGAAAAGGAGCCTGTAAATATTGGGAATCCGGAGGAGATTTCCATTCTTGATTTTGCCAATGAGATTCTGGAAATCACAAATTCGCAAAGTGAAATTGTATTTAATGAGCTTCCATCTGACGACCCAAAAGTGCGACAGCCCGATATTACAAAAGCAAAAAGGGTGCTGAACTGGGAACCTCAGACATCCAGAAAGGAAGGCCTCATAAAGACTATGCAATATTTTAAAGAACAGATAAAAGGCAATGAGTAAGAAAAAGCTGATAGATCTTTATCCATATCGCTTTTCAACAAATACTCCTGAGTTTCTTCTCTGTAAACGATCTTCCGGCAAAATTTACAGCGGCCAGTGGCGTATGATCGGTGGAAAAGTTGAGCCGGGAGAAACATACTGGAAAGCAGCACTTCGCGAACTTCGTGAGGAAACTGCGCTTACTCCCGATAAATTCTGGACTGTTCCAAGTTTAAACCAGTTTTACGAAGCAAAAAGAGACCTGATTCTCACTATACCGGTTTTCGCAGCCGAAATAAACGTATCTGCAGAGCCCATTTTAAACAATGAACACTCCTCATTTGGCTGGTTTGATGCGAATGAGGCTGTAAACCGTATAATCTGGCCTGAACAGCAGCGTTTAATTACCACAATAAATAACATTATAACTTCAACTGAAATACCGGAAGAGTGGATCGTACCTGCCGAATAGTAATTGGTTTTTTACTGGCAATTTCTTTTTTATGGTCAATTCCTGCAAATGGCCAGTCGAGGGGGTACGAGCTGCTCCCATCACCCGACATCTGGTACAATGATGTAGACGGTATTCGACTTGGCCTAAATCTGAAAGGCCAGGTACCCGGATCGTTTGATGACGGACCCCACCGCCTGGATGCCGGGTTTTGGGTAGGGCTGTGGTTCCCCGACAATCCTGTATCCTACTATGTATCACTGACTGAACCCATTAGACCCTGGTCTGATTTTGGAAGCGAAGCCAATATTCAGTTTTTGAGTTCGATTCGAACAGGCTATCAAAAACATGGAATTTCGCTGAATAAACGCTGGCAAACAGGGTTTGATGAGCGTCGTTTTTACCAGTTTTCGCTTCATCAGCACTATGAAAACAGAATGGATTTGGAATACACAGCTTTCCCTGCTCTCTGGACTGAGGATGACAAATGGATTGGAGGTGCATCTTTTGAAGTTCAGCGAAGCAATGAACTTGGCTGGTATAATGTTTATACAAATATAGATTCACAGCTTTTGAATGATTTTTATGCGGTCTGGACAGCTACAGCCATACAGAATGTGTCGATAAATGATATCTGGGGAGCGCGTATTCGCTTGTTTAGCGGAATTGCATCTTCCGATACTCATCTGGAATATCTGTTTTCGAGAAGCACATTGCCGGCAATCAATACACTGGAAAGCGGGGTCACCCGGGCTAAAGGTACAATCCCTGATCCATGGATGCAGAGCGGTGATTTCCATCTGGCGGGCGGAGCGAATATTCGTGGATATATGAGCCAGGATGTAGCCTCTTTTACCTCAGAGGAGGGTGAATCTGTACCATATTTGCAATACTCAATAATTTCAGCAAACATAGAGTTTGACTACTGGAACCCGTTTCAGTCGCTTATAAAAAATTCATCCATGATATCAGACTTTCTTTCACTCAGAAGCTACCTATTTTTTGATGCGGGACAGTCATTACAATTTAATGATGTTGACAGCGATGAGCTTTTTTCTGATGCAGGTACCGGCATTGCTCTCTCGTTCAACATCCCAAACAACTTTGGCAAACCAAGGGGTTTTGTATTGCGGTATGAACTTCCTTTGTGGCTATCTCATCCGGAGCAGGGGGATGATGAGTTTTCATTCAGGCAGATTGTTGGATTTGGTGCTGTAATTTCATTTTAAACAAGGTCGTTATGGCAAATCGCTTTATACTATTTCTGGCGATCTTATCAGCCGTATTCACCTCTTGTACAACAAGCAGGTGGGTTGTTGTAGATCAGGCAGTTACCAACCAAAGTGATAGTCCTGCAATATTAAGTGAGAATCTTGCACTCGCTGTTGACCGGGAGCCAACTTCGGATGATCCCACAATTCAGTTTTCCATTCAGAAGATAGTAGAAAAAGAACTCGAGCAGCGGGTAATGGTTGAACGGACCATCCAAAAATACAGGCCACGCTGGGGTATTTGGGCGATTGGGGTTGGAGGAGCAGTATTTGCAGCCACTGCTGCAAACTCTTCAATGATTTATCCTGAGATAGGTAATCGTGAGCAGCTTTTTTTGAATTTGACGTCGCTTTTAACAGCTACAATGACGCTTTCACAGCTAAAACCGGTTGGCGAACCCATATCAACCGGAGAAACACGCCTAATGCGGCGAAGCGGGTATGAGGTGATTTCAGATACTCTTCAAAGTGATTCATTTAATTCTGATGAAAGTTTTCAGTTGCTGGTACAGCACAGGGATAGTGTTATCGTTGAAGAAACAGATATCCCTGGAAACAATGGATCACTGGCCATAAATCTGGCTTCAGTTTTAAATAATGTTGCGACAGAGATTAATGAAAATTCCACTCTTCGGATCAATGTGAGCTACGGAGATAGCAAACTGGAAGAAACCTACAGGATCCGGGACTTTATGGAGCCCTATGTGGTTGTTGATGAAGCTGTGGTGCTTTTGCGTAACACACCGGTACTCAGCGAACTAAATGTTGTGGCTGAGGTTGGATCGGGTAGTGCATTTGAGCTTGTAGAACGTACCGGAAATGGCTGGTATCGTGTTCTTTTTGGAGGGTCAGAAGTATTTATAGAAGAAAATGAGGCATCTGTTGAATGGCTTTCTGATGCCACGTCTGAATCGATTGATGTATTTGAATTTGTTGATGTACCTTTTGGTGAGATCGACGTGGAAAACTCTGTACCCATTCTACGGCAGAACCGACCTTCGGACCGGTCTCTGATTATTACCAATAATTTTTTGAATCCCGATGATGAACGTCCATACGTAGACAGGGATCACCGGCTTTTTAATTTTTATATGGGTGCGGCTCTTCAAATGGAAAAAAGTCAGCGTTACACCATACAAATAGATTCCACAAAAAAATGGAATAGTGAATTTGCCGGGTTGGTGGAAAGCGACTCCACCGGCCTGATCTATGTCTATTTTTCGGGTACTGCAGACGTTATTGAAAATGAACTATATATGATTCAGTCAATAACAGGAGAGGAACGGTATGTACCCATAAAGGAATTGTTTGGCTATTTAGGGCAGATGAATCCGGAAAAATTAATTGTTCTTGCAGACTTTGATTTCAGGGTAAAAAACCGGGAAGGAGCAGGTTCAGATCCTAGGATGGAGGGAGAGGTGGCTTTACAGCGTGCCGCAAGCGAATTACAGCGTCTTGTACCTAATTCTGCAATTATTTTCAGTAATCGGCCCGGTCAGGAGTCTCAGCTGTTTGCCGGAGGGGGTTCAGAAAATAAGCGTCACCACATTTTTACATATTACTGGGCAGAGGCTCTCAAAAATAGAAATACAACGGTAAACCTTTTACTCAATCATCTTCAGAGTAATGTTGATTATACTTCAAGGAGACTTCATGATGCTCCCCAGGAAATCAAGGCATTTGGTAATCTTATGATTTCAGTGCGGGAGTGATGTCGGGCTGGATATTTGTAATATTAACCTCCTTCTGCTCTGTACTTTTGGCACATCTTTTTAAAATTGTGGAGCATACAGAGGCTCGAACAACTGCAGTGCTTACTGTGAACTATGCCTTTGCAACACTTATTGCGTTGTTGATATCTCTTCGAAATCCTGAAGCTGCATATGTTTTATTTTGGGCTGAGCCTCTTACGATTTTTCTTGGGGTAATTACGGGAGTGGTGTTCATCGTGAACTTCTTTGCATACAGTAAATCTGTTTATTTGAATGGAGTCGGGGTTAGTGTGGCAGCTATGCGAGTCTCTTTGCTTATTCCTGTTCTTCTGTCAACTATTTGGTATTTGGAACCTTTACTGCTACGCCAGTGGGCCGGGGTTGTCCTTGTTTTTTTTGCTCTGATTTTACTTCTTCCGAATAAAAAAAACCTGCTTAATAAAAAGCTGAGCGCAGGTTGGCTGCTGGTAGTCCTGTTTATACTAACCGGCTTTGGTGACTCGGCCTTAAAAATTTATGAAGTCGATTTTTCAGAGATGATTGTAAAAGAACTGTTTATGGCAATTGTTTTTTTTACAGCATTTATAGTCGGTTTGATCTACTTTTTAAATACTCATAAAGGATTTTTTACAAAAAAAGAGATTTGGCTTGGCTTCTGCATCGGTCTGCCAAATCTGCTCACAGCTATATTTTTAATTGCTGCTCTCGAAGTGATGAATGGAGCGGTGGTCTATAGTGCTGTAAATGTACTTACCGTTTTAGGGGGTACAATTCTTGGGTTGATGCGCTGGAAAGATCGTTATACACGATTGCAGCTGCTTGGGATACTT
>DATGBT010000041.1:0-4249 GCA_035312505.1 Balneolaceae bacterium | reverse complement strand
ATCGGTTGTAGACCCGGTATTGGTTCCTGCAACTATGATATTGGCACCCGGAAGCGGCCGATTGGTTTCTCCGTCCAATACTCTGCCTCGCAGAATTCCATTATCATTCTGGACTTCTACAGTCATTTTCTTGGCCATGGTAGTGGGCTGTTCAACTTGAGCGGTGCCAGTTTGACCTTCCTCCACGGCTTCATCATTTGCAAGCCTGAAGAAAATTGGGAGAGAATACTGAACTCTAACTGGCTTTCCACGCTGCATACCGGGTTTAAATTTGGCCTGACCAACGACTCGAAGTGCCTCTTCGTCCAAGCCTCCGCCGACTCCTCGCACGACACGGGCATCTTCCACACCACCCTGTTCGTTAACTACAAACTGTACAAATACCCGGCCTTCGATGCCGGCGCGTCTGGCCAAGTCGGGATATCGAACCTCCTTCATGATCGATTCGAGTCCGCCAATGATTTGAGGCATCTGCTCAACAACTACAAAATAGTCTTCTTCCTCATTAAGTGGTTCATTTGGTCTGGGCGGCGGAGGCGGCATGTCTGCTTCCATCCCCAATGCTTTCATCGCAGTATTATATGCGGTTGGGTCCGTATGCGTTTTTATGACAATAACGCCATGTTTTCCCTGCTCACCATATAACTCAACTGCTTTTTCACCTTTAAAAACTTCAATTGATTTAATAATGTCGGGCGGAAGATTATCAAGGTTGTCAATTTTGCCCTGATGCGATTTCATCTCTCCGTTTTCTCCTCTGAAAATGACGATTTCATGAAACCCTCGTTCGCCGGTTCTGTCCAGATCAGTCATTAAGTTGCTGACTTCATCTTCTTCATCAAATACGTTTTCGGTTTGCATATCAGTGCAAGCCATGGCAAAAACCGTAACCATGAGTATAGAACTGAAAATGCCCAGGCTTATCCTTTTTGAATGTTTCTGTTTGTATTGTGATTGGGTGATCATTTGGATCCTCTTTTTTAGGTTGGATGATTCCTGAGCCATATTTACGGAAAGTTCTTTGTTGATATTCGGAAGAGGAAGCAGCTCCAGTAATAACTGCGCATATTTTTTTCTTGAAACGGATTCCTCAGAGAGGATCATTGAGTCGCATCGCAATTCCCTGTATTCAATAATTTCGTTATGCAACCTGTGGATGAGGGGGTGAAACCAGAAAATAGCTTTTGTAATCACGGCCAGTAGGTGTGTAATAAAATCATTTTGTGATATATGGGTGAGTTCATGTCTGATGACCAGGTTACACTTTTCGTCATCTGAATGAAGGGACTTCGGCAGTACAAGTACGGGGTGATTGTATCCAAAGGTGACAGGAATCACTGCATCATCAACAAAAAGAATAAATACAGGCTTTTTGATGCTATTAATTAGCTTTTTATTCTCAGAATCAAGATTCTTTAGGGAATAGAGTAACTGAAGTGAATTTGTGCTGCGAAGAGTCCGGAGTTTTGCCCACTGTGCCGTAATTTTTAATAATGTGAATAGCACACCCGCGGTATAAAGAGCGAATAAGATCAGAATTACGATCTCGGAGAAAGTAAAAAGTGATTCTGTTTGTGCGGATGTAACACTCACCTCTACCGGGTAAGAAACGGTAAACAGAGCCAGATTCACCGGTTCTTCTGCGCCCTGTAACAGATACTCCATACCCTGTATTGCAGACAGGGCAAGCAGACCGGCAGGTAATGAGAAGAGTACACCAAGCCGCACCTGGTAATGGTACTGGGGATGGAGCTGTTCTTTATTTCGCATATATGCCCATACGAGCAGTGCCAGAAGTGACCAAATTCCAATTGGCAGCCAGATGAAGCTTAAAAAAACGTTTAAGTATTCTATGAGTTCTAAAGCTAAGGTTTCCATGTTAATCCTCGAGTTTGTCAATCATCCGCTTAATTTCAAGCCGTTCTTTATCCGTAAGGCTTTCATTTTGAACCAGGGTTTGCACCAGGTCTTTCGCAGATCCTTTAAACACTTTATCGATCAAATGATCTACCAGGTTAAAACGAACATCTTCCGGGCGAACTGCCGGACTGTAGATATAGCTGAGTCCATCTTTTCTGAACTTTAGAAATTTTTTGTCCGCAAGATTTTTCATAATGGTCATCACCGTGGTGTATGCAACGTCTCTGTCCTGTAAAATCCGTTCACGCACATCAGAGACGGACGCCTCTTTAAGCTCCCAGACGTGATTCAGGATCTCCATTTCTGTTTCTCCAAGCGGGCTTAGTGGTTTTCTCATATTGGAATGTGTGGTATCTTTAGGATTAGTTCTAATGTAACTGGTATACTACCGGGCTGCATTGCGCAAACGGTTCACCGGCCTCAATTGGAAGCTTGTAATTTGCCAGGAACTTACTCATCGCTTCGTTGAACTCCTGCTCCTGGACATCGCTGAATCCTGCCTGCTCTGCGCTGTAAAAAAAGTGGTCAATCTTGCCTTCGCTGGAAAAATAGATCCGTGTAAACATTCTTGTGCCATTTTCTATTTGAACCCCTTCCTTTTTAAGATGGTTGCCGGCTTCCAAAATCAATGCATGGTAATGCTTAATAAATTCGGGCTGAAGCTCTGCAAAAACAGCTTTTGCGGGATCTGCATGAATAGCACTCTTATACTTTGCGTCAATTTCGGCAATATTGATTCCCTGCTGATCTGCACTATTGATGGATTGAACCGCTGGCTGCGCTAATGCAGGGAGAGTAAAGAGTAGAAATATTAAAGATGTCAGATAGTATTGCATAAACATTGGGTGTATTAAAATATTAGTACTAATAAAGTAGTATAAAACGGTAAAGTCAACACTCTTACTAAATTATTAGTAATTAAATTTGGAACGCATCAAGCAGAAAACCAATTTTGAGAGGAAATAAACTGACAAACTATGCCCAGAAAGTACCTTCACGAAATTGACAACCAAATTGAAAAACCTGACCTGAAGCAGCATGAAAAAGCTGTTTTTATCCTTCATGATCAACTCAATCTGGAGGCATGGCCTCAGTGGGTAAAGGAGGAAAAGCCACTATTAATCTTTGTGGAAAGCAGAGAAAAAGGGAATGAGCTTCCCCATCATAAAATGAAAGCCATTTATGTGCTGAGCAGTATGCGTCACTTTGCTTTGGAGTGTGCTGATAATGGGTTCGACGTACTCTACCTATCAACGAGTGAACATTTTGATGATGCATTAAGAGATGTGGCAGAAGCATTTAATGGTGAACTTTTCTTTATGACCCCATCTGAATGGGGTTCGAGGCAGCGGCTCAGGAAAGTGTCGGAGGAGCTTGGCAATCGAATAACGGAGATCAAGAATGGGTTCTTTCTGGCCGATCCTGATGAGTGGGCTGATAAAATTGAGCCGGGTTATCGAATGGAATACTTCTACCGGGATATGCGCCGAAAGACCGGTTACCTGATGGACCGAGAGAAACCAGTGGGAGGAGAGTGGAACTACGATGATCAAAACCGGGAAAAGCTCCCTAAGAATCACCCTGTTCCCGATATTCCCGAAATAGAGCCGGGCAAAATAACAGAGGAAGTGATGGAAATGGTTGAGGACTACTTTCCTGATCATTTCGGAACACTAAATCACTTCCCTTATGCTGTGACCCGGAATCAGGCTATGGGAATGCTGGACAATTTTATTGAGAAGCGTCTTGATGAGTTTGGCCCCTACGAAGATGCGCTTAAAACCGGTGACCATCAGCTGTTTCACTCGCAGCTCTCGCTGTATATGAACAATGGGCTGCTCTTGCCCGCAGAAGTCTGTGAAAAGGCACTAAAAGCCTACGACAAGGGAAGTGCCCGGCTGAACTCCGTTGAAGGCTTTATCAGGCAAATTATTGGCTGGAGGGAGTTTATTCGAATCTATTACGAAGCAATGATGCCTGATGTGCGTGAGGCAAACCACTTTGGGTTCGCAAAGGCGCTACCTGAAATGTACTGGACAGGGGAGACGAAAATGAAGTGCATGGAAGAGAGTATACGTCCGGTGATCAATGAAGCCTATTCTCACCATATCCAGCGCCTGATGGTGCTCAGTAACTTCAGCAATCTCACTGAAACCGATCCTCGTGAGCTTAATAAATGGTTTTGGCTGGCCTATATTGATGCGTACGAGTGGGTTGAGCTGCCAAATGTGCTGGGAATGAGTACGTTTGCAGATGGTGGTGTTCTTGCATCCAAACCGTATGTATCCAGCGGGAACTACATCAATAAAATGAGTGACTACTGTAAAAA
>DATGBT010000040.1:0-2906 GCA_035312505.1 Balneolaceae bacterium | reverse complement strand
AAAGTCGGCTACGACCCAGTCTGTATATTTAGATTTTAGAAAACCCGCGCGAGCATTAGGGATAATACCTGCATAAACGAGCGAAGACTTCCCATCACCGGAAGCACCGGTAACCATAATAAACTTATTACGCTGAAGCTGCACAATCGCCTGCTCGATGTTCTCTTCGCGCCCCTTAAAATATATTGACTCTTCTTCGGTAAAAGAGCGTAATCCGGTATAAGGGCAGATCTGAAAATCATCAAACATAGGGCCGGCCTAACTCATTTCACTGACTGTTATGTACACTTTCTTTACTTCACCCGGAACCTCTTCTTTGGGCACAATAGAGGAGACCACTTTGGGTGCTTTGAAATTTCGCGCTTTGTTGCTGCTTGGGTCGTCCTCGCCAACGAGGAAAAGAGGGGTGGGGGAAGAAGCGCCTCCCACGGTTTTCCAGACCTGTTTGGTAAACGGTAGCGCCCATTCAGCTGCGTACTTAAAGTAGACCACAGCAAGCTTGGATTTTGGGATTTGTTGCGTGCTGATCTCCCTGTATTTGTCCTCGCCGTCGGGAAGGATGTTCATAATCTCAACCGGATATTCCATGCTGAGATGATCCGTTATAATCTTCGCTTCGGCTTCATCTTGCTGGTTGTAGATAAAGAAGATCTCCGTATCTTTGGAATCGTACAGCTCTTCCTCTTCTTTCTTCATCACCACGCGCATATCGTCGACAAGCTGCATCGGCCCCATACTGTTCGAAAACATCATATTTTCCGTGATGTTGTTACGGATGAAGTTTATGAAATTCCGCTGATCGGGCTTAATATTCCTTGAAGCTTCGGGCAGCATCCACACAAAGCAGTTAAAATCGCTTTCGCCCGCTTCAATCGTCTTTTTTGCTTCCAGGAACTGGTATTGAGGGAAAGACACCTCGCTTTCAAATTCAAATCGCCGGCCGAATTCACCACCCAGCATATGCAGGGAGCAGGTGCAGCGATCCATATCCTGTTTTACTTTCTGTTTAAAGGTTTCGTCATCATATGGACAATCGGTGGAGGGCAGAACATTAAATCCTGCTTTTTTCAGCGTAATGGCCATCTCTTCCCGTTCCTCTTTCAGGTCGCTGGAGGTCCATGCCAGGTATACGCTGGGGCCGGACTGATCAACCACTTTCACTTTTGAGGCAGATGGATGTGATGATGAAAAAGCTCCCTTGAGTGGCTCGGGAGAGGATAGCGTGGATGGATTAACAGGCGGTGCAAGATGCCGGTCAATTTCCTTGATTCCCTGTGCGATCTCTTTGATGGCATAGGCAAGCTTGTTGATCTGATTTCGGTACAGAGTCTTTACCTGGCCGGATATTGCCGGTATTTCGTCATCCACAGGCCTTAGCGGACGATTAACACCAGCCTCCCGGTAAATAAAATCGATAGAGCGCAGCGTTCCTGCCAGTTCTGTTTCCAGCAGACGGAGGTCGGCCATGTCAATATCGTGAATTTTTATGGGCAGAATGCGGGAGGTAAAATTCCCGTTAGCCAATCGGATAGTACGTGTAAAACGGTCAGAATCCGCAAACTCTTTAAATATCTTAAACTCCTGGCTCCATGCAAACGATGAGGTGTCGCAGTAGGTTTGAGAAACTATTGGAATAAATATCAGGGTTTTGATCTTATTCCGAATGGATTGATCTACTACGTGATTGTCACTCAGTCCACTTTCCGGGTTTTTGTCGAAATAGATCGTCAGCTTGTCTTTGAGGGTTGCATTAAGCTCCTGCTGAAGTCTTTCAACAAACTCTGTAACCCACCCATCATACTTGTTATCGTGATGCCGATAACTGACGAATACATCATAATCGTAGCCAGGTAGTATAGAACCCATTGTAAGGAAGGTGTTAGTTTGGTTGCAATGCGAGATTAATAAAAAAACTCTTCAACTCAAAAAATTTAAACAAATAAAAGTTGGATTTACTCATATTGAAATCAATTAGTCTATTGTACAAAAAGAGTTAAAAATATTAGAAACTTTACGTTTACTAGACACAAGCATTCAGTGATTCCATTTGTAGCGATCTATTCATTTTTGTTGCGAATATTCATACTTAAGCTGTCAAGAGTCACCATCTGTTTTCAAACTACGATTTGCACTTCCATTGCTCATTATAGCAAAACCCAGTCAATATTTGGCTCATGAAGCCAAAAACGTTTCAAAAGTCCAAACATTTGGGTGAAAAGTCCAAGACTCTTTCGGATGTAAATGGTAGAATGATGATGAAAGTGGCACCGGGAACAACTTGTACTCAACAACAACAAAAAATGTAACATGATGAGAAATAAACCAACCAGTCTTATGATCTATAAGAACATGACATGCAGAAGCCCGGCAGGAACCGGGCTGACTTTTTTAAGGGGTTTGACCCTGATGTTACTCATGAACCTGACGGTGATGGGATGTGATTCCATCGTAGACGAGCAAACAGGTACCGATTTTAATGGGGAGATTTCTACTTTTGATTCGACGATAGATAAGAAGTTTCAGGATTCAAAAGTCCTTGTGAAGGAGATTTATACCGGAGCTCCCATAAAAGGTACCAATGGTATAAACTTCGGACCGGATGGCAATCTTTATGTTGCCAGTTTTGCCGGCCAGGAAATAATCGTGATGAATAAGCAAAACGGCAAGATCCTAAAGAAACTTGGCCCGGCGGATGGAGTGATCTCTCCTGATGATTTGGCGTTTGGGCCTGACGGTTCGCTTTATTGGACTGATATAAATATTGGTGAGGTTGGCCGCATGAGCCCGGATGGGGTGGTGACCAAGCAGTTTGTTGCACCTGGCGTAAACCCTATCACTTTTTCGGAAGACGGACGTCTTTTTGTAGCACTCGCTTTTTTGGGAGATGGATTATATGAGCTGGACCC
>DATGBT010000039.1:0-15131 GCA_035312505.1 Balneolaceae bacterium | reverse complement strand
AACTGAAGTGGTTGAACTGGGTGAACTCGACCCCGAATTAGCAGCCGAAGGTAAAGAGATTTTTGAAGCCAAGTGTACCGCATGCCACCGTCCGAACGAGCGCTATATTGGCCCGGCTTCAGGAGAAATCCTCGACCGACGCACTCCGACCTATATCATGAACATGATTATGAATCCTGATGAGATGACCAAAAAACATCCCGAAGGAAAGAAAATGATGCAGGAATATATGTCTCCCATGCCCTATCAAAACGTAACGATTGATCAGGCAAGAGCCATCGTAGAATATTTCAGAACCATTGAAATGCCCAACGAAAACGAAACCAATCAATAACACCTAAACCAAAACAAACTATGAAACCAATAAAAAAGAAATCAAGGTTTGTATGGTGGTCTCTACCACTGATCGCTGTACTTGCTTTTACCCTGTACGGTTGCCCCTCACAGCAAAATTTATCCAGCTCGGGCGATGCCGCACAAAAAGTGTATGTAGCCCCCGGTGAACATGACGAATTTTACGGTATGTTTTCAGGCGGGTATAGCGGACAAATGACCGTGTACGGTTTACCATCAGGCCGACACCTCTATACCATTCCTGTATTCTCACAGGCGCCTGTTAGCGGTTATGGCTATTCTGAGGAGACCAAGCCGATGCTTCAAACAACACATGGATTTATACCCTGGGACGATGCTCACCATCCCGAAATGTCGCAAACCGACGGTGTACCTGACGGACGATGGATTTTTATCAATGCCAATAATACACCCCGGGTAGCACGTATCGACTTCTCGAACTTCCAAACGGCAGAAATCATTGAAATCCCCAATTCTGCAGGAAACCATGCATCTCCATTTGTAACCACAAACACCGAATACATTTCAGCTGCCACACGCTTCAGTATTCCAATGGATGAGGAGACTCTCGAAAATCAGGACGTAGCGATTTCATCCTACGCTGAAAATTTTAAGGGAACACTCTCTTTCATAAAAATCGGTGATGAAGGTGAGATGAACATTGATTTTCAAATTCTAGTGCCAGGCTTTAACTACGATCTGTCCCACGCAGGCAAAGGCCCGTCCGCAGACTGGTCGTTCTTTACCAGCTACAATACTGAAGAGGCACACACATTACTCGAACGAAACGCTTCACGCAATGATAAAGACTTTATTGCTGCTGTAAACTGGAAAAAAGCAGCAGAGCTCGTGGCAGAAGGTGCCGGCCGTGAAATTGATGCACCTCACTATCGCAATTACATGGACCACGATGAACAACGGGCAAAGTCTGAATTGATTGAAACCGTTAAAGTAATCGACCCAATTGAGAATCCCGGTATTATTTACTACCTGCCTACTCCCAAATCGCCTCATGGCGTTGATGTAGACCCAAGCGGGCGCTACATCGTAGGAGGCGGAAAACTATCATCAGTGCTGCCGGTACACTCATTCGAAAAAATGATTGAAGCTATTGAGAACGAAGACTTTGAAGGAGAAGTGGACGGAATTCCGGTTCTGAACTACGACTCCGTTATTCATGCAGAGGTGGAAAATGCCGGTATCGGTACACTCCACACCGAATTCGACGGTAACGGATATGCCTACACAACGGCCTTTATCTCCTCTGAAATTGTAAAGTGGAGCCTCGAAACGTTTGAGGTTGTGGACCGGATTGACACCTATTACTCCCCCGGCCACCTCATGATTCCCGGCGGAGACAGCATGCAGCCCGAAGGCAAATATGTTGTAGCGCTCAATAAAATTACCAAAGACCGCTATCTGCCTACCGGCCCTGAACTGTTCCACTCGGCTCAGCTCATCGATATTTCGGGTGATAAGATGGAACTGCTGCTCGACTTCCCAACGGATGGTGAGCCGCATTATGCACAAGCAATCGCAGCAGATATTGTGAAAGAGCGCCAAATTAAGTTCTATGCACTCGAAGATAATAATCACCCCGATGCGGTGAAAAGCGAAGCCGAAACCAGGGTTGAGCGCAACGGCGACGAAGTTCATGTTTATATGACGACAATCAGAAGCCACTTCGCACCTGATAACATTGAAGGATTACGGGTAGGCGATAAAGTGTACTTCCACGTAACCAACCTTGAACAGGATTGGGATGTACCTCACGGATTTGCCATCCTGGGCGCTAATACTTCCGAGTTGCTGGTAATGCCGGGTGAGACCCGTACAATTCTTTGGGAACCCCAAAAACCAGGTGTTTTCCCATTCTACTGCACCGACTTCTGCTCGGCTCTCCACCAGGAGATGCAGGGATATGCCCGGGTATCACCCGCTGATGCTGACACCCCTGTTTCGTTCGGAGTTGGAAATTAATTTTATAAAATATCTTTGTGGAAAGGGTTTTGACCGGCCCTTTTCTCTTTACCAAAATTTCACGTAATAAGAGGTTTTATGAAAACAAAAGAAAGGATCATAATGGCAGTTGCCGCACTGCTTCTCGGCCTGGTATTTACCGTTCCTATCTGGACTATTGACATGGACGCTCCACAATATCCTGAAGGCATTGGTATGGAAATCTCCATCAATAAGATTGAAGGACAAAATAAAAATGATCTTCAGAACATCAACGGTCTTAACCACTACATAGGGATGCAGGAAATTAACCCCGACTCTATACCCGAGCTTAAAATTATGCCCTGGATTTTTCTGTTTCTGATTTTGTCCGGACTTGGTGTTGCCCTTTGGGGAAACAGAACCGCTCTGCTTGTATGGATTATTCTCTTTGTTCTATTTGCAATCGCAGGCCTTGTCGATTTCTACTTATGGGGCTACGACTACGGACACAACCTGAGTGATGATGCCGCCATCAAAGTACCCGGAATGACCTACCAGCCACCTCTTATTGGTACAAAACAGCTGCTGAATATTACGGCCTCGTCCTGGCCGGGACTTGGATTCTACTTCTCATTGATCAGCATGGGGCTGGCATCGTACGCTTTTTGGTCAAGTAAACCATCTACATAAGTAAAAACCCAGGAGAGCTATCATGAAAAAATATCTTGTCTTATCAACCCTGTTTTTACTGCTGCTGAGTGCATGCATCAGTCAGGATCCCAAAGAGATCAATCTACACACTGACGAATGCGCCTACTGTAAAATGGTCGTTTCTGACCGGCAGTTTGCCTCACAGCTTGTTTCTGATAAAGGAAAGTCATACCCCTTCGACAGTATCGAGTGTATGGCAGCATACGCCTATCAAACACCGGATATTGCCGAAAATGCAAATCTTTACGTCACAGACTATACGCAACGCGGGGAGTGGCTGCCACTCAACAGAGCGGATATCTATCATGCCGAGGGTGTGCCGAGCCCCATGGGTCTGTCGCTGTTTGCTCTACCCGGAGAGGAACCCATACCTGCCGGCATTGAGGATGCTGAAGAAATGAATTGGGTCGAAACCGTCAATTTTGTCGTAGGTCAATGGAACGTAAAGCGATGATAAAATCCCTTTTTTTACACCTATTTCGGACACGACATCTTAATTCCTTGATGTCCGTAATATGCCTGCTCTTATTTCCGGTAGTCACAGCCGCTCAAAACAGTTCATCTGAAGCGAAAAACCAGGAGTTGTCGGATCTTGCCTTGGCCATAGTACAAGCAGACTCAGGTGCTACCATACTTCTGGAGCCAAAAACCTACTCCGTCAATGATCTGATTATTGAAAAATCAGTTACGATTGATGGGCAAAATCGTGCAGTACTCGACATCGGGAGCGAAGGTTACGGGCTCATTTTGATGGGGGAAAATATAACTCTGAGAAATTTTGAAATTAAAGATTCCGGTTTTGGTTTCATGGACGATTATGCTGCCATTCTTGTGGAGAAAAGCAAAAATATTCTTATCGAAAACCTGGTGCTCACAAACAACTTTTTTGGAATTTTTGTCGCCAAAAGTGAAAAGGTGGAAGTATCGAATAATAAAATCATATCAAATGCCGAACGCCAAACCACATCAGGCAACGGCATTCACATGTGGTACAGCAAAGATGTAGAAGTACACCAAAACGAAATAACCGGTCACCGGGACGGTATATACCTTGAGTTTGTTGAAGGAAGCATGATCACCGGGAACAACGTGTACAGCAACATCCGTTACGGCCTGCACTTCATGTATTCGGATGATTGCAGCTACATAGGAAATGAGTTTCGCGACAATATTTCGGGTGTGGCTGTGATGTACACCAAAAACGTGATTATGCGCCACAATCGTTTTGTTCAGAACTGGGGTGCCAACCGCTACGGACTACTTCTCAAAGAGATCAACGACAGTGTGGTTCAGTTTAACCGCTTTGACACAAATTCAGTTGGCATTTATAGTGAGGCTTCGAACAGGATACAGATTGACAAAAACGAATTTCACAACAACGGTACTGCTATCCGAATGATGGCTAACGGGCTGGACAATCGTATCGAAAAAAACAACTTCATCGGCAACGTTTTTGAAGTCTCAACCAACAGCCGTTCAAACCCCAATCATTACGAAGGCAATTACTGGAGCCAGTACGAAGGGTATGATCTGGACCGGGATGGTATAGGCGATGTGGAGCACCGGCCTGTCCGTCTGTTTTCCCTATTTGCCGAGCGACATCCAATGTCTCTGATTATGCTGAGAAGCATTATGGCCGGCCTTCTGGATACTGCCGAGCGTGTTTTTCCGGTGTTGACACCAAAAAATCTTGTTGATCCTAAACCAGCAATGGAACCTATTCAATGATTCGCATTAATAATTTAAAAAAAGCTTTCGGAGCCCAGCAGGTATTAAAAGAACTAAACCTGAACGTTCCCGACGGGCAGGCCACCGGTATTGTGGGGCCAAACGGAGCAGGTAAAACCACGCTTATCAAAACCATGCTTGGACTTGTAAAGGCAGATTCCGGCGATATTTCAATCAATGACATTCACCTGAACGGTAATTACAACTATCGACGGGATATTGGCTATATGCCCCAGCAGGCACACTATCCCGAACAAATGATCGTATCGGAGCTTCTCCATTTTATTGAAGATCTCAGGGGTGATGAAGCTGTTTACAAGCAGGAGCTCATTAAAGAATTCAATCTTGAACCTGAGCTCCATAAGCAGCTCCGTGTACTTTCGGGCGGCAACAAACAGAAAGTGGGCGCTACCCTCGCCATGATGTTTGATCCAGCCATTCTCTTTTTTGATGAGCCTACTGCTGGTCTCGATCCGCGCTCCAGCTTTATCTTCAAAGAGCGAATTCAAAAAGAGAAAGAAGCGGGCAAAACCGTACTCATTACGTCTCATATCATGAGCGAACTGGAGCAGCTTGTTGATCACGTGATCTTCATTCTTGAGGGCGAAATAAAATATTACGGCAGAATTGATGATCTGCTTAAAGAGAACAGGCAGGAGCGTCTCGAAGGCGCCATTGCCAAACTGATGGAGGACCCTGCATAATGATGAGAGTTTATACACAAATACTGCGAAATGAATTCAAAACCCTGCTGCGTGCGAAATGGGTTCTCGGCTATGGCCTCATCTTTCTACTGCTAACCGACACACTCTTTCGGTTTTCAGGCGGTGGAACCGAGGTATGGGTTAGCGTAAGCAATATCATGCTGCTGCTTATCCCCATCATCAGCCTTATTTATGGAATCCTTTATATCTATCAGTCACGCGATTACCTTGAGCTGCTTCTAACTCAGCCGGTAAACCGATCTACACTTTTTTGGGGGCTGTATACCGGCATATCTGCTCCGCTTACGGTTGCTTTTATCCTTGGCGCAGCACTGCCGCTTGGCTGGCACGGAGGAGTAACAGAGGGATCGGGCTCCCAGCTATTTTTGGTTCTTGCACTGGGATCTATACTAACATTTATTTTTGTGGGCCTTGGGTTTGTAATGGGGCTTTGGTTTTATGATGACAAGATTAAGGGCTTTGGTTTCTCAATCGTTATATGGCTTTTTATGGCCGTAATTTACGACGGGCTGATTATGGTGATTATCTTCTTGTTTGGCGATTACCCTCTCGAAACGGGTATTATTGCCATAACTATGCTCAATCCTATGGATCTTGCAAGAATTTTAATCCTGATGGAGTTTGATATTTCAGCATTAATGGGCTATACAGGGGCCGTTTTCAACCAGTTTTTTGGCACTTACCTGGGTACTCTTACTTCATTTGGAATGCTGAGCCTCTGGCTTGCCATACCTGCATTAACCGGGCTTCGTATTTTCAGGAGGAAAGATTTTTAATCCTATACATCTTTCCTTCATCTATGTTGAATATTCTGTCTGAAATTTGATACCATATCATTATGGGGAAAACAACTAATCAATCAGGGCATGACTTCATCAGATAAAAAACTTATTCGGCGATGGTACTGGAGCGGGGCCGTTCTTGTATTTTTGATGGTAATTATTGGTGGCATAACGCGCTTAACCGGATCCGGACTTTCGATGACGGAATGGGAGCCAATAATGGGTGCCATCCCCCCGATGAACGAAGCCGAGTGGATCGATGCATTTGAGCAGTATAAACAGTATCCCGAATACCAACAGGTAAACAGAGGAATGTCGCTTGGCGAATTCAAAGCTATCTTCTTCTGGGAATATTTTCACCGGCTGATCGGCAGAGTGCTTGGTCTGGTATTTATCATTCCGTTCGCTTGGTTTATCATCAGAAAGAAATTTGACGCCCAACAAACACGACGCTCTGTTTTTCTTCTGTTTCTTGGTGCCGGGCAGGGGTTAATGGGTTGGTTTATGGTAAAAAGTGGTCTGATAGACATTCCTGCAGTCAGTCACTACAGGCTTGCCGCTCACCTGCTGCTTGCATTCACCATTTTTGGCAGCTGTATTTGGTTCGCAATGGATCTATACGATCAAAAACGTGAAGCTCTGCACTCCCTTAGAGAGATGAAAACCTGGCTGGGAGTATTTCTCTTTTTTCTGATTCTTCAGATAACCTGGGGCGCATTCGTTGCCGGAATGGATGCCGGACACGTCTACAACACCTTCCCGAAAATGTATCAGTACTGGGCACCGCCCGAACTTTGGATTATTGAGCCGTTCATGCTCAACTTTGTCGAAAATATCGTTACGGTTCAATGGATGCACCGGGTACTCGGAACTATACTGGGAATCATTGTTATCGTGATGTGGGTACGTACCTACATGTTACAGATGAATTTCCAGATTAAAATGTGGAGTCTGGCTCTGTTTACAACTGTTTTAGCTCAATATGCCATTGGTGTTTTTACACTGGTGTTCCATGTGCCGGTATGGCTGGGGGTACTGCACCAGGCCATGGCTGCTGTTTTACTGGGAGTTCTCATCGCCTTTTACAACCGATTAAAGAATATGCCGAAATTGAATAATGCAGGATCGTGATCCCCTTTTTTTTAACATTTACCGGCTTTCGTTGCTCAGTTTTATTCTGGCGGCAGCAACGGGAGCACTATTCAGATACGGATTGATCTTCCCTCTCCCGGAATCTCTTGCACTCGACAACATCCGACACGCCCACACGCATCTCATGTTTTTTAACTGGATTTCGCCACCGGTTATGGCATGGATGGCTACACTACTGATTCGTTCGGGCACGTCTCTGCCTGCAGAGTCGGTCCGCAGGTGCTTATACACCATGCTTTTTCTCGGTTTTCTCTCCTATCCGTTTTTTCTTTTTTTCGGATACAGCCCAATTCAGCTGGGCTTTGCCACAATGCCGCTATCAGCCATCATTTCCGGGTTGATTATGCTCACATGGTATTGGTTTGCAACGCTCTATTTTACATTTCGAAAACAGGCAAAAACGACTCAGGCCCTCGACATTTTCGACGGGGCTCTTGTCGCGCTTTTGGTGAGCTCAATAGGAGCCTGGGGCGTATCTGCTGCTCAGTTTTTTGATGGAGTAAACTCGCTTATTCCATCTGCACTTACTTATTTTTTTCTGAATGTATTTACAGAAGGCTGGGCAGTTTTAGCGGCCATCGGTATCATCTGGAGCGCTGTTGAGCTGCCCAAGCCCAAAATACAATCGAGTTGGTTCTATTTGCCGGTCCTTTTCGGCTCCATGCTTCTTTTTCCGCTTAGTTTTTCAAAATCTCTGCTCACAATTGAGATGCTGATTGCTGCCAGAATCGGGCTCTCCATGATTGTACTTTCCCTTTCTGTAAATCTAATCTATTTCCTCAAGTCAACATCTCTAAAAAACCGTTTTCTCTTTTACTCCCTTTTGATACTGCTGATACTCAAAATCTCTGCGCAGGCTATAACTGTTTTCCCAACCGATTTCTGGATTGGAGTGCACGGCTTGCGAATTCTCTACCTGCATCTGGTAATGCTTGGTTTTATCACCATTACAATGATCCATTTTCTCCCGTTCAGCAAAAAACCGGCTCCTTTTATCACTTCTCTTTTTGTTATTTCAGTTTGGCTTCTACTGCTTTCCCTGGCTGCTATAAGTGGCTACTGGCCTGCTTCGCATGCAGTTCCAAACGTATTTTTCTGGACATTTCTAATCGCTCTGCTACCATTATTCCCGGCACTACTTCTCCTTCTTAGAACACCAACCCGTACGGATAACTTTCGGATTTTTAATGAATAATAGATTGGATTTTAGTATATTAAGATAAAAGAGTCTCAATAACATAAAACAACAGATATGCTATTATCAAAATCCTGTGTCTATGGCCTTCGTGCCTCACTGTACCTGGCTTCAAGAACCGATGGGGAGTACGTACCAATCAAAAAAATGAGTGACAAGCTTGAAATCTCCTTCCACTTTCTCACCAAAATTCTCCAGCAGCTAACAGCTGAGGGAATTATGGAATCTTTCAAAGGACCAAATGGTGGTATTCGTCTTAACAGAAACGGCAATAATGTTTATTTGATGGATATTGTGCTGGCCATTGATGGGTCTCAATTGCTAACTGAATGTGCCCTTGGCTTACCTGGCTGTGGCACAAAAAATCCTTGTCCGCTTCATGATAAATGGGCTAAAACCAGAGATTCCATACGAGTTATGCTTGAGGAAACATCTCTCACAGAGCTCGTTAAAAAAGGAAAGGCAGAAAATCTGCGATTAACAACTGATGGCGGATTCGACATTCTTTTTCAAGATTAAGGCAATAGTGTAGTGAAAATTTCCCATGACAAGCTTATAGGCTTAGTTAAAAAGTATAATGTGCCCGGCCCGAGGTATACATCGTATCCAACAGCTGTGCAGTTCTCAGAGGACTTTGATGACGGTTTAATCAGAAATATGCAGGAGAGTCGTTTATTACAACCTGCCAAATACTCTCTGTATATTCATATTCCGTTCTGTTTTTCGCTCTGCTGGTACTGCGGCTGTACAAAAGTGATCACAAAAAACCAGGATCGGGGTGATGTGTATCTCGACTACCTGGATAAAGAGATGCAGCTAACTGCTGCAACGTTCCACGAGAATTCCCTGCTAAAGCAGATTCACTTTGGCGGAGGCACGCCTACATTTTTATCTCCCGAACAACTTCGGCGGCTGGGACGACTGATACATTCACACTTTGGGGTAGATCCCGATGTAGAGTTTAGTGTGGAAATTGACCCACGCAGAGTGGAAAAAGATCACGTTAAAGCACTTTCTGAAATAGGATGTAACCGCGCATCGCTTGGCGTTCAGGATACCAATCCAGATGTTCAGAAAGCAATCCACAGAATTCAGCCGTTCGATCAGACCCAAAAAGTAGTAAGTTGGCTTCGCTCTAACGGTATTAAGGACATTAACCTCGACCTTATTTACGGGTTACCGCTTCAAACACCATCTACGTTCCAGAAAACAATTAAAGATGCGGTTAGCCTGGATCCGGATCGTTTTGCTATCTACAGCTACGCACACCTTCCATCTATCATGCCGGCCCAAAAGCTGCTGAATGAGAACGATTTTCCGTCTACAGACGAAAAGCTTTCGATGCTGATTCATGCCATTGAAGAACTTCCTGAACTTGGCTACCGCTACATTGGAATGGACCATTTTGCAAGGGGAAGTGATGACCTGAGTAAAGCGCTTGACGAAGGTACACTGCAGCGCAATTTCCAGGGGTACAGCACCCACGCCGAACTGGAGATGATCGCTCTCGGAATGTCTGGAATTTCCCAGGGAAACCGTCTCTACACACAAAACGAAAAAGACCTGGATGGCTACTATTCTCTGCTCGACCAAGGTCGTCTGCCGGTCAAAAAAGTACTGAGATTGACCGCTGAGGATCTTGTAAGGAGAAGAATTATCATGCAAATTATGTGCAAGGGTGAAATCAACTACGAAGCTTTTGCAAAGGATACCGGTGTTCCGATCGAGAGTCGCTACAAAGAAGAGCTCACACGGCTGCATCAGCTGGAATCTGATGGTTTACTTATACAAACCGTTAACGGATTTTTTATCACGAATCTTGGCAGGCTTTTTCTGCGAAACATTGCCATGGTTTTTGATGAATATCTGACACGGCCAAATCACAGATCCACCTATTCGAAAACGGTCTGATAGATTCCCTTGATGATAACGTGTTGTGCAGGAGCGATTTCAGGATATATTTTGTTTATCTATTTGTAAACAATTTAAAATCCCAAAACTATGTACACCACCCGCTATCTGCATTATTTCCTCTTTATTTTTTTTCTGATTCTGTGCTTATCCAACCCGGCGAATGCACAAAGTGAGACACTCGTTGATTCCCTGCTGACAAAAGCTAACAATCAGGTAGACAATTTTGATGAAAAAGAGGCCATCAAAACCTATCAAAAAGTACTGAACGAAGATCCGGAAAACTTCGAGGCGCTTTGGAATGTCAGCGTATTGCACTCAACGGTTGGGTATCGGCTCGAAGATGAAGATGCACGGGAAAAATACTATAACAAAGCAACGAATTATGCCCAAAAAGCACTCGATAACCACCCGGAAAAGGGGTTATCCTATTACGCAATGGCCGTGGCAAAAGGCCGTATTGCTGAATTAAAAGGAACCCGGGATAAGATCCGTTTATCACACGAAGTTCAAAAGAATATTCGAAAAGCTGTGGACATACAGCCAAATCACGCTCTTTCCTGGCATCTCTATGGTGTGTGGCAGTCGGAAGTAGCCAATGTGGGAAGAGCCGAGCGATTTGCGGCCAATTTTATTTCTGAAGGTTTACCGGATGCATCAAACAAAAAAGCTGAAGAGTATCTAAAAAAGGCAATGGAACTGAACCCCGGTAACGTTTTGATTCGGTACGACCTGGCTATGCATTATGTTCGGTCCGACCAGGAAGATCGAGCTATACCTGTTCTTGAAGAGCTGCTTACAATGGAGCCCATACTAAAAGACGGAAAACGGCATCTTGACGAGGCCAGAAAATTGTTAAATGATTTGAAATCCTGACTCTTTTTGATTTACAATTTGATTGCTGATTTCGTGATTGTACATTGGATTATAAAATTTAATTAATCTTTAAAATCATGAAATATTTTATAGCAACATTGTTGTTTTTGGTCTCATATACATCGACGCTCTATGCACAAGATCAGCAGACTCAACTTCAGACAAAAAGTAATCACATTGCTGTTTCCGTAACCAATCTTGAAGAGAGTGAGGAATTTTACAGAGACTTTCTGGGTCTAAAACAGATTGACGAACCATTTAATGACGGTCTACACGCGTGGTTTGATATTGGTGGTACTCAGCTTCACCTCATCGAATCAGCTGATGAACGTCGTGAACGAAGTATTAATAATCATCTTTGCTTTAGTACTGCAGACCTGGAATCCTTTGTAGAAACACTGCGAAGTAATAACATTGAATTCAGAAATTGGGCAGGTGACCCTAATGAAATAACGCTGCGTCCAGATGGCATTAGCCAAATATACTTCAAAGATCCTGACGGATTCTGGATCGAGATGAATGATGATTTTTAAAATTACATGGGAAAATAAGATACTCTCTAGTTTACAACCCGCGGATTTGCACCTTTCTCTCTGAAAAGCCTGATAAGATCTGCGATTCCATACAGCAGAACGAAGGCAGCTATAAAATAAGCAACCGAATCCGGGTTCATAATTATGAGTACTGCGAGAATCAGGGTCAGGAATCCAAAAATTGAAAACTGAAACGCCATGAGCAGTATAACACCGAAAAAGCCAAGGAATGCGGCAAATGTATACGGAATAAGTTCAGGAAATATAAAAATAAGCAGTCCGGCGGTTAACGGAAATGCGGCAATAATAGCGGGCATTTTGAATACCAGCATCATGATCCCAAGCGCAATCAGGTACCCGGCGGCAATCAGATAGAGAAAGTCGGGGTATACGAGTGTTAGTATACCCGCAATGATGGCCAGTATTGTATTTAAGATTCGTCGTTCTTTGGTTCGGTATTGTACGTTGACTTCAAAAGTTGAAAACATGTTTTTATGCGTTATGTTTTTACTGGTGGCACGACTTGGAGTCGTGCCACCAGTAATCGATGTTCAATTAAATAATTTTATTTTTGATATGCTCTGGAATCGATTGATCTGTTAATTCAATTAGTTCTTCTGCATTCGTTGGGAGATTTAACATATCAACTGCAAACTTAATGTTACATAGTGTTCCGTTTCTCATTCCTGTATAATCACGATAAGATGAGTAAAGCCAATCTTCTGACCTTTCAACTAACATCGCACGTAATGGATTTTGGTGTATGTAGAGGTAGCAGTAAAGCCCATAAGCCTGTTCATTACTTGAATGGGAGATATTCTTTGTTTTTGTATTCTGTCTGAAAAGAGACCCTGTTCTGCTTTCTTGCTTATTAATAGCCCTTGTATATGAGCTTAACATAATCCGAAGATCATTTAAATATTTTTCATGATTGAAGTCCGGTTTGGTATATGCCAGAAAATGAAAATGATTGGGCATCAAACAGTATGCCAATAGTTCCAAATGTGGCAATAAATGTTTGCGAACTTTCTTAAGAAAGTAGATGTAATTTTTTTCTAAATAGAAGATATGATCTCTATTATTTCCCTGATTATATATATGATACAGGCTCTCTTTTTCCATGTTAACTTTACCGAATACTGGTGGCACGACTTTGAGTCGTGCCACCAGTTGCCGTTACAATTTTACCCGTTCATTACGGCCTCAATTTCCCTGATCTCTTTCGGTACGTCCGTAAGATTCTCATATCCATTTTCAGTGATCACAAGATTGTCCTCAATCCGGATACCGCCAAAATTCATAAGGCTCACCACTTTATCTTTCACAAGGTATTTTGATGTTTTCTCATCTTCCAATGCAGGTTTCAACAGTGCAGGAATGAAGTAAATGCCGGGCTCAATCGTTATCACCATACCTGGCATCAGTTCCCGGCGTACACGAAGAAAACGAATTCCCGGGCGGTCTATTCGCTCAACCCCCTTGGGGTAGCCACCCACATCGTGGGTATCAAGTCCAAGAAAATGTCCCAGTCCGTGTGGGAAAAATAGTGCAAAAATATCATTCTCCATCAGTTCTTCAACATCCCCCCGTATAACTCCCAACCGTTTCAACCCGGTTAAAATAATTCGACACGCGGCAAGATGCAGCTCTTCCATTTTAATTCCGGGAGCAGTCATGCTAATCGTTTGGTTCAGCGCATCTAAAACCACTTGGTAAATAGCCGCCTGATCACCGGTAAATCGTCCATTTGCCGGATATGTACGGGTAATATCCGATGCATATCCCCTGTACTCAAAACCGGCATCTATTAAATATAGATCACCATCGCGTATCGGCTGGTTATTTTCGGTGTAGTGTAAAATAGCGCTGTTTACCCCCCCTGCGTGAATACCCGAATAGGCAGGCTGTAGCAATCCGTGTTTCTGCTGATGATAATCAAATATAGCCTTCGTTTGATACTCATTCATCCCCGGTTTCAGCGCTCTCATCACTTCTACATGAGCAAGGTTATTAACCCGTGCGGCTTCCCGCATTTTCTCAAGCTCTTCCTCCGATTTGATGCAGCGGCAAAACGTAATCGCATCAGCCAGCGTCTCTATCTCCAGTTTAAATTCGCGGTTTAAATCCTCAATAAATTCCGCCTGCTCTTCATTCAGACAGTAAATCGTTTTGGGCTTTCGATCATTTAGTACGGATAGAAGCTGATTATCGTAATGCAGATAATCGGGATTGTACAGGTCGTTTATTTCCTCTTTTGGTTTGATGCGTCCGTGCCATACCGCATATTGTGAATCTCGTTTTGGAGAAAACAGGTGATATTCCCCTGTTTTAATATCCAGAAGAGCATGATAGTCGGCCTCATTCACGCCAGTGAGATACCAGAAATTACTTTCCTGCCGAAATGGAAACTCAAAATCAGTTTCATAACGATACATAGTTTCGGCGCCTTTCAGGTAAATAATTCCGTCCTGATCCTCGTCAAACAGTGAAAGAAGCTTTTCGCGATGTAGTTTTGCAGACATAGACTCAAAATTTAGTTGTGCATTTATTAATTCGTTTCTTCTTACAAATGTAGTAAAGAGTGTATCAATCAAAAAATGAGAGCAGAATATTTACCAGAGCTCTGTGAAATTCAGCTTTTTGCTCTTTTACAATCAGTTCTCTAAGCTCTTCCGATTCTAAAAGTATCTCCCTGTTTTGCAAGAACAACTGCACGCTCCCGTTTATGCCGGCAATGATTTCATCAAGATTTATTACACAAACCCCTCGATTTACTCCTTTTTGGTTGAGAACTGCGATTATGTAGTTAGCGGAAGCCCCATAACCAATAACTGTTACAGCCAGCTTTTTCTCATCTTTTTCCGTAAAAATCTGGTAGAAATGATCCATGGGAATCGGTAAAAACGACTCTTTAAACGACAAGTATGTTAGTTCTGAAAAACTGCTTTTCATCCAAAATCCCGACTGAAGCCATTCCATACGTTTTTTCAGCGCCGGCTGCATCACTTCAGAACAGAAACCTCTCTTCTGCCAGTAATCCAGCCTCCTCACATTTGGTTCCTGAAAAATATTAAGCGGATAATTCGTCGATTTCGCCGTTCCGTCTTCCACTTTATAAACCAGGTCTTCTCTGCCGTTTGTTAAGATGATGTAAGGAGCGTGCAGCAAGCTATTGTAACGTGCAGCCTGTACGGCTGTTGAATCGGAAAGCTTGATTTGATCC
>DATGBT010000038.1:0-20305 GCA_035312505.1 Balneolaceae bacterium | reverse complement strand
GGATGCCCAAAAGGAGACGGTACCGGCGGACCGGGTTACACGATCGACTGTGAACTGGATGGCGACAATCAGTATCACGACAGGGGAGTGCTTTCGATGGCACATGCGGGAAGAAACACCGGTGGCTCCCAATTTTTTATCTGCCATAACCGTAAAAATACATCGCATCTCGACCGCAGACATACGGTTTTTGGAAAAGTAGTTGAAGGTCTCGACGTGATTGACGAGATCAAGGCAGGAGATACAATTGAGAAGATTGAGATAAGCGAGGGGTAAGTAAAAGTACCACGGGTCGCCGACCCGTGATCTCAGTTTATTGATTAATTTCAGTGTGGAAGGAATGAGCTGGTACCGAGTCAGATGCCTTGACGTACACCTTCAATAGATTAGGAACTGGAGGCGCCGGACCGACGGTCCGCCGTACATCTACTGATACAACGCCCTGTCCATCAAAAAAAGTGAGCCAAAAAGTACACTAAGCACACCCATACTGAGAAGGGGTTCCCAGATCACAAAACCACCAATGGTTCCCAAAATCGCGCCGAGATACTGGATCGTTTTCAGCTGTTCGTTGGTTGCGTTTCGTATCATCTTTTCCAGCTTCTCTTCATCATAAGACCTGAGATTCTCCTCAACAAGATCGTGTACGTCCAGCTGGTTTATCAGCTTGAAAAGCGACTGCGTGATCAGGTCGTCTATTGATTCGCCGCTCTTCTCTATTTGTTCAGGCAGCGTATCGAGATAGTCATCGATGGCCGTTATGTTCCTCTCTGCAGAAACCGGGATCGTCGATAGCAGCTCTTCAACAAATTCCCGCATATCCTGCCCCCTCAAAAACGAGTATGTTTTAAGCGCAATTCGCTCAATGATTCGATCTTTTAAGGCGTCATCAAGCTCGTCAACAATCTGGGTCGATAGCTTTTGTTTAAACTCAGGATCTTGGACTAATGAAGAGATCGTTTCTAGTAACCACGTTTTCAGATCCTGTCTGAACTCCTCTTTTTCCGTTACCGACTGTATATGGCTGATCGCTTTAACCCTGAATCGGCTTACGGATTTCGAATCATGAATCTTTTTCTTGATGATGTCGGGATTGATCAGATCATCAGATACAGCTTCTGCAAGCCTTGTGGCAATTCGCTCTTTATGGGCGGGGATTAATCCCTGACCAAGCAGCGGACGTTTGTGAAGCGGTCGAAACAGCATGGTTACGGCTATCCAGTTAGTGAGGAAACCGATCATCCCGCTTACGGTGATAATCCGTATAAGCCCCTCGAACCTCAGCTCTAAACCAAAAATAGCGGCCTCCATGCCATCAAAATCCCAAAAGAAGGAGAGTAGAAAAAGAACCATCAATATCCACGGTATGGGTTTTAACAGCTTTAGAAGCAGTATATGTTCTTTCGCCACCGGCTTTTTCTTCGGGTCCATAACCGGTTTCTCCTCGTCATCATCGGAAAGATCCAGATGCGAAGTGATCAGGTCGCTGAGTCGTTTGAAATGCTGGTCTGTTTGATTTGTGTCTCTGTTTTCGCTGTTCACAAGGTTGTTGTGTGCTATGGATTCTGTGATGAAATCTATCTATTGAGACGTTAAAATACGACGAACTGTTTCAGCTGAAAACGATTCACTATGTAAATGTTCGTGAATCCCGGTAAGAATCGATTTATACTCTGTAGCCCTGCTCAGATGTTTTTTCAGAGCATTTCCGGGTTTTACCACGCCATGATCCATTCGTATCCACTTCTTATAGTTCCACTCGTCCATTTTCCCGCCAAAATCGGATGGTTTACACACGCCCAGCCGGTTCATGGCTTTGCCGAAGTCAGAAATTGTGAGTACAGGGTGCACGGTAATTTGTTCATTTTTGATGGGCGAAACCGGAGTTACGGGATACAGATAGAGGCCCGGATTTAACTCGGATGAGTAGGACATACTCAGTTGTTCCGGGATTTGAATGGATTTCAATGTTTGGTTATAGATCCATTCATAAAGATTGCCCAGGCGGCTGTGAATTTCCCCGGCAACGGTATCAGGAGTGGACGAAAGCCGGAGTGGATGGATGCTTTCATGGGGAGATTCGGGATTAATGCTGTTCTGCAAAAATGTAGGCTTGAAGCGAATCTCTTTGGATATTGTTAAAAACTGCTGACGGATCGATTCCCAGGATTCACTGTAAAAACCATTTGCTGCAGTTCGGGGGTAGCTAATGAGTGAGCTTCCGGAATGAGGCAGAACGGTCTCAAAGAGCGTTTGAAGAAGTGATTGAGCATCGCGGAATCCGGTGGTAAACGACTGATTATAGGCGTGTTCAACAACATCGAACGTGGAAGGAGGCAGCTCGATACGCCAGTTTTTTTTATCTGACTCTCGGCGAAATGTATGAATTTCATCATACTTACCGGGTATAGGTTCCGAACTGCGGAAAATCAAATCTTCGTTGCCATTTTCCGCAAAATGTGTGTAGGCATGCCGGGTGCCAAACAGTGAGGCGATACCGGCTAGCTGTATATCCGGAAGGTGTTTCTCTTCGCTCCAAAGCCCAAGAAGGGTAAACCTGTTTTTCAGACGCTCTTCGAGTTGGTCAGACTGCAGTTCCTGAACATCATCGAGCAGGCGGCTCACCCCGCTTTTTGATAAATTTTTAAGATATCCCCTCAGTACGGGCCTTGGCTTGAGATACCGAGCCAGCGACCAGGCGATGAAATCTCCAGAAGGATCACTATCGGTGGCTATAATGATTCGATTAGCCCACTGAGACTGCTCTTTCAGCTCTTTTCTGAAGGATCGCTTCTCGGGATCAGCCACCGCAGAGAGCTTTCCGCTCGAGCGCTTATAGGAAGGATGCCAGCAGTACCCGCCGGTTGCCAGTACATAGACCGATTGCGGACTCACAGACTGCAAAATACCGGCGATAACGGGCGACTCAACGATTAAAAGTGTATAAACGGAGTCTGCCACGGGTTTAGAGATTAAACAGTTCGAGGTAGTGATTTTCGAGCCGTGTCATCGCAGCTTTATCCTCTTCAGTCTGATCATTGTAGCCGGTTAGATGCAGAAGGCCATGAATAAAAATTCTGTAAAACTCCTGTGATTCGGGAGCACCGAATTCACGGCTCTGTTCGGAAATTCGTGGCGCACAGCAGTAGAGTGTGCCCTCAATGGCTTTCAGATCTTCACGCTCATCATAACGGAATGAGATAATATCTGTAACGTACTCTCTTTCAAGGTATTCTTTATTGATGGTGACAATTCCCTCTTCATCAACAAAGATTAGTTCAACGCTGGCAAATTCAGCGTTTTGTTCCGCTGCAATTTTCTGAAGTAAACTCTCTAGCAGCTCCTCATTTACAGGTATCTCGTTCTCTCCGTAGTGAACTGTTAACTGTTCGTTTTCATCAAATGCTTCGGGAAAATCAGGAAAGGTTTTCATCATCAAAGGAGAAGTCGTCTGAGTCGAGCGTATCGGTAAGGGAGAGTGCCACACCGCACATCATCATATCCTCAGGAAGTGCTGCAAAGTTTTTCTTGAGAACAGAGTCGTCGACATTGGCATAGAAGTTACAGGCGGCGGCCTCCTCAACAATCAGGCCGGAGGTGTATCCTCCCTGTTTACCAAAGAATGTAACCTGTTTAAGCATATCGCTCGCGATAAAGGCAGTGCAGTTATGAAGCTGTATAAACGTGCTTCCCGAATAAACCGATACCATATTCATACGTTTATTCTCAAACTCCATTCCCAGATGAATTTCCAAAGCCAGTTTGGGATTGTCCCCATCGCCGTCAAGCTCAAGTCTGTAAACGTCATCGCCAAGTTTTTTGGGGATGCAGTTTAAAACGCTGCCTATCGACATGATATTTTCTTCCGTGAATTCGTGTATCATAATTTGAATGCTGTGTAATTAGGGGTTATACAATATACAATGTGGAAGATTGATTTTTAAATTTTATCTAATTGTTGAGGCCAAACATTTCAATTCTTTCCCTGCTTGCCTCAATACTGTCAGGCAGCCCGAGTCGACCATCAGTAATAAACTGTACGTCAAGGCGCAGAAGTTCTGCTGTTTCTTCATCATCATGTTCAAAAAAGATATTTTGAAGGATGGATAAGCGACTTACGGCAAAACTGACATCCTCAATGACCGACTCCCTCTGGGATATCAGTCGTTCTCGCTGTGCCTGTAAGTTTCTCGCATCATCGGTTCTTGCACGGGCTCTCGCCATTTGTATCTCTTCGTCGAGACTACTGATACGATCTTCAAGTGAATTTAGTTTCTCCATATCATATTTAAGATAGTATCGCAATCTTTCTGAAATGAAATATGCCAGCTGATTGGCCCTTTCCATTTCGTTTACTTTCATATAACGGTATGCGTACAAGGTGGCTACGGTCCAGTCGTGCTCAATTTCTCTGAAGGGTATATTATCTTCACCATATTTGAGCCAGTATGCGGCCGATTCAAGGTCACCCTGATCCATAAACGCATCGGCAAGCTGAGTAAAACCGTAGCGGTAGTTGCCAAGCATTCTGCGGATATTCTCATCGAAGTATACATCGGGGGAATCCCAGAGAGTAAACTTAAATTGAGAGAGCCGGTCTGCATGTACTTCGGTATCCACGTATCCAAATGGACCGGTTTCCCGCGCTTTCGGCACAATTCTGAACGCTTTGCCCTCAAACTGAAAGTAATCATCCAGACCCAGAAGCCCGTCTCTTGAAACGGTGTTGGCAAAATAGATGGGTCGAAGCCACAGGTTGTTTTGCAAAAGCTCAAGTACCATTTTGTCCTGCGTTTGGAGATAAAATCGCTCATTTCCCTGCCGGTCGGTGCCAGCTGAGCGCCCTTCAAGGAAAAAGCTCACTTCATTATCGAGGGAATCGACAGGCATGGAGTATGGAGTAGCCATGGCAAGCTGATTATAAACCATTTCACTGTACTCAACACCCGGAGGCAGCTGATTGATAATGGATGTATCTGCCGTTTCTCCAAATGTATTTGGATCCGCTTCATAGGCAGACTTTAACAGATCTTTTGGTACCGGAAGGGTTATTTCTGAGGGCTGATGCAGTTCCAGCCTGGAGGTCATATCGTCGATCTCCTCGTCTGTGAGGTCGATGGCGAGCGGAAGCGATTCGTGGGTGGTTCTGTCGCGCAGCTGTTTAATATACCAGTCTGTATTTAGCAGACTCAGATTCACAACCCGAACATCCGTTCTAATTCCCTCAACTTCCTGTAAATACCATAACGGAAACGTATCATTATCGCCATTTGTGAAAAGAATGGCATTTTCTTCAACAGAGTTGAGCAAATTGTAAGCGTAATCTCTGGCCACATAGCGTTCACTGCGGTCGTGTGCGTGCCAGTTCTCCTGGAGCATCCACCCCGGAACAGCCAGAAATATGACGCCAAGAGATGCAAAAGCCACATTTTTGCTTTGCCCCAGCGAATTTTTTATTAACTCGATGAGACCGGTAGCACCCAGTCCCACCCAAATTGTGAATGCGAAAAACGAACCGACATAGGCATAGTCGCGTTCACGCGGCTCGGCAGGAGTTTGGTTCAGATAAAAGATGATGGCCAGTCCCGTAAGGATAAAGAGCGCCATTACGGAGAGTGCACGGCGGGGATCTTTTCGGAAATGGTAAAGCATTCCCAGCAGGCCAAATATCAGGGGCAAAAAGAAATAACCGGAATTAGCGGGATTATTGCTGTGCCTTGTATCGGTAAAACCGGCGTACCAGCCCGTATCCTGTATGTCGGCCTCGCGCCCTATAAAATTCCAGAACAGGTATCTCATATACATATGATTTACCTGGTAGTCGATGAAATACTCAAAATCGGAATCGAAATTGGCGTAGTACTGCATGTGAATAGGCTGGCTGGAGTGCCGGCGCGGGAAAAGTGTTTCGCTATCGCGGTCGATATTACCGATTCGGTTGTCGAATGTAGACCCCTGGAGGAGCGGTGATGTACCGTACTGGTCGCGACTAAGATAGCTAACGAACGACTCTACGGTTGAGGGGTCGTTTTGATCAATGGCCGGACCCGCCTGAGAGCGGATGATAATCAACGCATAGCTTGAGTACCCGATTAAAATCATGGCGTAGGAGAGCAGAATCAAATTGAGAATTCGCCGCCCTTTTTTGTGGGTATAGTAGATCCCGTAGGCCACAGCTGCTCCAAACAGAAAAATAAAGGTAAAGGGGCCAATAAGGCCGTAGGTCATGGATCCGATTTGTCCTGAGAAGTTGGGAATTAGAATAATGGTGAGCGGATAAACGGAGAGAAAACCCGCTACGGAAACCCCAATGAGTGCAGCAAATGACTTAATAGTAAACGTAAACTTCTTGAAGTAGATTATCAGAGCTACAAAAAAGAGAGCAAGAAGGTTTAGCAGGTGGACACCAATTCCAATTCCGAAAATATAGGCGATAAGAACAAGCCAGCGCTCTGAATAGGGCTGATCGTGCTGAGATGACCAGCGCAGTGCCAGCCAAACAACAAGAGCCGTTAAACACATGGATGATGCGTACATCTCTGCTTCCACGGCATTGAACCACTGTGTATGGGTAACGGTGAAGGTAAGTGCTGCAAAAAGACCGCCGCCGTAAAGCCCGATTTTATCCATCATATCCATCTCATCAGCAGGGCCGCGCCATTCCTGTATCAGATGAACAACAATCAGATAAAGAAGCATGATTGTGAATGCAGATGCCGTCACGCTGATCATATTCACGCTGAGTGCAACGTATTCAGTGGGGACAAACATCGAAAATAGCCGGCCCAGCAGAGCGAAAAACGGCGATCCGGGAGGATGAGCTACCTGAAGTGTGTGCGATATGGCAATATATTCGGCGGGATCCCAAAAGGAAGTTGTGGGCGCAACCGACAGGCTGTAAATGATGAATGCGTACAAAAAACTAATGACAGCAAAGAAAATATTTCGCGTTCGGTGCCTGGCGAAAATTTCTGATAGATTCATTTATAAAAATTTTGTTTACAATTCCGGGCGGTAATTCTGCGGCCGATGATAGTTATCAATAACGAAAAACAGAGCCTTATTGCTGCAGCGTTCTGTTTTTTTGATTGAGAATTAAGATACCGAAACACAGCCTGAATCTGCAATTTCATTTGAACACATAAATAGCCGAATAGCATCATTTTCAGTAACAGGCCAAATACAAGCTCTGCTTTCAATGGCAAAGTATTCACCTAATAAGTAATTTCTTCCAAATACAGTTTACGGCTGGAGGGGCAAACTTGTTTCTAATTGGAAAAATGGTTATCAACATATCGATTTAGAACAATAAATATTTAGCCTGCATGCCTGATCAAAAAAGTGCATCAAATGAACGTTTTTCGACAAAATTAGGACTTATTCTCAGTGTTTTGGGAATTGCGGTTGGTACGGGTAACATCTGGCGTTTCCCTAGAATTGCGGCACAAAACGGTACAGAAGATGGGGCAGGTGCTTTTCTGTTTGCCTGGGTTATTTTCCTGTTTATTTGGTCCATCCCACTCATTATCGCTGAGTACGGTATAGGTCGAAATGGCCGGAAAGGAATTATTGGCTCTTACATTAAAGCGGTTGGTGAACGGTTCGCATGGATGGGCTCTTTTATCGGTTTTGTGGCTACTGCAATTATGTTTTACTACAGCGTTGTAGCTGGATGGTGCGCATACTATTTAATAGAATCGATCATCAATGTGCTTCCGGAGAATGTGGAACAGGCTGATGTGGTCTGGACCGGATTTCAGAGTTCGTCCCTCCCCTCAGTTTTTCACTTTATTATGATCTTTTTGGGCGGACTGGTGATTCTAAAAGGTGTGAAAAGCATTGAGCGGATTAACCTTATTTTAATTCCCTCATTACTGCTGGTATTGGTTATTTCTCTGATAAAAGCCTTGTCCCTGCCGGGGAGCGGAGAGGGGATAGCCTATCTCTTTACACCAGACTGGTCTACACTTAAAGAGCCGGGGCTTTGGCTCGAAGCACTTACACAGAACGCATGGGATACGGGTGCTGCATGGGGGCTTATTCTTACCTATGGCGCCTACATGCGCAGCAGGGACGATATTACCATTAGCGCCTTTCAGACAGGTATTGGGAACAATATTGTTTCTCTGATGGCGGCCGTTATCATTTTTTCCACGGTTTTTGGAACCCTGGGTTCGCAAATGACGGATGGTGAAATTCTTGAAGTGATGCAGACATCAGGACCTGCATCTACAGGCCTCACGTTTATGTGGATGCCTCAGCTTTTTGGTGAAATGGCGGGGGGTAAAATATTTGCGGTTCTCTTTTTCCTGGGACTCACTTTTGCTGCGTTCAGTTCATTAATTTCTATGATTGAACTGGCGGCCAAGGCACTGGTGGATATGGGTATAACCAGGACAAAAGCTACAATTGCGGTTTGCAGTGCCGGATTTTTATTTGGTTTACCCTCAGCTATCTCTCTCGACTTCTTCTCGAACCAGGACTTTGTTTGGGGCGTAGGTCTGATGGTTTCCGGTGGTTTCATCTCCTTTGCCGTTATTCAGTTTGGTGCAGATAAGTTCAGGACGGAGCTGGTGAATACAGACGAAAGCAGGGTGAAGCTCGGAAAGTGGTGGAGTATCCTGCTCAAATATGTGATTCCGGTTGAAGTGGTTACACTTCTTGTCTGGTGGATTTATCTCAGTGCCACGAGTTTCGCTCCCGATACATGGTACAATCCGTTAAGTCCGTTTTCGGTTGCTACAGTTCTGCTGCAGTGGGGCGTTGTAATGATCTTGTTCAAAATCTACAACGGCAAAATTGCAGATAAAACCATTTTAAACTGATGGTTATATCTTGTTCTCAATCCGGCTAAGTGTCTCGTTGATCGTTTGCAGCGTTTTGAGAACAGCATCTGATTGAGTAGATGGTGATGAGCCCGACCCTGTATCTGAAGTGCCTTTATCCGTTGTGACATCACGCTGATCCAGTACAGCTTCCCGAAATTCACGGGCACCGATAATCCCATAAAGGGTCATGTCGCTGAGGCCCTGGGCACTTTGGCCGCCGGCTGTCTCAATTTTAAGGTAGCTCACGCCAAAATACCTCAATAAAGGGCCTTCTTTAAAAGTAAGATCCTGAATTTTATCAAGTGGAACGGTTTTTTCAGTGCGTACCCATACTCCTTTTTTAAAATGAAGAGCTCGTGTGGTCAGTTCGCAGAAAAGGCCGTTGAAATACCGGTTCACATAAGCTCTCCCAAAAACAAGCCAAAATGGAATCAGGATAATGCCCACTATAGTTACAGCTAGCACAAATATAGTTGTAGCGTGCAGGTATGTTTTTAGTCGGGGATTAAATTCTGCTTTTATCAGAGTTGTAGCTTTGCGGGCGGAGGAGTTAGCATTCATTTGGGTATAAATGTTTGTTATAGAATTGAACCTACCCAAATGATACAAAAGAAAAGGATCATTGCCACTTGTGGTGGAATCTTTTTCAGTGATTGCTGGTGTTAAACCTGTATTAATTGGTCAAATCCGGTTCCGAATTTAAACGCCCCCCTCGAACCGTTGCACCAATAACAATGGCTGAACTGATCACAACAAAATTCTTGAATATGTACTGTCCCTCAATCGTTAAAACAAAGGGAATATCTGCAAAGACAATATCAGGAAATAAAACAATTGGGCTCATGGTTCCAATCATTTGTCCCAGCAGCAAAAGAATGGTGAATCGAAGGTATTTTCCACTGGTCATTAAAATACCAATAAGCACTTCAAAAGTAGCCAAAAGGAATAGAGCAATATTTGAGGGTATAAGCCCGAATGTAAGCACCTCAATCGTTGACACAGCAAGATTTTCAGCAGGGCTCATTCCTGCAAAAAATTTCAGTCCGCCAAACCAAATGAAAATAATTCCAATACTTAACCTCAAAAATGTGATACCGTACCTGGCCATCCACCGGGTGAGGTACTGATCAATTACGGATATCTTCTGCATGACCTGGAGCTTGGTTTGGGAGATTACCTTTTATTCATAGCAATCGTGCTAATAAGGTGGGAAACAGCTGACCGGAATTTTTTTTATTCGTCAGAAGAATCCTTGGGTACGAATTTAAGAGCGGCAGAGTTCATACAGTATCTCAAACCGGTTGGTTCTGGGCCATCATCGAACACATGGCCCAGATGAGATTTACATCGGCTGCAAATAGTTTCTGTGCGATTCATGAAAAAGCTGTTGTCTTCACGGTCATCAACTGCATCTTCTTCGATGGGGGCATAAAAACTGGGCCATCCGGAACGACTGTTGTATTTCGTTTCGGAATGAAAAAGTGGTTGCCCGCACGCTTTACAAACATAGACCCCGTCTTCATAATGGCTGTTATATTTATTGACGAACGGTAACTCTGTTCCTTTATTTCTTAAAATCCTGAACTCTTCAGAACTGAGAATATTTTTCCATTCCTCTTCAGATCGTTCCGCTTTGGATAGTTTTGATTCGTTTGACATAACTTCTTCGTAGGTAAGGTTATTTAAATAGTTTTCGTGAGCCTGCTGTGTAGTTTCTGACTGATTTTGCCCTTTAGAATCGCATGATATAAGTGTAAACAGCAGTATGAGTAAAAAAAATGTTGCTTTGAAATTCATAGTAATCTATAAGTTTGATGCTTCAACACTGTGGCATTGCTTTCCATTCACCTATTGCTGCATTTGTTCAACTTTTTTAACGAGAATGGGACGGAGAAAAGTACCTCAGAAGTAGAAATGGAGCCTTTGAATTGGCGGGGGGCAGCGGAAACGTCAGGATTATTTGCGTCCCTTAGCTTTTTCTTGTTGAAAGTAAACCCAGGTTGCAACGATCCAGATATAGAGCCAGGCAGCTCCTGTAATGTAGTAAGCGCCCCAAATCAGAAATGCCACATTTAAGAAATAGAGAAGGTGATACATCCAGACGGGAGCTTCAGACACCTTTTTTTTAGTGATCATGCGAAAATCAGTGCTGAGCATCGAAAATGTCCTGGCAAACACCATTAGGCCGGTGTATACAAAGAGTACATAGTCGAGAATTCCGGGATCGTAGAATACGACAATAGCGATGACAAGCGTAGCTATTAAGTCTACTGTGATATGTTTTAACCACGCCATATTACAGAAATGGGGAAAATTCTCCTGATGTTCTGATGAGAGAATGGGCTAGAGCTGTATAACTTCTTTGGCCTGAAGTCCTTTCTCGCCGTCAGCTAAGGTAAATTCAACTTTTTCGCCTTCAGTTAATTTTCTGAAACCATCACTCTGAATTTCGGAATAGTGAACAAATACATCTTCACCATCTTCACGAGTAATAAATCCGTAACCTTTGCCATTATGAAACCATTTAACAGTTCCTACTTCACGGTTTTCCATAATAAAAATCCCAACTAAAATTCCCGTTATAAAGTTAAATGCCCTATAGTAATTAATGAAGTTCTATATGGCGTTCACGGCTAAGATACTTCCTGCGAATGTTTTTAGCAATAAAGAATGTAAATTCTTGAAAATTCGCTATTGAGCAAACAATTTTATTTGACCATACTTTAAAAAAGAGGGTCTATGTCGATTTGTATGGGTTATGAATTGCTCTATAATGGAAGACGACTATCATTTGGTCTAAACGATGTGTTCTATGTAGACTGTCGTTAGGTACGGTTCAATTCAGTTATTAGATATCATTGTTTTCATTTTCTTTGGATTTCATATTATCAAATCAAAAAGAACATCATAGGCGAATGAGCTTTAAGCTTTAAGCACGAATATGAAAAGCTTCTGAAGATGTTTGATATTGATTGTAAGGAACCAATAGCGTCCTAAACATTAGGATACATTTTTGAAAAACGATTAATCAAGTAGCATAGGATTTATTTCTCGCTGATTATACAATGCTCCAAAATTTTCGAATCATACCTACGGCATTGATTTGTTTCGCTGTAAAATGGGCAATACTACGATACAGAGATCACAGTTCGTTGAAATGTTATGATCTTCAATCCAAATAACATTACCCACACTAATCCATATAGAGCCAAAGAAGAAGAGTATCAGTTAAACTCTATTTGTAAACCAACCCTAAAGTTACGGTCACTGCCCGGTTCAAAAAACCGATTGCCAAATGCGTTTACAAATACTGATGAATTATATCTCTCGTTAAGTAAATTATTTACGGCAATAAACGGGCGAATTACCCCGCCATCAAATAGCTGAGCTACCTGAACGGTCCAGCGAAAGTGAAAAAGCGCATAAGCGCTGTTTTTGGATGAGTTTTCACTATCTGCGTAGTAACTGCTAATCCACTCACTATCGAGACTAAAATGGTGATTTCCGGGTTTGAAATTCACTACCCCTCCCGCTCTGAAGGGGGCAACACCGGGCAGGTCGTTGCCGTCGTAATTTCCGCCACTGAATTTGGCCTGCAGATAATTGAGCATTATGCGAAAGTCGATCATTTCATCGGTATTGTAGGTGAGTCCAAACTCAACCCCGTAATGGTTGGTTTTACCCTCATTTCGAAAGTATACGGGGCCGTCTTCAAGCTCAATCGGAACCAGGATATCTTCAACATTCATCCCGTAAACTGCAATATCGTAGCTTATGGCGTTACTCCTTCCCCGTATTCCTGTTTCAAGGCTTACTGTTTTTTCCGGTTCGATAGATTGGTTAAATCCGGCTCCACCAGAAGGTCGGTTTACCAATTCTGTAGTGGTTGGAGATTCAAAAGATGTGCTGAGGTTTGCAAAAACTGATGAGCTGTTTAATTCATAGATCAGTCCCAAACTGGGATTTACAGAGAAAAAGGATCGGGATCCTTCAGCTTCACTATCTAATGAGTTGGGTGTTTCGTAACTCAGCCAGTCTGCCCTTGCTCCAGCGCTTACAGAAAATCGTTCGCTAAGAGGTAATGAAATACTTGAAAATAGGGCTTGGTTAATAACCCGTTCCTGCTGCTCTAGCCTCACATCAGACCCGGGCTCTCCATTCACATTGTTTGTTTCAAGGCGATCATCATCCTGAATCTTTAACTCTCCTCCAATTTGAAGATCAAACGGAAGCTCTCTGAACTGAAAAGTTGGGCGAATTCCACCCGCATACCGTTCAAGGTTAATCACGCCAAACGTTAATGGATTTTGCACGTCCCGGTATGTGCCATGAGCAGAGACATCCAGAATACCAGAGCCAAACTGATGAATATAAGATGTTCCAACCATCGCCTGGTCTATGGTTTTCCCGGCCTTGTTTTCCACAAAACTGGGGGTTGCGCTTCTGGGGGTTTCCTGTGAATCCTCCTTGGTTAAGGAACCGGGATGCTGAGCTTCGGGCATCCCCGTGTACGCTACTCTTACTTTAAAATTTCCATTATTTGATACCTGTCTTTCCAGGCCAAAACTGCCACGGTATAATGTGGCAGCACTGTGGTTTCGAAATCCGTCTGTCTGGTAATAGGTGCCATACCCGTAAAGACGGGTCTTCCCCTGGATCAAATTCAGTTCCAGCTCCTGTTTTATCGTGCTGAATGAACCGCCATATCCCCGGTATGTAAATGAAGGGGCATCAGGTTGTGGTTCGGTTGACAGGAATAACACCCCGCCGCTGGAATTCCCCCAAAATGTACCGGCAGGGCCTCGTAACAGCTCAATCCGTTTTACAGCAGCAGGGTCAATCATATTCATGATTGTTTGGCCATCTGCAACGGTGAGAGGCATGCCATCAAGAATAACCTGTGTGCCCCGTACACCAAATTGAGATCTCCAGCCCAGACCTCTGATGGTTAGGCGTTCGCCCAGTGCATAGTTTTCTCTGTTGCTGATAAATATGCCCGGCATAGTATAGGTAAGCTCATCCATAGTTGCTGCCGGTCTTGATACCAAATCTGCCGTATTACGAACACTGTAGGTTAAAGAGAGCGGAGCTTTTCCTACGGTGATAGAGGAGTGTGCAGCTTCAACTCTTATTTCGTCAAGTTCGACTTGTAACGTATCTGAAACTGTTGTTTGAGCAAATAGCTGTAAACCCTGACAGATGAATAAGAATGTGAGAAGTAAAACTTTTATACTGAGGTTGCGTACTATACTACTGTGATACATATTTTGTAATAAATTTCATTGAAACGGTGACTCTGCCATGAAGTTAAACATGACAACTGTGAAAAGAAGCTTTTTTTTGCATTTCGAGTGGATCGCTCTGGCATCGGGTCTTATGCTGGCAGCAGCAATTGTGCCCGGCGCAGATGATCCAACATTTTGTCTGTTCAATCGTGCCGGAGTTGATTTTTGCCCCGGATGTGGCCTTGGCAGGTCGATTTCGCTCGCTTTTAGCGGCCAGTTAACAGCTTCCTTTCAAATGCATCCTGCCGGTATACTGGCAATCATCATTTTACTGTATCGAATCGTTTCCATACTTATCAGAAATCATAATCTTAATAAGGATCGTTATTATGAAAAAAATATTTAAACTACTTCCCGAACTAGAAGGAGATGAATCTCAATATATATCCGCTCTGATAGAAGATATGCCCGAAGAAAAAGCAAAACTGTTTTCTTCGATTTACAGATCAAGAAGAAGGGACCCCGTTCTGCTTTTAATACTTGCACTTATTGGCCTGCTGGGAATCGCAGGAATTCACCGCTTTTTTGTAGGCCATATTGGAATGGGAATTCTTTACGTTTTTACGGGCGGACTTTGCCTGATCGGTACAATTGTAGATATGATTAACTACAAAAATTTTGCTTTCGAGTATAACCGTAAAATAGCTCAGCAAATAATAACAGAAATTAATTAGTAGTGTTTTATGCCATCAAGAACCGAAAGTAAAGAACTTTTAAAACAGTACATAGAAAATGAAAGCCTGAGACAGCACTGCGAGATGGTCGCCGAAGCCATGGAGGGATATGCAAATCATCTTAAAAAGTCAGAAGAAGAAACAGACCAGTGGTGGACCGCCGGTCTGCTTCATGATCTTGACTGGGAAAAATTTCCCGACATACATCCCCAAAAAGCTGTGGAGGAGATTCTGCCTCCCCTTGGTTATTCGGATAGCGTGATTGCAGCTATTAAAGCCCATGCACCTGAACGTACAGGAAAAGAACCGGAGACCGAAATTGAGCGCTACCTGTTTGCCTGCGATGAACTTTCTGGATTTATGAATGCTGTTTCCCTGATGAGGCCCAATGGATTTTCTGACATGAAGGTGAAATCGGTGAGGAAAAAACTAAAAGACAAACGATTTGCGGCAAATGTACCGCGTGATGACATTCAAAAGGGTGCAGATCTCATCGACAAAGAATTGTCAGAACACATTCAGTTTTTAATTGCTGTTTTCAAGGAAACTGAACGCTGATCTGAAGTGTGGCAGCACTTTTTTATTTGAAACCACCGCCAAATAGTTGCGTACATAGTTTTGTGAACAGATTCTGTTGAGTCCATTTCACAGTTTATTTATTATGATTCACAAGACCCGGACATCGTGATTAAACAAATTTCTCTTTTAGCCGTTTTTAGTAGTTTTATCCTGCTGGCAACTACAGCGCTGGACAGTGGCATATTGCGGGCGCAACAGCTGATGCTCAATTCAGCAGAAACTAAAACTATTGCTAAGACAATAGATGAAAATGACCCATATAAATCCAGATTTTTTCGGGTAAGAGGAGCTCCCAGGATTACCGTAAATACAGTTTCCGGTGGTGTGGAAGTCTACGAAAATGAAGCGCTGGATGGAGTACAAGTAGACCTGTTTGTAAACCGCTCTTTTTCACTATGGTCTGGTGCCCGGAATCTGGATAACTACAGGATTATACTGCAACAGCGGGGCGACCATATTATAGCTTCTGTTGAGGATAAACGGTCGGGGAGAAACTACAAAGCTGATGCAGGTATTGAATTTAATTTTGTGATTCAGACACCAGCCAAAACTTCGGTAGAGATTCAATCCATGGCAGGCAATATCAGCATTCAAGGGATTAACGGTAAGCATTTTATTCAAAATCATACAGGAGATATCGATCTCTGGAAAGTTGAAGGGGAAACCCGTATTTCCTCCACAGCAGGTAATTTGGGAGTTGCCGAAAATCGTGGCATCCTGTTTATGAAAACCGTAACCGGCAATATGCATGTTGAGAGAAGCAGCGGAGAAGTTCGCCTCAAGAGCATTGAGGGAAATGTTGAAGTTCATGAGATTCAGGGAACTCTGGTTACTTCTACGGTAACGGGAAATATTTTTTCTGAATTTTCCGAGGTATCAAAAGGAATTTTTATGGAATCAACATCCGGTAATATTGACCTGATCATTCCCAAGCGTGCAGGCTACCAAATAACGGCTGAGGCGATGGAATTCGACTTCGCTGAACTGGACCTTGCACAATCTCAAATGGATGTTGAATTCCGGAATGCCATTCTCACTATTCGAGATGGTGTTATCCCAATTAATTTATCAACTCTTACCGGAAAAATTACGGTGAAAGAGAATAACTGATGCCGGAACTGAAACGTACATATCGCTTATTCTCGGCTCTTTTTATACTCATCACCATTCCTGCTCTCACGGCTTTTGGACAAGATGATTTTTTCCAGTTCGAAAATGGGGAAATTGAAGAAATTACTGAGGAAAGCCTCAGCAGCGACGACAGGATTATCTATATCAGTGATCGCTGGAAATTCAATACCGGTGATAATCCGCAATGGGCTCAGCCAGAATTTGATGACTCTGAGTGGACATATGCCAGCACGAATTTAAGCAGTGCCGACCTGTCTTTTATAGAATGGGAGGGCACAGGTTGGTTCAGAAAGAAAGTTAATGTTGCCGAGGAAGCCGCAGGCCGCGCTTTTGCACTTATTGTTGACCGGCATCTTGGAGCATCGGAAATTTACCTGAATGGCAAAAAGATATTCGAGCTGGGTACATATTCACCAAACCCCGAAAATATCGAACCATATTCGGGTAATGAACGGCCCGTTCTGTTTTTTAATGAGGGCGTAAACACAATTGCCGTTCGTTATGCAAACCCTCTTACTGTAGAAGCGGAGCAATTTTTTGGCTATACGGGATTTCGGTTTCTTTTGGGAGACTGGCAAACGCGCGACAGTCAGTGGTTTGCCTACATTACCAACTGGACCGGTATTAGCATGTTTTACACAGGAATTCTGCTCACCTTCTGGCTGATTCACTTGTTGCTGTTTGTGTTCTATCCCAAAGAGAAACGAAATCTCTATTTTTCGCTTTTCACGGGTGGCCTTGTGGTTATTACCTACATTTTGTACAGGATGGAAATGGCCAGGTTTACGGTCGATTCGCTATTCTTTATAAGGTTTGCATTTTTTCTTGAGATTATGGTTCTGGCCTTTGCAGTTCGTTTTATGCATACTATAGACCGAAGTCAGAATGTATGGTTCTCGAATGCTGTATTGCTTTTTGGGTTTGCAACGGGTGTTGCAGTCTGGGTTTTCCCATCAGAACTTATCTGGCTGCGCGAGGTGATTATTATTGTCTTTATTGTTGAGTTGATCCGGCTTCTGATTCGGATATTCAGACAGCGCAAAAAAGGTGTGTGGATCATCGGGGTTGGTATGATTGTTTTTGTTTTTGGGTTGATGATGAGTGTGCTGATCAATTTCGAAATACTCTCCGGGAATGTGATGCTCATAAATGTGATAGGATCGGGACTGCTGATTTTATCGATGTCGGTCTTCCTGTCGAAAGAATTTGCATCCACTCAATATAATCTTGAGGAAAAGCTGAAAGAAGTGAGAACCTTATCGGACAAGACAATAGAGCAGGAGCGCATCAACAAAGAGATTGAAATCGAAGCCAGACTGCTGGAGGCTGAAAACGACCGGAAAACCAAAGAGCTGGAGGAGGCGCGTACACTTCAGCTTTCGATGCTTCCAAAAAAATTACCTACTCTGGATCATTACGATATTGCAGTATTTATGGATACCGCAACTGAAGTGGGAGGAGATTACTACGACTACAGCGTGCTGGACAATGATGCTTTGTTACTTGCACTGGGCGATGCTACAGGCCACGGAATGAAAGCAGGCATTATGGTGGCGGCCGCAAAAAGTTATTTCCACTCACTGGCCAAAGAGGAGAACTGTATTGCCATGCTGAAACGTATGTCGCAGGGCCTGTTTAGTATGAACATGAAAATGATGTATATGGGAATTACACTGGCTAAATGCCGTGGCTCCCGCGTTGAAATTGCAACAGCAGGTATGCCGCCTGTGCTTCACTACAGGTATAAAGAGGATGATACAGAGCGAATTACGCTGAAAGGGCTGCCTCTTGGCAGCGGTGTTAATTATCCATATGCCGGCCGCGAAGTGGAGCTCGAAAACAATGATTTTCTGCTTTTTATGAGTGACGGGTTAACTGAACTTTTTAACAGTAAGCGCGATATGCTTGGGATCGAAAAAATTGAACAGGTTTTGAAAGGTGCAGGAGATATGAAAGCTGCCGACATCATCAATCTTCTTTCAAGAATAGTCGAAAACTGGTCTGGGGGCAAGGAGCCCGAAGACGACATTACATTTTTGGTGCTTAAATATCAGTCATAAAGCGTATCAGAAAAAAATTGTAATCCATGAAACCCGATAAGATTTGGAACGTACATCTAGAAAATAATACGCTCATATGAAGAATCTGATACTACTTCTTTTCGCTATTTCGATGTTAACCATTCCGGTATTTGGACAGAGTACCCAGGTTGAAGACGATCCCTTTAAGCGGGACCCCATTTTTAACAAGAGCCTGGATGAGCTTTTCGGATCTGAATCTGATGAAGACGTTGAAGAGGAACAGGATGATGATATGGATAGCAACAGCAGGGTCATCAGAAGGGTATCCCGAAACGGAATTGACCTTGGGGGTGGCCTCGAAGCGGGCCCATATTACAGTAATGAGCTCTATAATCAGTATCCTAATTTACCCATGATTCACTTCAACCGCGTAAACGGACTATTTCTGGGTATCCGGACAGAGAGAATGCAGTGGCACCGTTTCGGATCTTTTTTAGACATTCCACAGATTCAGCCTCATGGTTTTATTGGGTACGGAACGGCATCCAAAGAGTGGGAGTATGCCATAGGCCTGGAGAAAAAAATTGGTGAGAAGCGACGATTCATGGTTGGAGCTGAATATTATGATGCCACAGCAACGGAAGATTACCGTCGTGTAGGACTCACTGAAACATCCCTTACAGCATTCTTTGCAGGCTACGATTTTCTTGACTATTACAACCAGGAAGGCTTTGGCATTTACTCGGTTTTGCGTTCAGAACGCTGGATTGAAACCGCATTTTCATACAATGAGACAACGTTCAGCACGCTTTTTCAGGAAACAGACTACACCATGTTTGGAAAATCGAGCGTTTATCGTCCAAACCCGGCTATTGACCGAAATACCGACGAAATCGACCTTGGGATCTATTCATTTTCACTCTCTTTAAATCCGCGCGATGTTTTGATTACGAATAAGTTTGCGATCTCTTCTACTGTGGTTGCAGAGCTTGCAGATAATAGCGTAAGTGATGAAAATTACAGATTCAACAGGTATCGCGGAGATATTAAACTGTTTTATAATTTTGAGCCGGGTTCAGTCTTGAGGTGGAAAGTTTCCGGTGGTCGGATAACCGGGAACGTACCTGATTTCAAGAGATTCTATCTTGGAGGCATCGGTACGCTCAGAGGATCACCCTATAAATTCTTTTCGGGTGACGAGATGTTTGCCAGTAATATAGAAGTACAGTTCGGAAGGCCGTCAACACGGGCCGGGCAGTGGTTTCAGGACTATCATCTGCATTTGCTGCTTTTCTTAGATTCCGGCTGGACCAATCGTATGCATTTACCTGCAGATGGTGGTATTACTACTGAAGAAAAAACCGATTTTTCAATTTCTGAAATGCAGCATGACTTTGGTGTTGGTCTGGGTACCGGTGCTCTTCGGTTTGAGCTGGCATGGCCATTAAAAACATTCGATTCCTCACCTATATTCTGGGTACGATTTAATCCTACTTTTTAGAAATCGGTACATATTTCGTGTTGCCGTCGAGTACTGCGATTTTATCCAGATACCAACAGATAGTGATAAACTCTTTTAAATAGATGCGATTCTTTTTGGCGAATTTATTTGAGGGAAATAAAATTTCGCATGGTTTAAGTGATGTGCTTTGCTGATTTCAGCTTGGATCTGTTACTTTATCTCCATCAATTCTCCTCAGAAAAGCCTCTCTTAGTCAAAAAAAGGTAAAAGAATAAAAAACCCCAGACCGATCAAAGTCCGGGGTTGTTCTTTAGGGCATTTGGCA
>DATGBT010000037.1:0-16611 GCA_035312505.1 Balneolaceae bacterium | reverse complement strand
CTTCAGCTTTAAGCAGACTTAGAAACTCTTCCTGATCTGATTTTCCCGTTGCAGCATGCATCATACCTCCAACCAGCCGCCTCACCATATGCCGCAGGAATCGATTTCCTTCAATATAATAGAATAGCCGGTTTTCACTTATCTCCCATTTGCTTTCTGAAACTCTACAGATTGTTGTTTGATAACTATCTTCTGAAGGAACACAAAAATTCACGAAATTGTGAGAACCAACGATTATCTGAGCAAGCTTTTTAAGCAATTTTAAATCCGGTTGTCTCGATGCACTCCAGCTAATTCGTCGCTCAAGAGGAGATTTTCGCAACGATATGTTGTATTGGTAACGACGTGCTACAGCATCAAAACGAGAATGGAAATCACTCGATACCGGTATGATGGAATGCAGCGCAATATCATCTGGTAGCAGCCCCTTCATCGCATGAACAATTTTCTCACACGTAAAAGCAGGTGGCAGATCAACGTGTGCGACCTGAGCTTGCGCATGTACACCAGCGTCTGTCCTTCCCTGGCCAATAATATCAACATCAAGCTGAAAAAGCTGGCTAAAACCTTTTTCTATCTCTCCCTCAACAGTTCTGCCTACCGGTTGTTTCTGCCAGCCGCAAAAGTCGGTTCCATCATATTCAAATATTAGTTTATAACGATTCATCTCACTCTTATTAATTCTAAATTTTAGTATCTGAATCGTAGAGTGGCGATAAAACCAGAATCACCCGAAACCGAATAGGGTGATATGGCTATCTCAGGAACACCCGATATTTTTCTGGCTCTAGAATATGCGTTTACAGCGCTGATAACGCGGTTTAAAACCAGAAATGCTGCCACAGCCGGTATCTGATTATTTACTGTCTCCCTGTTGCTCCGTAGCTCATTATATCGTTCCCTGTCCTCAGCAGTTGCCCAGCTCCATCTGTTTTCTGGTGAATCTGTAATTAACTCGTTCCAGTTTCGGCTTCGAAGCTGAAAATTATTGTAATCGGCAAGTGTATTAAAATCAGTAATTGCAAGCTGAAATGATCTGTTCCGATTGGCTATATCAACGCCTGCACGCAGAGAAGCCAGAGTGGTATACTGCTCTTTTAGATTCACAGAACGTATTCTAAGTCCTGTATAACTTACTAAAAGAGCCACATCTGCCCCTAGATGAACCGCTCCCCTCCCCCAGTTGTCTTGGTCTGCATAGTAGTGTCCCCAGCCAGGCAGAGCAAGTGAGCGGAGAAAAGCACCTCGTGGATCCGGATTTTTTTGAGCATAAACGCTACCGGAAAACAAAAACGCAACAATCGCCGAAATGATGAAAAAAACAATGTATCTGCTGTTCATAAAACAAAATTACGATGTTTCAGGCACACCTGTTCCAAATCAGCTCCTCTTTAACTGAAAGTCATAGGTAAAGGTATAATTCAATAAATAAAATTCTTTACACACATGTTGCGCTCATTTTCAATGTGAAATAAAAAAAGCAGCCCCAAAAAATGAGACTGCTTTCATAAAAATATTGCACGTTGTTTTCTTTAGTCTTCTTTTGGAAGCAGAGCCTTTCTTGAAAGGCGAAGTTTGCCGCCGTGCTCAACCTTCAAAAGTTTCACTTCCACTTCGTCTCCGACATTGAGTACGTCTTCCACTTTTTTCACATGTCCGTGCTCAAGCTCAGAGATATGAAGGAGACCCTCTTTGCCGGGTACAATTTCAACAAATGCTCCATACTCTTTCACAGCCTTAACGGTGCCTTTGTAGGTTGCTCCTTCGTCGAGCTGACCAGCAACAGCTTGAATACGTTTCTTAGCCGCCTCTGCCTTGTCAAGGCTGTCGGCACTAATTGTAATCTGACCTTTACCCTCTTCATCTTCTTCGATCCAGATTTCAGTATCTGTTTCTTTTTGAAGAGTTTGAATCACTTTACCACCAGGGCCAATCACGGCGCCAATACTGTCACCATCAATCGTCATGTTTATGAACTGTGGAGCAAACTCTGAAATATTTTCTTTTGGCTTGGAGATAGTCTCTGCCATTTTTTCAAGAATATGCATTCTTCCCGAGTGAGCCTGCTTAAGGGCTTCCTCGATGATTTCGAAGCTGATTCCCTGAACTTTCATATCCATTTGAGTTGCGGTAATGCCATCTGCTGTTCCGGCAGTTTTGAAATCCATGTCGCCCATGAAATCTTCTTCACCACGGATATCTGAAAGAACCACAGTGTTGTTTTCACCAACAATCATTCCCATCGCAATACCTGCTACGGGTTTGGGAACCGGCACACCGGCATCCATCATCGCCATAGAACCACCACAAACAGAAGCCATCGAGGAAGAGCCGTTAGATTCGGTAATATCGGAGCGAACTCGTACCACATATCCAAAATCTTCAAATTTTGGCAGAACCATTTTAAGGGCTCTTTCTGCAAGATGCCCATGTCCGATTTCGCGTCGACCGGGACCTCTCATAAACCCTGCCTCACCTACACAGTATGGTGGGAAATTGTAGTGCAGCATAAATGTTTTATCTTCTTCATAAAAGAGAGTATCCACAGACTGAGCGTCTCTTTTTGTTCCAAGGGTAACTGAAACGATTGCCTGTGTTTCGCCTCTTGTAAAGACAGATGAACCATGAGCTCTGGGCAAATAACCAACTTCAGTCCATATATCCCGGATGTCCTCAGGAGAACGTCCGTCAATGCGTCGCTTCTTCTCAAGGATCATTGACCGAAGCTCATCTTTTTCCATGTTGCCAAAAATGGATGATACTTCAGAACCTGCTTCCTCGTACTCTTCTACTGAGGTAATTTCTTCAACAATCTCATTTTTCAGCTCTTTAAGCTGGCCGTTGTACTCTTCTTTTCCAAGACCGGTGCCAACAATCTCTTTAAGCCTGTTTCCAACTTTTTCTGCAACGAGATTTTCGAGATCTTCATTTTTCTCTTCAGGAGTAAATTCACGTTTTTCAACGCCGTACTCTTTTCTAAGCTCTTCCTGAAATTCGCAAAGCTTTACAATAGATTTATGGCCTTCTTTTATGGCTTCGAGCATTTCAGCCTCGCTAGCCTCTTTCATTTCGCCTTCAATCATAATAACGCTCTCGGCAGTACCTGCAACAATCAAATCCATGTCGCTCTCTTTCAGCTCATCAATGGTTGGATTAATTACAAATTCACCATTTACACGGCCAACTTTAACCTGTGCCATTGGGCCATCATAAGGAATGTCGGAAACATGGATTGCTGCTGATGCTCCTACAGCCCCCAGTACGTCTGCCTCATGCTGCCCGTCTGATGAATATACCTGGCAAATAACCTGTGTATCGTTGTAATACCCTTTGGGAAACAGGGGACGCAGGCTTCTGTCAATTAATCTGCTGGCAAGTGTTTCACCATCAGAGGGTCGACCCTCACGTTTTAGAAATCCACCTGGAAATTTACCACCGGCGGTAAAACTTTCTCTCAAATCAACAACCAGGGGAAAAAAGTCCTGTCCCGGTTTCGCTTCCTTTGCACTCACTACTGTACAAAGTACCATGGTATCGCCCATGCGAACCATTACGGCTCCGTCAGCTTGTTTAGCAATTCGTCCTGTTTCAACGGAAATTGTTTTTCCGGGCGCAAATTCTACGCTTTTAAATTCTGCTTTCATAAATATATTTCTGTCTTATTATTTCGTCGTAAGTCGTCTAGTATTACTATCTGCAAGGGATATGCTAATAAATATTTACAGATAAAAAAAAGGCACGCTAATACGTGCCCAATGAATTGCTTATTTTCGAATACCGAGATCTTTAATAAGCTCGCGATATTTTACAATATCATTCTCTTTGTAGTAATTGAGTAATCTTCTTCTTTTACCTACCATTTTCAGTAGGCCACGTCGGGAAGAGTGATCTTGTTTATTTTCACCCAGGTGATTTGTAAGATCATTAATCCTTGCCGTTAAAATGGCGATCTGGGCCTCTACAGACCCTGTATTTTCGCTGTCGCCGCCATATTGTTCAATTAATTCTTTCTTTTTTTCTTGTGTTACACTCATTTTCTATTGTACGTGATTCAATTTGTCGATTATAGCTTTTAAAAATACACTTAATTAGATTGTTTTGCAATGTTTGGTGTGTGCTTCTTTAAGATCCTTTTCGCTTCTGTCTGATCTTCTCCAAGCTGCCGTTTTAACTGCTCTACAGATGAAAACGCAATTTCATCACGGATCCTCTCAGCGAACTGAACCTGAATAGGCTTTCCATATAGGTCCCCATCAAAATCAAAAATAAAGGCTTCAATACGTGTTTCCTCCCCTTTGAATGTGGGGCGAACCCCTATATTCAGCATAGCGCCATGATACTCTCCTTCCACGCGAACCCAAACGGCATAAACTCCATTTTTGGGCACGATCTTATTTTTATGATCTGTCTGAATGTTTGCAGTTGGATACCCTATTTTGTGTCCTCTTTTATCTCCGTGTACAACTGTACCATTCAAAATATAATATCGCTCAAGAAATGAAGCGGCCTGTTTCATATCTCCATCCCGCTGTATCGCATTGCGAATAGCTGTACTGCTAACAGTTTTATTACCAACTTCTTGCTTTGATACTATCTCGGCCGTAAAACCAAGCTCTCTTCCCAGGCGCTGTACAGTTTCAATTGTTCCTTCTCTGTTTCTTCCAAATTGATGATCGTAACCGATTACAAAATGAGAAACCCCTACTTTCTTCCAGATGATGTTATGTACAAATTCTTCGGATGTTAACAGGGAGAAATCTCTGTCAAAAGGAACAACGATCATCTCATCAATACCAATATCTTCCAATAGTTCTCTTCGTTCATCCAATGTACTGAGAAGTTTTATTCCGGAATCACCGGGGTTTATAATTTCCCTTGGATGTGGATCGAATGTCACAATAACACTCCTGGCTTTTTTCTTATCGGCAATAGAAAGCACCCGATTTATCAAAACTTTATGACCTGCGTGAACACCATCAAAAGTACCTACCGTCAAAACAGTGTTATCGTCACGCTTTACATCGTCAAGCAAAACTTTTTTTGTCATCTGTTATCCTCACTCAAATAATCATCTATTTCTTCCGGGGTAAAAGCATTCTCAACGCCATAGGTTCCGGTTTTTGTCCGTCGCAGATCAGACAAATGTGCCCGGCTATCCATTGCCAGTCCGAGATCATGAGCAAGAGAGCGAATGTATGTTCCTTTACCGCATGTTATTGTCAATTTCACTTCTGGTAAATTAAAAGAATCAATCTGAATATCGTAAATAGTTACGGGACGTTCTGCAATTTCAACCTTCTGTCCTTTTCTAGCATATTTATATAGCCTTTTACCGTTTACCCGAAGAGCAGAATAGATTGGAGGTTTTTGCATAATGTTACCGGTAAATTGACTCTCCAGAATCTCTCGCATTTCATTTTCATTAATATGCTTCCACTCTGCTTTTTCATCTGCTTCTGTTGCTGCATCATAACTTGGAGTTGAAGCTCCGAATCTGATCGTTGCAGAGTACACTTTTTGTAGCTGGTGAAACTGAGATATGGTTTTTGTTGCCTTTCCACAACAGCAGATTAATAGTCCGGTAGCAAGTGGATCGAGAGTACCGGCATGACCAACCTTTTTAACAGGAACCCTGCTTCTTACATATTTAACAACGTCAAAGCTGCTCCAGCTTATAGGTTTATCCATTAATATTATGGCACCCGGATTAAATAGATGATTTCCCGTTTGTTGATCATTATTCTTACCAATTACAGGGAAATCTTCGATCAAATATTTACCGGCAGCCATAGACAGGAAAGAATTAATTGAACCTTACGCTATCATGTTATGATGGGTTGCTATCGTGAACGTCATCAGAATCTTCACGATCATCACGGACTTTTGAAAAAAGGCCCTCAATTTTATTAACATATTCAGCTGTATCATCATGATAAAAAAGGAGCTCGGGGATTCGTCGTACCTGATTTCTGATTTTGGAAGCCAGTTTGTAGCGTATTTCATCCTGGCTCTGATCAATCGCCTCGAAGATGGGTTTTACGTCTCTGCCAGGTGAAAATACACTTAGGTAAATCTTGGCAATGGAGAGATCATCAGTAACCCGAACCTGCGTAACCGTGATAAAAGTATTCGCTACCTGGTAATCTTTTTGGAGAATCTCTCCAACATCTTTTTTTATCACGGATGCCAGTTTCTTCGTGCGAATACTCATTTTACCTCCTTAGTTTTTAAAAAAAGCGTAAGCCAAACAAACAGGTTACATGTTTGGGGTTATCTATTGAGCGTCTTCAAGTTTTCGCTTCTGTTCAGTGATCTCGTAACTTTCAAACTCATCGCCTTCTTTGATATCGTTAAAGTTCACAATACTGATACCGCATTCATAGCCGGCCTGAACTTCTTTAACATCATCTTTGAAGCGTTTGAGTGAGTCGATTTCGCCATCATAAATCACAACTCCATCACGAATAATCCTGATTGGATTGTTTCTATTAATTTTGCCCTCGGTAACGTAGCATCCGGCAATGGTACCGACCTTAGAAATCTTAAAGACTTCCCGAACGGTTACCAGCCCTTTCATCTCTTCTTTTATTTCAGGACTTAACATTCCTTCAAGTGCATCATGCACGGCATCAACCGCATCATAAATAACACTAAAGAGCCGAACATCAATACTTTCGTTTTCTGCAAGTTTCCTTGCACCTGCTGATGGACGAACCTGGAAGCCAATAATTATTGCATTAGACGCAGAGGCAAGGAGCACATCAGATTCTGTTATAGCACCAGAGCCTGTATGAATAATGTTCACAGAAACTTCTTCCGTGCTTAGTTTTTGTAAAGCGCCGGATAGTGCTTCGATTGAACCATCAACGTCGGCTTTAATAATAATATTAAGCTCAGATACTTCTCCCAGAGCCATTCGTCTTGATAGATCGTCAAGCGTAAGGTGTTTTACATTTCTGAGTGACTGTTCCCGCCGAATTTGCTGTCGTTGATTGGCTACATCCTTAGCTGTTTTATCATCGCTGGCAACAATGAGCCGGTCGCCGGCCTGTGGTGTATCTCCAAAACCTGTAAGCTGTACAGGAACTGACGGACCAGCTTCTTTCAGTCGGGTTCCGTGTTCATTTTCCATGGCACGTACGCGGCCAAAGACAGAACCTGCTACAAAAGGGTCACCAATTTTAAGCGTTCCGTTCTGAACAAGTATATTGGCAACGGTACCTTTCCCTTTATCTACCCTGGATTCAAGCACAATTCCCTGAGCGAGACGATTCGGATTAGCTTTAAGCTCCATCAATTCGGCTTCGATCAATACTTTTTCGAGGAGTTCATCAATTCCCTGACCTGTGTGCGCAGATACTTCTGCAACCTGATTAGTTCCACCGTATTCTTCAACGATAACACCATGTTCAGAAAGCTGTTGTTTAATCTTATCGGGATTTACACCTTCTTTATCCATTTTGTTTATGGCCACAACAATAGGCACATCACCCGCTTTGGCGTGATTAATAGCCTCGATGGTTTGCGGCATAACAGAATCATCGGCAGCAACAACCAGAATTACAATATCAGTTGCCTGCGCACCACGGCTCCTCATCGCGGTAAAAGCTTCGTGACCAGGAGTATCAAGGAAGGTAATTCTCTTATCATCCTCGGTTTTTACTTCGTAGGCACCCACATGCTGCGTAATTCCACCAGCTTCACCGGCCGCAACTTTGGCTTTTCTTATATAATCCAAAAGTGAGGTTTTTCCGTGATCAACGTGTCCCATTACGGTAATGATGGGCGCACGGGGTTCGAGATCTTCTGGGTCATCCTCTTCAAGACCGAACTCCTCTTCAATTATTTCTTCGGCATCAACAAACTCTACATCATAGTCGTACTCAGCAGCTACAAGCTCAATCGTTGATGCATCGAGCCGTTGGTTAATCGAAACCATCATGCCAAGGTTCATACATGTGGTGATTACGTCTGTGGCTTTTACTTCGAGCAGATCGGCAAGGTCGCTAACGGTTATAAATTCTGTGACTTCAAGAATACTATTTTCAATCTCCTCCATTTCACTTTGAAGTGCACGCTCCTCCTCTCTCTCTTCTTTTCTCTGCCTTCTGCGCTTGGAACGTTTGCTTCCAACAGTTGAGCCCCCCTGAATGCGCTGCATGGTTTCGCGCATTTTTTTCTCTACATCTTCTTCGTCAATTTGGGTGCTTCTCTTCGCCTTTTTCTTCTTTGTGGTTTTCTTGGCCGGTTTATCTTCTTTGGCTTTCGCTTTTTTACGGCTTTTTCTGGAAATATCCTCTTCAGAATCGGGTCTGTCTTTACGTCGTTTCCTGGTTTTCTTTGTTTTTCTGGTATCTCTTGAAAATTCAACTTTCCCAAGAACTTTCGTTCCGCTAAGGCGTCCCGCTTTTCCTCTTACAATATTTTCATCCTCTTCCGAATCTTTTCCTTTTTCGGCAGAATCTTCTTCTAAATCATCTTCGTCTTCTTCCTCATCTTCATCCTCCTCAACATCATCATCGTCTTCCTCTTCATCTTCATCTTCCTCCTCATCATCGTCTTCGTCCTCATCAGAAACTTCTTCTTCATCTAAGTCTTCCTCAGCCTCTTCATCAGCCTCTTCATCAGCCTCATCTTCCTCATCTTCCTCTTCTTCATCTGCATCAGCTGCTTCGGGTTCCGGCTCTTCCTCTTCTTTTTGTTCTGTTTCTGCCTCTTTCTCAGGCTGAGGTTCTGATTCTTCTTCATCTTTAGCCTGGGCCTTCACCATCTCTTTTTCAGCCGCCGGTTCTTCAGCTTCTTCTTCAGATTCGGTACTATCTGCCTTTTCTGGCTCTGGCTCTGGCTCTTCAGAAGGTTCTTCTTCCTTCGGTTCTATGGGAAGCGGCTCGGGTTCCGGTTCCAGCTCATCTTCGGGTTCCAGATCGTCAATCGGCTCAAGAAAATTATCAAGAGTAACACTCTCGTTTTTATTTGACATGATCTGATTACGGCGATTCTCGTACTCCTCTCTCGCTTTTTCGTGCTCTCTGCTGCGTTCTTTATCATCGCCATATACAGAATCCAACGCCTCGTACATCTCGGGCGTAATTTTAGTGTTTGGTCTGTTGGCAATTTCAAAACCATGTTCATCCAATGTATCAACAATGGATTGGGTAGCTACATTAAATTCTGATGCAACTTTAAATAGCTTTTTTGGTTTTTCGTTCGTCATATAGGTTACTTACGTCAGTTTAGTCAAATAAAAATTAGCTTTACAGCCAGGTATAAGGTACGATCAATCTTCTTCGTCCTCAAATTCGTAGGCGATGATATCAATAATTTTCTCCGCTTCCTCGCGGGTAATCTTACCATCGGTTCTCCGAATGATTTCATCCTCATCCAGTTCAAGAACGGCACGTGCACTGTCGCACCCAATCTCTTTCAGTAACTGAACGGTATCTTCACCAAAATCGATCACAAATTCGTCCAGATCGATATCGTCTTCTTCTTCTACTTCACGGAACACATCAATTTCCAGCCCAACCAGTTTTGAAGCCAGGCGTATATTTACACCGCCTTTACCAATCGCTTTGGAAACTTCATCTGCCGGCACAAGAACACTGGCACGCTCACCATCTTCGGTAAGCTCTACTTTCAATACTTTTGCAGGTTGAAGGGCCCGTTTTATAAACTCAATCTTGTCATCACTGTAGTTTATCACGTCGATATTCTCATTCTGCAGTTCGCGAACAACAGCGTGGATCCGAATTCCTTTCATTCCTACACAAGCACCAACGGGATCTACGCGCTCATCATACGAAACAACAGCAACCTTTGACCTGTCGCCGGGTTCTCGTGCAATTCTTTTGAGCTCAATAATACCGTCAAAAACCTCAGGGATTTCATTTTCGAACAGGCGCTCAAGAAAGAGAGGCGATGTTCTGGAAATAATTACAGTAGGATTTCCGCCCAGTCGTTTTACTTCAACAACAACAGCGCGAATGGTATCCCCTTTTCTGTATCGATCTTTATAGATCTGTTCGTTTTTCGGGAGCAGAAGCTCAACACCATTATGGTTAACAAGAATATCTTTGTTATTACGGACCTGGTATACATCACCGAGAACGATTTCTCCAACGCGATCGGAGTAGTCTTCAAAAATATTATCCTTTTCAATTTCTCTGATGCGCTGAGCAAGCTGCTGGCGAGCCATTGAAACAGCACGTCGTCCAAAATCTGCAATCGATATCTCCTGAGCATATTCATCATACAGCTCAAGATCGGGATCATGACTTTGGGCTTCTTTTAGTGAAATCTCGGTAACGGGGTCTGTTAACTCATCTTCCGGTACAACTTCCCTGATATGCAAGATCTGAATTTCTCCCCGGTCAGCGTTCAAAATCACTTCAAACGATTCATCTGATTCGTATTTCTTACGAATCATGGTTCGGAAAACGTCTTCCAAAATAGAAAGCAGAAGATCTTTATCAATGCCTTTATCTTTCGCAATTTCAGCAAAAGATTGAATAATTTGTTTTGAGATATCGTTTTGCATCAGAAGCTATTCAGTTTTGTATTTACACTAAATTTTCGGAATAATTTTAGTTTCAACCACCGCATCAAAAGGAATATCCAGATCAACGCCGGTTTCACCGTCAACAATTGTTATAACTGTCTCATCAACTTCGGCTATTTCGCCTTCACGGGTTTCGTACTCATCCTCGTTTTTAAACTTAATTTTCGCGAGCCTTCCTATATTTTTTTTATACTGACGAATATCACTCAACGGCCTCGCCAAGCCCGGTGATGAAACATTTAGCCTGTATGAACTGCTGATAAGATTTTCATCTTCAATCGTTTTGGCCAGCCTGCGACTTATCCTTGAGCACGCATCCAGATTTACACCGTCTTCGACTGTATCAACCAACACCCAAACTTCAGGAATTTTTTGATGTTTTATTTCAACGTCGATCAAAAACATACCTTCCTCTTTAATCAGAGGCTCTGACATGTTTTTAATGGCGTCGATTACGTTTTGATTCATATTTTCACAGCAGTATCTATAAAAAAAAGTGAGAACCTCCCGGCACTCACTTCTCAGACTTCTAAACATACGCTAAAACACCTAAAATTTCAACTCTGATAACTTGTATTCATCAGAGGCAACATCTATACTTTGGGTAGTTTTAGGCTCTTTAAATTGCTTTACCAAATTCGTTCATTCAACATGGAATAGAAGCTTTATGTACCGATATTTACTATTTATGATATGCTTAGGAATGATTTCCTGTTCATCACCCGATAAAGAGAAAACTGCCTCATCCCAGTCAAACAGGCAGTTGGAATTTACCGCAGACGTACAGTTTTTGAGAACGGATCAAACTGTAATTTCTAAAATTGAGGCTGCAGTTGCAGATACTGATGAGCTGCGAAGTGCCGGTTTGATGGACGTATATACCCTCCCCGAAGATTCAGGAATGATTTTTCTGTTTGATAATAACAGGCCCCGCAGTTTTTGGATGGCCAATACCCCACTCTCTCTTGATATTCTTTTTGTAAATTCAGATATGGAAATTGTTCGAATTCACCGAAATACTACTCCCTACAGCCAGGAATCAATTGAGTCTGACAGGCCGGCTAAATATGTGATCGAGGTGAATGCCGGTTATACAGTGAGAAACGATATCACAGAAGGACATCTGGTCGAATTTAATATAAGTTCAACGGCTCAATAAAACTCGTCAGGACTCATTCAGGAATGAATGGGCAGTGCGAACATTCTCTTTTGAGCCAATAAATATCGGCGTTCTTTGATGAATGTCTCCGGGCACAATATCCATAATACGCTGGTGCCCATTCGTTGCCATACCACCAGCTTGCTCTATAATAAAGCTTAACGGGTTACACTCATACATGAGCCGAAGCTTTCCGTTCGGGTATTTTTTGCTTGACGGATAGATAAAAATACCCCCCTGGATCAGCGTTCTGTGCAGATCTGCAACCATTGATCCGATATAACGAGCCGAATAGGGCCGGTTTGATTCTGAATCCTGCTCCTGACAGTACTTGATATATTTTTTGAGCCCATCCTGCCAGGAGTTATAACTCCCTTCGTTGATACTATAAACCGCACCCGCCTCAGGAATTCTATGGTTATCTACCGACAAAATAAACTCGCCAATGCTTGGGTCTAGCGTAAAGGTCCCCACTCCCAAACCTGTTGTGTATGCCATAATGGTGCTCGATCCATAAAGAACATATCCTGCAGCAACCTGACGATTTCCCGGTTGTAGTGCATCTTCCTCAACAAGATCGGTTTCATAGCGAGGCTGTCTCATGTAAACAGAAAAGATACTCCCTATCGATACATTAACATCAATATTTGATGAACCATCCAGAGGATCGAGATACACAATATATTTTCCACCACTGCTGTTCAGGCGAACTACGCCATCATTCTCTTCAGATATAACCATACAGGTAATTTGAGAGCGATCGAGGGCCGAAATCAACTGATTATCTGCAAATATATCGAGTTTTTTAACCGTTTCGCCATGTACATTTTCGCTGCCATGTGTTCCAAGAAGGTTAGTTATTCCCGCTTTATTTACTTCGCGTGAAATAATTTTTGCAGCCAGTCCAATATCCCTCAAAAGCTGAGAAAGTTCGCCTGTTGCTCCCGGAAATTTATTTTGTGACTGAATGATATACTCTTCCAGAGTAATCAGTCTGCTGCTTTTTCTTGAATTTTGCATCTCTGAAATGATTTAAATCCGATTTATTTAGACTGCAGAGGTTGTCGAATTGGCTTCTTCAATAATCGTGCGGTATACGTTCTCTGCCTCTTTTTTCAAGTCAGAAAGTGTGCCGTTATTATAAATTATGAAATCAGCCAGGTGATGTTTTTTCTCAAAATCGGGCTGATGGTCCATTCTTTTTTTTATTTTCGCAGATGATGACTGATCCCGTTTCATCACTCTCTTCAAACGAATATTTTCATCACCGGATACAATGACAACTTTGTCAAGAATCCCGGGACGTCCGTTATTAAGCAGAAGCGCCGCTTCTTTTACTGCAACTTTGTAGCCATCCTTTTCTGCATTTCTGCAGGCTCTTGCAAATGCTTTTCTTACAGCTGGGTGTACAATTCTATTCAACTCTTCTACCCGGCCACTATCGAAAGCTTCCCGGATTAAATGGGGTTTATTGAGGCTTCCGTCCTTGTGATAAGAGTGTTCACCAAAGGTTTTTTTGATTTGGTTTACCACATCTTTGCTGCTCACCATCAGCTTCTTTGCTTCATCATCAGCATAAAAAACATAAGCTCCAAGCTTTTCCCACTCCCGACAAACGGTTGTTTTGCCGGAACCAATTCCGCCTGTGACTCCCGCAATGACCATTACGATGTAGCCTCGGCACCCATCATAAGGTACGCTTTCATAAATTCATCCAGGTCACCGTCCATCACTCCCTGTACATCCCCGGTTTCATGATCCGTTCTGTGATCTTTTACCATATTATAGGGATGAAAAACATACGACCTGATCTGAGATCCCCACTCATTACTGCTTTTCGAGTCCTGAATTTTCTGGAGCTCTCTCTCCTTAATGTTCTTTTCAAGCTCATATACCTTTGATTTCAGCAAAACCAGAGCTTTTTCTCTGTTCTGCATCTGAGATCGTTCCTGCTGACACTCAGCAACGACCCTTTCTTCAGTTCCATCGCTCAGCTTTCCTGTCCAGATGAGGCGCACACCCGTTTCTACCTTATTTACGTTCTGTCCGCCTGCTCCACTTGCGTGGAAACGCTGTAATTCAATATCCGAGCTGTTTAGATCCACTTCTATGGTATCGTCAATTAACGGTGATACAAAAACAGAACAAAAGGAAGTATGTCTGCGTGAATTACTGTCGAATGGTGAAATTCTTACCAAACGATGAACACCACTCTCAGACTTTAAGAATCCATAAGCGTTTTTTCCGCTAATTTGAAGCGTAGCACTTTTTAATCCGGCTACATCACCATCCTGATACTCCAGAATATCAACATTGTAATCCTTTTTTTCGGCCCAGCGGGAGACCATGCGAAACAGCATTACTCCCCAGTCCTGGCTTTCGGTACCGCCTGCACCGGGGTTAAAGGTTACAATTGCGTCCCGGTGATCATCCGGTTCGCTTAACATGTTCTGAAGTTCAAGATCCCGCAACTTTTTGCGGAATATATTTATTTCACCTGAGAGTTCTTCCTCTACGGGTTCACCCTCTTCCAGGAACTGACGATACACCTGAATGCTGTCCCGAAGTTCGTTGAGTTCGTCCCACCGACCTACGATCTCTTTTTCAAAATCGAGATCCTGCATCACTTTTTGTGCCGATGCGGGATCGTTCCAGAATGCAGGGTCCTGAGTCTGCTCCTGAAGTTCTATGATGGTTACTTTTCGTTTATCGTAGTCAAAGATACCCCCTGAGCGCATCCAGACGCTCAAAGAGTTCAGATAATTTATCTAGCTGCAAACTTCCCATAGATGGTTATTTTTTCAAAATATTAGCAATTACAATTCCCAGAAAAACACCGCCGGCCAGTGCTACACCCACGCCCGTTTCCGGATTTTTCTTTACATATTTCCGAGCATTTTTATACTCCTTGCGGATGTCTCCCTGCAGACGTTCACCTTCGGTACGCAGTTTTTTTACAACATCGTTATAAGTATTTCTGAGCTCTTCTTTTTCGCGTAGTAACGTGTCTTTTATCTCTTTTTCAGTTTGTTTTAAATCTGCCATTTCGGGCCTCCTTTGAATTATTATTTCTGTTATTTTGCTGCAGGTGCAATTTCAGCTACCTGGTCTTTATACTGCAATTCGTACAGTTTTCTATATATACCGCCATCCCTTTCAATAAGTTTCTGATGTGAACCGGATTCGCGGATTTTTCCTTTATGCATCACCAGTATATTATCAGATCCCTGAATAGTTGACAGCCTGTGAGCAATAACAATAGCGGTTCGGCCCTCCATCATTCTTGCACAGGCCTTGGCAACCAGTTCTTCGGTTTCTGAATCCACACTGGATGTTGCCTCATCTAAAATTAGGATTTTTGGATCATAAACCATAGCCCTTACAAAACAAATAAGTTGTCTCTGCCCCATGGATAATGAGGCTCCCCTCTCACGTAGTTTATAGTCGTATGTTCCCGGCAGCTTTTTAATAAACTGGTGAGCCTCCACCTCTTTTGCTGCTTTAATAACCTGCTCCCTGCTTATATTTTTATTTCCAAGCGTGATATTATCAAGTACCGTGCCCGAGAACAGTGCATTGTCCTGGAGAACAAGTCCGAAATGAGAGCGTAGCTCATGCAGCGACATTTCTTTTATATTGATTCCATCCATTAAAATATCGCCTTCCTGAATGTCGTAATAGCGCAGCAGAAGATTGATAATCGTGGATTTACCTGCGCCTGTTGCGCCGACAATGGCTAACTGCTCACCGGGCTGTGCTTCAAAAGAGATATCGTCGATAATGATTTCCTCATCGGGATTGTATCTGAATCGAACATTCTTAAACTCAATATGGCCATTAACATTTTTGGGCTTAATCGGATTTTTTGTCTCCGAAACCTGTTTTTCCGTATCCAGCACATCAAAAATGCGCTCGGACGACGCCAGAGCCGACTGCAGTGTATTATACTTTTCTGAGAGTCCGCGAATGGGATTAAAAAACTGCCGCACGTACTGGATAAATGCAAGAAGCACACCAAATGTAACCTGATCCATTAAGGCACGTGCTCCGCCATACCAAACCACGAGAGCCATCGCAAAGCTAGCAAGTACCTCAACTGCGGGCCAAAATATCGAGAAGTAGAAAATCGTATCAATGTGGGCACTTTTATGGTTCTCATTGATGGATTGGAATTTTTGCTTTTCTTTCTCTTCCCTGTTAAATAGCTGAACAACAGACATCCCGTTAATATGCTCCTGAACAAAAGAGTTCAGGCGGGCAATCTGGTCTCTTACGTTCAGAAAAGCCACACGTACTTTTCCCTTGAACCAAAAGGTGGAATAGAATAGAATTGGAAGAACCAGAATGGCTATGATGGTCAGCTCCCAACTCATCATCAGCATAAAATAGAGAATGAAGAAAATCCTGAACAGATCTCCAATCATATTCACAATCCCATCAGAGAGAAGCTCACTTAATGCCTCGATATCACTGGTAGTTCGCGTGATTAGCCTTCCGATTGGATTCTTATCAAAAAACTGAACGTGCAGTGTCTGTATCTTATTGAATACTGCATTTCGCATACTATACAGCACGCCCTGTCCAAACCATCTTGTGATGTAGGTATTTAAAATCAATACAACAAACTCACCAACAAGCGCCAGTCCGAGAAGAAAGACAATCCAGAGCAGCCCTTCGACATCGCCTACAGCGATATGATCGTCTACTGCAACCTGTGTTAGCTTTGGCCGGATAGTTCCCAGAAATGCCGCCGTTAACGTAAGCACTATGGCAAATACCGCCCACCAGCGATAGGGTTTAAAAAAATGATAAAGCCGTCGAATCAATACTGAATCAACGGCTTCTTTAGAGTTTTTCTGACTCAAAATTTACCGTTCTGTTACTTAAACACGCT
>DATGBT010000036.1:0-16716 GCA_035312505.1 Balneolaceae bacterium | reverse complement strand
TGTTTCAAAACAAATTAGTTAAGAATAAAAGAAAAACAACCACCCATGAGTGAAACAAAGGCTCTCGAATCGATGATTGGTGAAGAGTATAAATACGGCTTCACCACCGATGTTGAATATGAAGATTTTCCAAGCGGTCTTAACGAGGATATTGTAAGATTGATATCCGAACGTAAAGAAGAACCTGAATGGATGACTGAGTTCAGGTTAAAGGCTTACCGTGCATGGAAAGAGATGGAAGAGCCTGATTGGTTTAATGCTACCTATGAAAAACCAAAATTCGACACGCTTCAGTACTATTCGGCTCCCAAGAGCAAACCGAAATTAAATTCTCTGGATGAGGTAGACCCGAATATTCGGGAGACTTACGAAAAGCTTGGAATACCGCTCGATGAACAAAAGATGCTTTCAGGGGTGGCTGTAGATGCTGTTTTTGACAGCGTTTCTATTTTCACATCGTTTAAAGAAAAACTTGCAGAGGCGGGCGTTATATTCTGTTCTATTTCTGAGGCAGTTAAGGATTATCCGGAACTCGTTAAGAAATATATGGGCTCGGTGGTGCCGGTACGCGACAATTTCTACGCTGCACTGAACTCTGCTGTTTTCTCTGATGGCTCATTCTGCTACGTTCCAAAAGATACGATTTGCCCGATGGAGCTTTCTACCTACTTCAGAATCAACAATATGAACTCAGGTCAGTTTGAGAGAACGCTGATCATTGCTGAAGACAATAGTGAAGTAAGCTATCTGGAAGGGTGTACGGCACCCATGTACGATGAGCACCAACTGCACGCTGCAGTCGTAGAACTCGTAGCTATGGAAAATGCAGAAATCAAATACTCAACCATCCAAAACTGGTACTCCGGCGACGAGGATGGCAAAGGTGGTATCTATAATTTTGTTACCAAGCGCGGAGCATGCCGTGGCAACAACTCTAAGATATCCTGGACTCAGCTTGAAACAGGCTCAGCCGTAACGCTGAAATACCCAAGCGTGATTCTTCAGGGCGATAATTCGGTTGGGGAATTTTATTCAGTGGCCGTTACCAACAAGCGCCAGCAGGCCGATACCGGCACCAAAATGATTCATCTTGGCAAAAACACCAAGAGCACTATCATTTCAAAAGGAATTTCAGCCGGTAACTCCAATAATAGTTATCGCGGCCAGGTGAAATTCAGCAAAAAAGCGGATAAAGCGAGAAATTATTCTCAATGCGATTCTATGCTGATTGGCCAGACATGTGGTGCACACACGTTTCCATACATCGAATCAGCCAATCCTACCGGACAGGTAGAACATGAGGCAACTACATCGCGTGTGGGTGAAGACCAGATATTTTATCTGCAGCAACGAGGCTTAAGCGAAGACGACGCTATCTCTTTGATTGTGAATGGATTTTGCAAGGAAGTATTGAAAGAGTTGCCGATGGAATTTGCTGTAGAGGCCAATAAACTTCTCGGGATTAAGCTCGAAGGCAGCGTAGGATAATTACGACTCAGAAAAGATTAATAACTAACATAATATAACGACCTATAAAAATGGTATTAGAACTTAAAGATCTGCATTGTGAAGTAGAAGGTGAGGGAATTGAAATTTTAAAAGGAGTGAACCTCACTGTTGAAAAAGGTGATATTCACGCAATAATGGGACCCAATGGAAGCGGTAAAAGTACGCTGGCCAAGGTAATTGCGGGTCACCCGGAATACGAGGTAACCAAAGGTGATATCCTTTTTAACGGTGAAAGCATATTGGAACTCGACCCCGACGAAAGAGCGCATGCAGGCGTGTTTCTGGCTTTTCAGTATCCTGTTGAAGTACCCGGAGTTACAAATAATACGCTTCTCAGAGAATCATACAACACGATTGCGGCCTCACGCGGACGTGAAGAGCTCGATCCGCTTGAGTTTGAAGATTATGTACGCGGCAAGCTCGATCTTGTTGAAATGAATCCCGATTTCTTAAACCGGAGCGTGAATACAGGTTTTTCGGGCGGTGAGAAAAAGAAAAATGAAATTTTTCAAATGGCCGTACTCGAGCCGGCTCTCGCTCTTTTGGATGAAACGGATTCAGGCCTGGATATTGATGCCCTCAGAGTCGTTTCAGACGGTATAAACAAACTTCATGGGGATGATGATGCCGTTGTGCTGATAACTCACTACCAGCGGCTATTGAACTACATCGTGCCTGATAAAGTACATGTAATGCTGGGTGGAAAAATTGTGAAGTCAGGTGGTAAGGAACTCGCTCTTGAATTAGAAGAGAAAGGGTACGACTGGCTGCAAAATCATGCAATGGTAAACGGAGAGGCTAAATAATGACACTTTCAAATAAAACGGAGTCATCGATGTTGCATTCGCTCGCAAAACATGCCCCGGAAAGTGGAAACAGCACCTGGAATTCAATTCGAGAGGATAGCCTCAAGAAGTTGAATAGCATTGCATTTCCGCACAGCCGTCTTGAGGACTGGAGGTTTTTGGATCTTCGCCCCATAACCCGCACAGATTTTTTCCCTGCTGATGAAGCCGGAGTACTGCCCGCTACAAATGCTGAGAACTACTTTATCCCCGAATCCGACAGAAGCCGATTGGTTTTTGTAAACGGAGTTTACAGTAAGAAACTCTCATCTATTGGCGGACTGGGGAAAGGTGTAACAGTGGGTAATCTTTCAGATTATGCCGACAATCCTTCGGTTGAAGAGTACCTGAATAAGCTGGTAAACTATGAGGATGATATATTTACTGAGTTCAATGGCGTGATGTTAAACGATGGTGCTTTTATTCACCTTGAAGAAGGCGCTAAAGCAGAAGCACCTATCCAGATTTTGAATCTCTATACAGATTCTGCAAAACCATACATTGCAACTCCAAGAATTCTTGTAGTTGCAGAAGAAAACTCAGATTTAACGATTGTTGAAGATCATGTGGGATTGTCTGCAAATACATACATGACGGTACCCGTTTCTGAAGTGAAGGTGAAGCAGGGAGCCCATATACACCACGTACGTCTGCAGCGCGACAGTGAAAATGCATTTCATGTTGCCCGGCCAATCGCATATGTGGAGAAAAATTCTGAGTATCACTCATACACTATTACGCTGGGTGGCAAAATATCCAGAAATGAACCACGGGTTGTACAGGAAGCCGAAGAGGTAAACTTTACACTCGATGGTCTTGTGCTTATCGATGGAGAACAGGTAGCGGATACGCACTCTGTTTTGGATCACCGTTTCTCACACGGAAATAGTCACCAGCTGCATAAAGTTGTTGTAAACGGAAAAGCACACAGCATTTTTAACGGTAAAATTTTTGTTAGAAGAGATGCTCAAAAGATCGACTCATTTCAGGAAAACAGAAATCTTCTTTTATCGGATGATGGTCTTGTAAATACAAAACCTCAGCTGGAAATTTTTGCTGATGATGTGCTCTGTTCGCACGGAGCAACTATCGGACAGCTGGACCCTGAAGAGGTGTTTTACCTGCAGAGCCGGGGAATGACTGAGGAGAAGGCAAAAGAGGTTCTTACCTATGCATTTGCGCTTGAAACCATTGAAAATGTGAAAGTTGAATCCGTACACAAACTCCTGATAGAAGAAGTTTACAGGTATACAAAAGCCAACAATATTGAAACCGTAAACGCATGATGAATTCAGCCGCAGCAGTAAAATCAGGTATCGATTTTGATGAAATCCGAAAGCATTTTCCGGTTCTTCATCAGAAAATAAACGACAAGCCACTTGTCTATCTGGACAATGCTGCGTCGAGCCAGATGCCTGAAATCGTTGCGGACCGTATTCATCATTATCACACCCGGGAACATGCCAATGTACACCGGGGAATACATACATTGAGCCAGCGGGCTACGGATGAGTTCGAGAAAACCCGTAAACTTGTTCAGCAATTTATAAATGCGGCAAGCAGCCACGAAGTGGTATTTACTACAGGCACAACGGATTCAATCAATCTTGTAGCGAACTCATACGGACTCCACAATCTGAATGCAGGTGATGAGATCATTCTTTCTGAAATGGAGCATCATGCGAATATCGTACCCTGGCAAATGATTGCTGAAAAAACGGGTGCAGAAATAAAGGTGATTCCTGTTTTAGACAGCGGGGATCTTGATATGGAAGCTTATAAACGTCTTTTGGGTAAAAAAACCAAAATTGTTGCGGTTATCCATGTATCAAATGCTCTCGGCACAATTAATCCAGTCAAAGAAATTATTGATCTTGCCCACGACGCTGGTGCAGTTACACTTATTGACGGAGCACAGGCTATACCACATCTACAGGTTGATATGCAGAAACTGGATGCCGATTTTTATGCATTTTCTGCTCATAAAATGTGTGGGCCAACCGGTTTTGGCATTCTGTATGGGAAAAAACGGCTTCTCGAAAGCATGCCTCCATACCGAGGAGGAGGCGATATGATCGACAAAGTAAGCTTTGAAAAAACAACGTTTAATATTCCTCCTTTTCGATTTGAAGCTGGTACACCCCCAATAGCGGCAGCCGTTGGTTATGGAAGTGCTATTGAGTACCTGAATACGGTGGGTATGCGGAATATTGAACAGCAGGAAAACCACCTGGTTCAGTACGGTGTTGAGAAGTTGAGTGATGTTGAAGGACTGAAAATAATTGGGAATGCCGCAAATAGAGCTTCAGTGATATCATTTATCTTCGACCATATTCATGCATCCGACCTGGGTACTATTTTAGACAAGCAAGGGGTTGCAATTCGAACTGGACACCACTGCGCACAGCCAATTTTACGCAGGTTTAATGTACCGGCAACATCACGGGCATCCATTGCGTTTTACAACAATGAAGACGATATCGACCGTCTTGTAGACGGAATTCACTACGCAAAATCATTTTTTGAATAACAGAACGGAACATACCTATGCCAAAAATTAAAGAGATAGAACGAACACCCAATCCCGATGCAATGCGGTTTGTGTTAGCTGAACCGCTAACCAACGGAACCACACGCTCTTTTGAGAATAAAGCTGAAGCTGAAGGGGATGAGCTTGCTACAGCTCTGTTTGAGATAGAACATGTTATAAATGTATACTATGTAGATAAATATATTACGGTTACGCAGGATGGTAATGCGGTTTGGTCAGAGCTATTAAGAAAACTTGCGCCTCCTATTCGCCAGGCGAAGCCTCAGCTCGATGTTCAGGAAGACAGCGAAGTGCACGCAACAAAGGAAGTTCAGGAGTCTGACGATCCAAGACTTGTACAAATCAATCAGATGCTTGATGAACAGGTTCGCCCGTACCTTCTTGCTGATGGTGGAGGTCTTAAGATTCTTGGACTCGATGGGAACCGTTTAAAAGTACACTATCAGGGAGCTTGCGGTACTTGCCCAACAGCAACATCCGGTACACTCTATGCCATTGAAAGCATGGTGAAACGTATAGACCCTGAAATTCAGGTGATTTCTGTTTAACAGCACTCATATTCTGATTCCAAGAATTTAAATGATCAGCAGTTATGTCATTACATATCAGTGATAAAGCGGCCAGAAGAATTGCCGAAATAAGATCGGAGAAAAATATTTCATCCGACACCCCACTTCGTGTTTCCGTAGTGAGCGGAGGCTGCAGCGGATTAACATACAACCTGGAATTTGATTCGGATAAAAAGCCGGATGAATCCGACAAGCAGTTTGAAGATCACGGAATTAAGCTGGTCGTGGATATGCGAAGTTTTCTCTACCTCGCGGGAACAGAGCTGGAGTATACGGATGGTCTGACCGGCCAGGGATTTCACTTTAAGAACCCCAATGCTTCAAGAAGCTGCTCTTGTGGTGAGTCTTTTTCTCTTTGATAAAATTTTGATCAACCCCATTAACTCTCTGTAGTTCAGTTTAATTACAAAAGATGGCCGAAATTGTTAACAAGATAAAGCAGTCGAAGCTCGAAACTATCGATCTTGAAAAACTGCTTTCCGATGTATCAGTGAAAGAATTTGATTTGAGCGAATATCTTTTTCAGGGGCTTATTCTGAAGGAGAAAGAGTTCAGAGACAACCTGGATAATCATAATTGGGAGCAGTACAAGGGAGAATATCTTGCCGTATTCTGTTCTACAGACGCTATTATCCCAAAATGGGCCTATATGCTCGTTGTTCAGCATGCCAGTGAAAACACTAAGGGTGTCTATTTTGGCAATCAGGAAGATGTAAAAGCAAAGGTGCATAAAGAGCGTTTGGATCAGGTAGACTGGGAGAAATACGGGGATCGATTTGTACTTTTGAAGGGGTGCAGCAAAATGGATATCTCCGCAGAAATTTATATGACAGCTACACAGAAATTGCTTCCACACGTTAGCAAATTGATGTATGGAGAAGCCTGTTCAAACGTGCCGGTTTATAAGCAGAAACGTTCAAAAACATGAAAAATGCTTTAGTTACCGGCGCTACCCGCGGCATTGGTTACGCCATCACGAAAGTACTCCTCAGGGATAAGGTTCGCGTAACCGGCACCGCACGAACCACTATTTTTTCAGATGATCTGTTCCAGACCGGTCAATTTACAGGCCTCCATGTCGACCTGGAAAAAGAGAGTGAAATAAACGAATCACTCAAACCACTGCTTTTCAATAAAACGCCGGATATACTCATCAATAACGCCGGAATATTCATAGATTCATCTATTGAATCAAATGATGAGAACTGGCTGGATGCATGGGACAAAACGCTGCAGGTAAACCTGCGCTCATCATCACTTCTGTCGAAATGGTTTATCAACGCACATCAAAAAAATAATACAGAAGGTATTCTGATAAATGTTGCTTCAAGAGCGGCTTACAGAGGAGATACTCAGGAGTATGCAGCTTATGCAGCCTCGAAAGCCGGAATGGTAGCATTTATAAAATCAGTTGCTCGGGATTATAGTAAAAAAGGGATCTATGCATATTCAATTGCCCCCGGATTTATTGACACTGATATGGCTCGTGATTCAGTATCGGTGTACGGTGAGGAGTACCTAACCCGGGACTCTGCTTTCGACAGTATTACCAAACCCGATGATGTGGCCGAAATGGTTGCGTTTCTATGTCAGGGAAAAGTGAAGCATATGAGCGGCTCAACCTTTCATATCAATGGTGGATCCTACATGATCTGAGACAGCTCACGTAGTACTATTGCTCTGCAATAATTACTTCATCACTGTCAACTCGTTCGTACTCAACCCGTTCATCTCCATTTCTTATTTTGCGGTTTGCAAATCTTGATACATAAAAAGATAGAATCACCGTAGCAACAAGGCCAATCAAGGAGACTGCAATGTTTACAAGCAGTACATCTTTTTGCAGCTCATAAACAGGAATAAGAACGATGGGCCTGAATGATGAGGGATCATAGCGCAGAGGTATGAGCTCCGAATCCATAATAACCTGGGCAAACTGCACAGGGAGGGATAATTGTTGCTGAATCGTTTCTCCCTGCTGATCTGTAAATCGTATGACGACATACCCATTAGTTTGCGCAGCAATTTGCTTGACGTCGAAATCAATAACGCTGGCAATATGGCTGTTACCATTTTCATAGGTAGCCTGGATTCCGTAGTAATTCATTCCCTGATAGCTAAACTGGAGTAAAAAATAGATGGGGATGAGCCACACGAGGTACAAATATTTATATTTATTCATGAACTATCGTTCTAAAGGATTTCTAATTTCACTTTTCATTTGCTCTATCAAGGCAGGGTCAATAATCATACGCTGCATAAAATCCTGGTGCATTAGTCCGCCGGAGGCGTGGAACCAGAATCCAATTGGAAGCTGATCCAGAAACAGGACCTGAACAGTTGTATCTCCCGTGTAAACGGAAGTGCCAAAATTGATACCATTCATCAGTCCCATTCTGTTATCATAAATGGCACCGTAATCTGTAAAATCAGAAGTAATTCCGCGCTGTACATCCATTGGCCATCGCATCCACTCTTTAATAAGCCGGCTGACGTTTTCATTTATGAAATCATCCCGTACCAATTTCTCTGTGAGAACTGTTAATTCGGATGAGGTTGATTTTGGAAATACAATCATCCCGTCACGCTCTTCTGTAAACGTATTTCCCAACCGATGTTCGTTTAAAAGATTGATGAGTTCGGCGCGCTTTGGTTCATTGTAAATAAACTCTTCTGAAAGGGATATTACATTACTTCTCCACTCCGGAGGGTCCGCACTTTCGTACTCATTTATGATTTGAGATATATTTTTCTCCTGAATGCTAGTGGAAATTGCCAGATAAAGACCGGAAAAAGGCAATGGCATTTCCGTTTCCTTGAGGTTAAGCTTTCTGGACAGGCCAGGCCATTTCTCCTGTTCAATGTTCCACCATAGATAATCGGCGATAGCAAAATCACCCGTCTCTGCAAGAAGATGAAGTACGTTGTTTACAGAAATAGAATCATCAGAAATCCATCCTCTCTCCAGTGCCGTTTCATAGGCGTTATCGTGGGCGGATTCTTCTACATTTGCAAGCTGATACAACGAAATATCATTCCAGGAAAGCAGGCTGTCCGGACTCACATTTCCCTCATCGATTTCAATAGCATAAGCAGCCAGAATAAAGAAATTTTGGAGGGTTCCCATAACCCTCGGGGTTTCGGGCATAAAGGCGATGGCTGAATCCGGAGCAGTAATAACTCTGCTGGACAGGGATGCATGTTCGGGGTTAGCCCCCATAAATTCACTTAGCCCTTTGAGAGATGTTGACTTGCTGACCCATTCATTACCTTCCATTAATGCAGTACGATTATCAAAGAAAGTGTTAAATGAGTTCCAGTTCAGCCCAACCACAAAACCAAATAGAATGATTGCGGTTATAATGAAAACAGCAAAAAATTTAAAAATTCGCATAGATCAGGATCCTGCTATAACGGTGTTGACCTGCAGCAAGCGGTCGTAAAATTCATTTTTATCTTGTTGATATACAAACACATAATACTCCTGTTTGGTTCTCTCAAAAAGAGGATCAAAAATAAGATCGTCAATCTCGTTTTCCTTAACCATCACATATTTATATTTGTACTCTCCTTCTTTAATGATGGCTGATGTTTGCCACCTTTTGGTATCCTCATTATAGGAAAGCCGGTTCTCAGAGCGTAAAGCCCAACCTGTAAAATCACCAATAAGAAAGACAGAATCCCCGGCTTCAGGGGTATCTTCCGTATCAAGTGAAAAAACAATATTCAGATATTCCGCATCGCTATTCCTGTCAGGAAGACCAAAGGCAGAATTTGGCAGCGTTCTGCCTGATAAATTTGCCAGATTCGCGGTGTCGTCTCCTAACAAAATCCGGGGTGGTATCTCTTCCGGAAATAGATCTATAACCCTGGGGTTACTCAATGATAACTCACTTGCAAATAATGGATGGAAGTAGTAATCTGCGATAAATGCACGCTCCTGTTCCATTTCAAACATCACCGATCCCGGACTCGAAAAGTCGGTTTCTGAAGGAGTTCTGGCACGCCCCCAAAATCGATTTTGAGCTATCCTGAATGACAGATCAAATTGAGGTTGCTCAACAGATTCCGGTATTTTGTATCGGTTTACGGGCCTGTGCAGGGCACGTAAGTTCTGTCTTGGAGACTGAAGAAACTCAACTGAACTCTCGATACTGCCCTCATTTTCAAATATGAAGAATGGAAGCGACATGACCAGGAACCCGGTATCGGCATCTTCAACCCGTAACATATAATTGCCGCTTCTCAAAAAAGTAACCTGCTCGTTTGGTAAAACAGCAGAGAAAGACCTGTAAATCGGCCTTTCATGGCTATTAACGATGCCTGTGTTCATATAAATTCTCCGAATTCCCTGTGTTATATCACTTGGTGCAAGCGAGGAAGGAGACCAGTCAATATTATGATGGGAAAAAGTGATGACAAACTGCTTTGAAGAAACATCCATGTAGTCGAAACGAAGATGAAGTTTGTCGCTGCTGTTCAGCTCAATGATTGGAGGAGAATCAGGGTTGTTATTTTTGAATAGCTGAACCGACCTGATTTGCTGGTCAGTTACAATTTGTCCCGATACATTGAACAAATTTTCGGGAGTACTGTTTTGGCTGGTTGCCTGACCATTTCTTCCACTCTCTATTTTTATAGAGCTGCAGCCCAACATCAAAAGAAATAAAACTACTGATATCCATATCGGTATAAAACGAGATGTGCCTGTCAAATTGATATCATGAAAAATAGTATTGTCCTTCAAAAACAAAAGATGCGGGGCCTTCGAGTTTAATATTTTTATACGTGTTTTCTTTGTCGCTATATGAGAAATGAACAGTGAGTTCTCCACCCTTTACATGGATCGTATATTTAAATTTACCACTTTTTTCCTGTTGTAGATAATGCCATCCAAGTGCAGAAGCGATAGCCCCGGTGCCGCATGCGAGGGTAAGATCTTCTACTCCCCGTTCGTATGTTTGAAGCGAAAGAGTGGTTTTATCTTTTCCTGAAATAAAATTTACGTTGGTTCCCTTCGGCTTAAAAGCTGAGTGACTTCTGAAAAAGCGTCCTTTATTTTCAAGCATCTGCTCTTCCTGCAGTTCTTCCGCTTTTACTGGACAAACGATGTGCTCCGTATTAGTATAAATATTTAAAAGGGGTTCGTTGGCTACAGATTGCTCGGAGACTTTGGTTGTCAACGGAAACGAAATGGAAACGTTATCCTTTTTCACATTCGCCTTGTAGATGTTATCGTGAACCCGGAATGAGAATTTCCGTGGTGAGCCCAGCGTAACTGCATAGGATGCAAAACATCGCGCACCGTTACCACACATTCCGGCATCACTTCCGTCGGGGTTTTTGTACATCATTACGAGATCAGCCTTTTTTGTTTCGTCGAATTGCAGCGCAATTATACCGTCGGAACCCACTCCATACTTACGATCGCACATCGACAAGGCAAGCTCTGAAAGCTCACTGTTGCTGAGTTTTAGCGTGCGGTTGTCAATAAGCACAAAATCGTTACCGGCTCCGTGCATTTTTGTAAAGGGGAGTGAAGAATTGGCCATGATATTAGATTTCGGTGTATGCTGGAAGATGTCTCCAGGTATCTTCAGTTGAAATATACGGATCTTCACCACGCATTAAAGAGGCAAATCTCATTGAGAGTACCGTAAAAACAAGCTTGGTTTGAATGTTTTGGAAAAGAGTCTCTTTTAAGTGTTGAAGGTGTAAAATCATTATTTCGATCTTTGCATGAGCCATGGTTTGGCAGAATTTTTTGATTACGTTGAGTTGGTCAACATTCGTTATTAAATCCGGATTCTCACTTTCTCTGTAAATCATAATATCACGGAGAAACTGTTCCATAGTGTTGCAAAGTGCAATCTGACTCTCTCTGTTTAAACTTCTGTTCCAACCATCAATCAGCGAAACGAGTTTAACAGCATCCTGGGTGTAGGAATAACGAAGATATTCAACAAGCTCTTGCCTGCTTTTTTTAAGGTTTTCAACGTCAAAAAACCGAGCAAGTGCATAACTTCCATCCGATACTCTCGCGAGATAATGTGCATCACTTTTGTCCAGGCCGTCATGTTTCATCAGGCCCTGTGCAACTTCATCTTCCAAAAGAGGTTGCAGCCTTATCTGCTGACATCGAGAGATAATAGTGGGCAATAGCTGGTCGGGTTTCGAGGAAGTTAATAAGATTACCACGTTCTCAGAAGGCTCTTCCAGTAGTTTTAAAAAAGCGTTTGCTGCCTCTTTTCTCATGGTGTGAATTTCTGTAATAATGACTACCGTTTTACGGCCTTCATTCGGTTTGTAAACCGTTACAGGGCGAATCGTTTCGTGGAAATACTCGATTGGATAAAACGCCTGCAGATTCTTTGATGAATCGGGGTCGGAGAGGGCCGGGCGAAGGGTGAAATCAACAATCTCGTATGGATCGTTTTGAAGGAGCATAAGTCGCTCTTTTAAATCGTCGCTGTCGGCTGAGCTTGGCATTGGGATGAACGTATGAATATCAGGATGTGTGAACCAGCTCGATTTTTTTGAAAAAGACTCTCCCTTAAGATCTGTGTAGTGATCAATTCCATTAATGACTTCTGCAAGGGCAAGGGCGAAAGCCGTTTTACCTGATCCTTTTGGTCCTGTAAAAAGATATGCATGGCTCAGGCGGCCCGATGCTAAAATCCGTTCAATTCTTGTTTTAGAATCTTGCTGGCCCACCAAACGCCGGTCTCCAAAAGAAATCGTGTCAGTCATCATTTCTATTCTTCCCAGATATAATCAAAAAGTAAAATTCCGGTGGTTATTGTTACTCCGCAATACCCAATTAGAGCGGTTAAATCATTAACAGAAGCGTTCTCAGCACCTTCCATAAAGGCTGCTGTGGTTGTGTTTGTGAGTATTAACAGAAGAGGAACCACCAATGGTATGCATAATACAGAAAAAAGAGCTCCTTTTTTATCAGCTTGAGCAATCATTGCCGAGGTAAGTGTGGTAACTGCTGCAAGGCCTGCGGCACCAAAAAGTACCGATCCCCAAAAATAGAGTGGACGAACAACAGATAAGTCCATCATAACGGTATAAAAGAAGAAAGTGAGAATGTGTAAAATCAGCAGAAAAACAAAATTGTATGCAAGTTTACCCGTGTATACCTCGGTGGCTGCAGAATGAAGTCGAAGAAGAATCCAGGTTTTTTTATCAGCTTCCTGAACAAAAGATCTCATCATTCCAGACATTGCAGCAAACAGGAGTACAATCCATATGAGCCCGCTTTTGGGAATAGGATCGAGTTCCTGTGCCCGCAACGTAAAAAGAATAAGAAGCAGGGACGATCCTGTGAAGGCAAGGAGTGTATTCACTGCATACTTTGTCCGCATCTCTTGCATAACTTCTTTTTTAAAAATAACGAACGCAGCTTTTATCATAATTTTTACCTAAATGAACCATGAAAAGTACTAAAAATCGGCGTGTCAAAAAATATTGGCTTTACATGCTTTCGTATATTTAAGCAAGCAGATTGTCGAAAAGATACCGGCTGTATTCTTAAAAAACCGAATGGGTATTTAACCGTTATGATTGTTAACTTTATCCACTGTTGTTCCGATTTTATATCATAAGTATTGTAATTTTAAGAATTGATTTTCATGAACTTGTACTCTCTTTTAGAAAAAAGCACAATTCTCTCTGAAGTAGAGGCAGAAAATAAAGAAGAGCTGCTTCATATTTTGGTTGATTCGCTCCGTGATCAGGTAACAAAAGAGCAACTGGAAGATATACGAGAGGCTGTTTTTCAGAGAGAGAAAATTATGTCGACCGGGGTGGGAAAACAACTTGCAATTCCACATGGAAAAGTAGCTTCAATTGATAGAAACCTAGCTTCATTCGCAATTTTAAAAAATCCCATTGAATTTAACTCAATCGACAATAAACCGGTTAAAATGGTTTTTTTACTGGTTGGCCCCGAAAAGAGTAATAGTGCTCATATAAAGCTTTTAAGCCGCATTTCAAGACTGATGAACAGCAATACTTTCAGGGAGACACTTTCTGAATGTGTGGGGGCAGATCAGATTTATGAGGCGTTTTATAACGAAGAGATTCGGTATTTCGGGCAATAATCGCATATCATAATGACCCTTCGATGCATCTTATTTACTCTTTTAATCACAGGGTTTGGCCTTGCTGATACAGTACGATCGCAGGTATCTCAGGAAATCGTTACGCTTATTGAAAACAGTCAGAGCGCGAGCGCTCTTTGGAGTGTACAGGTAAGAGATGGTAATGGAAATATTATTGAAAACCTGAATGGTGAGCAGCTTGTAAGGCCTGCTTCAAATTTTAAGCTGATCTCATCGGCTGCCTATCTCGATTATTTTGGATCTGATTTTATGTTTGAAACCCGTTTACTGGGAAGGGGAACACAGGAAGGGAATAGATGGATTGGTGATATTTTAATTGAGGGAAACGGCGATCCTACTGTAGGCGGACGATTTTATAATGAGAATGCATTTTATGTTTTTGAGAAATGGGTGGAGGCTCTGCAGGAGATAGGAATAACCACTATTGAGGGAAATATTGTGGGCTTCGACGGCTTGTTTGATGATATTCCATATCCAAAGGGCTGGGAGTGGGATGATCTTTCATACTATTACGCCCCCGAAACCAACGCACTCTCATTTAATGAAAATGTAGTAGATCTGGAGGTTATTGCAGACGGGCCTGTGGGCAGCGCACCGGAAATCCTGTGGTTTCCCATGAATACGGATTATGTTGAATTTGTAAATGAACAGGTAATTACGCCCCAGGGAACTTCATTTGATGAGATGTACAGGCGAGTACTGGGCACCAATATTATTCTTCTCAGAAGTACTCTTCCCCAGGGATATTATGAAACAGAAAGTTTGTCAGTAACTGATCCGGCCCTCTATTTCATAGATACGTTTAAAAAATACCTTGAAAACCGCGGGATCTCAGTAGGTGGACAGTTATATACCGACAGTAACTATTTTGACTGGAATCCGGATACCTTTTTTCTGTTTGATTCTCACACATCTGTTGAGATGGCTAAAATTATAAAAGAACTAAACCGGGAGAGTAACAACTTTTATGCCGAAATGCTTCTCAAGAAGCTTGCTGCTGATAAATATGGAGTACAGGGAAGCACCGAGCTGGGGTTGCAGGAGATCAAGGAGTATATGCATACGATGCAGTTCGACACCTCAAAGGTGGAGCTCAGAGATGCCTCAGGAATGGCTCCGGCAACACTGGTTAAGGCATCTGATCTTAATAATTATTTAGTTCTCCTGCGGGATAAAGAGTACTTCACTGTTTTCTTTGAATCGCTGGCTGAAGGCGGGTTGAACGGTACGCTTGAGTATCGCTTCAACAACAGTCCGCTGAAAGGATCGTTTAATGGAAAAACGGGATTTGTATCCGGGGTGCGAACACTGTCAGGATACCTGAAAACAGAGAAGGGAACCGAACTGGCAGTATCTCTTTTTACAAATAATTATACGGCCAGAACATCCTCAGTGGATTTTACCCAGCAAAAAATACTCGAATTTCTATACCACCGATACTAACCACCTTATTTATGAGCGATAAGCCCAAAATACTGGTTACTGATGATGAGAAGAGCATCAGAAATGCACTGAGAGAAATTCTTGAATTCGAAGGGTATGTAGTACTGGAGGCTGATAATGGAAAATCTGCTCTTAAAACTATTGAGAGTGAGAGAGTTGACCTGGTGATGCTCGACATTAAAATGAAAGGGATGGATGGCATTGAGGTTCTCAGTGAAATCAAAAAAAGAGAGAAAGACCTTCCGGTAATTATGATTTCGGGTCATGGGACAATAAAAATAGCTGTTGAAGCTACAAAAAACGGGGCGTACGACTTTCTGGAAAAACCCCCCGATTTGAATCGGCTCCTGATTAGTATCAGAAATGCATTAAAGAATAGTGAACTCCACAGGGAAAATAAACAGATTCGTGAGGAGCTGCATGGCGCCGTAGAGATTATTGGGGAAAGTCCCGCAATGCAGTCGGTAAAAAAGATGATTGATAAGGTGGCTCCCACGGATAGCAGAGTGTTAATTACCGGCGAGAACGGCACCGGAAAAGAGCTGGTTGCGAGATCCCTTCATAACAATAGCAAAAGAGCATCGAAGAAATTTGTGGATGTAAATTGCGCGGCAATCCCTTCAGAACTGTTGGAAAGCGAACTTTTTGGTCACGAAAAAGGAGCATTTACCGATGCAAACCAGCGGCGGATTGGAAAATTTGAGCAGGCCTCGGAAGGAACATTATTTCTCGATGAAATCGGTGATATGTCGGCGGATGCTCAGGCAAAAGTGCTTCGTGCACTACAGGAAAATGAGATAGTGAGAGTCGGCGGAACAGAACGGATTTCAGTAAATCCGCGAATTATTGCCGCTACAAATAAAAATCTGAATGCTGAAATTGAAGCCGGCAGATTCCGCGAAGACCTTTTTCACCGTCTGAACGTAATTCCCATTCATTTACCACCGCTGAGAGAGCGACAGGAAGATATTCCCCATTTGGTTATGTGGTTTCTGCAAGGTTTGAGTGAAAGAGAGATCGTTTTTTCGGGAAAATCATTTACAGATGATGCTATCGAAGCGCTGAAAAGTTTAAACTGGCCGGGAAATATCCGTGAACTTGAGAATGCAGTTGAACGTCTGATGCTGCTCTCAACCTCTTCAGAAATCACCAAAAATGATGTTGAGCAGTTTGTTACCGGCAAGAGGGCGTCGAAAGAGCAACTTTCAGATATTATTGACGGAACAGAATCTTTCCATATTTACAAGGAGGAGGCCGAAAAACTGTTCATCAAAAAGAAACTGGAAAAATATAACTGGAATATTTCTGCCACGGCTGATGCCATAGACATTCAGCGAAGCCATATGTATAACAAGCTGAAAAAATACGATATTGAAAAATAACGGATGTATTACACGATTCTTTTTAATTATAAACTACACTCTACAGGTATAACATGTCTGCCAAAATTATTGACGGAAAAAAAGTTGCTGAACTTACGATCAACAATCTAAGGGAAGATGTAAACCACTGGGTAGAAGCAGGAAATCGGCGCCCGTTTTTAAAAGTGGTGCAGGTAGGCAATGATCCCGCATCAACCACATATATCGGGGCAAAAACCCGGGTCTGTAAAAAGGTGGGCATTGATACCGATACCACCCACCTGCCCGATACCGTTTCTGCAAGGGAGT
>DATGBT010000035.1:0-5848 GCA_035312505.1 Balneolaceae bacterium | reverse complement strand
CTGCGCATAAGTGGCCATGTCGCCACTAATTTGTATTGGATTCACTTTGAAGTACCACGCTATCGGCAGAGCAAGCAAAATACCTATTCCACTCCCCAGCATAGATATGATAAATATTTCAATTCCAAGAATACGTGCTATTACTTTGCGAGGTGTTCCTACTGACAGCATAATTACAAATTCATAAGTCCGTTCGGTCACCATCATCAGTACTGTTCCCAGTATGCCAAAGCCAACCACCATATAAAGAACCGCAAGCATAATATATCCACTGATACGGTCGATGTCGATGGCCTGCACCAGTTCTGGCAGCATCTCCCGCCACCCCATTATTTCATATGTATCTTCCGGTAAGTTTTGTTTCAGACTCTGGATGGTTGATTCTATCGCATCCGTATTCTCAAGCATCAGTGCAATGGTTGAAAGCCGCCCTTCAGCAGCCAAAAATTGCTGCGCCGTGTTAATGGGAAGCAGTACCAGTGTTCTGTTTAATTCAGGGTTAATTAACGAAATTGTCCCTTTAACAGGATACAGACCCGTCGCGCTCATACCCCTAAATCCCTGCCCGATGAGTACCAGACTGTCACCCAGCTGCAGATTAAGACGCGGCAGAACATCTTTACCAACCAACACCGCCCGTTCGTCATTGTCTTCTAAATATTTTCCGGAAACCAGATTTTTTTCGGGCTCAATGATCTTGTTTTCAGCATTCACGTCGATACCCAGCACCATTACGGGGCGGCTCTGCATTTTTCCGGCACCAAGAGCAAATGATTCAATTCGCGGAACAATAGCGGTAATTCCCTTCGGCTCTTTCAATGTTTGCATCAGAGAATCAGATACATCGAAGCTGTTGTTTATCGTCTGCTCATCCCAATACCCTTCAGAGTGTAACTGTATGTGCCCCGAAAAAGAGCCGACCGTTGTGCTGATCATCATATCATACTGGCCTTCCTGCATGGAGCGCATTACCGCAGAGAGCAATACCGCTACCACAATCGAAGACATCGTGATCAGTGTGCGGCGCTTGCTCCGCCAGATATTTCGCCATGCAAGTTTCAGCGTGAGCATATTATTCTACCCGTTTCATGTTTTGAAGACTGAAAAAGCGTTCACTGAGATTTACATCAAATTCAATATCATCATAGATGATGACCGTCTTATGACCCTCTTCATCCATTGGGAACATTTCCATGCGAGCAGGCAATAACCGTCCGCCTATTTCCCGGACTTCCGAGCCCTCCATTAAACGTACAAGCGTTCCGTCTTCATCATAAAATTCGGATCTCAGCTGCAGATACTCATCTTTTGATATATAAACAACCACTTTATCCCATACGATTGGAGCATCTTCTTTTGGGGTCATATTAATTTTATACGTATCGTACCCGTTAATGGTACTGTCTCCTGCAAGAGTGTGTACATAATCTACCACGATTGAAGACTCCCGAACCAGATCGTTGTTATCAAAATCAGACCCCATCCACGACTGGCTCATCATGGAAGGAGGCATTTTGATCGTTCTGTTGATATCAGGAAGCCAGTTCCAAATCTCATTACCGCGTTTTAAGAAGGCTGAGCCCTGATCTCGGGCTGGTGCCGTTATCAAAATCAGACTGTAATCCTGACCCATGCTCCACGCTTTCATAGAAACACTTCGCTCCCAATCGGGGCGTACAATTTCCATTGTCATTTGAGCAACCGAACTTTCCCCCTGCATTTTATCATTGGCTCTTTGAACAATCTCGGTAGCGCTCTGCCCATAACAGGGTATCGATGTAATTGCCGCTAACGTAATAAGCGTTAAAATCCTTTTCATGATAATCTGTTCTTAATCTGTTCTTTATTCGACTCCCATTCTCCAATCAATTCTTCCATTTTAAGCTCCATCCATTTATAAAAAATGGCTGTCTCTTCAAGCCACTTCGACAGGTCATCATCTCTGTTTTTAAGCGCCTGTGCCTGTATAAACAGCTCTACAAATTTTTCCATTAATTCCAGCCTGCTCCCTGTGATTTTACCTATACTTATTTTACTGGCTCTGTAATAGGTTTTCCGATCCCCGGGAAAGGCAGTCTGCTCAATAAGGCCCGTTTGCAGCAGTTGTTTTACATTTGTGCTGATACTTCCCTTACTCGCCTGTAATGTTTCGCGTATTTGATCGAACGAAACGGCATCCTCATCGCAAATCAGTAAATACCCGAAAATACGGCCGGCCATTCTCGTTGTGCCAAATTGTTCAAAAAGAAGGCCGGAATCCTCTATGTGTTGCAGTTTTTTAGTGTCCATAATTCAATATACACAAAGTTTTTTAAGTTCACTACTTAATGAACTTAAAATTTGTTTCTGTTTTTTGATTAGCAATATCTTTTATAAGCTTCCAAAAACTCTCTTAAAAAAGCTTATCTTTCGTCCCTCTTAAATTTTAATCTATTCGCTTTTATGAACGTCTCCATCAATTCCGAAACAGGCCGTTTACAGGGAGTTATTGTACACACGCCCGGACGCGAGGTTTCCCTGGTAAATCCAACAATCAAGGAAGAACTACTTTTTGATGATATCATCTTTGAAAATGATGCCCGCACCGAACACCAGGACATGCTGAACGTATTTCGGGCGGCCATGCCTGAAAACGGCAAAATTCTGGAAATTCTTGACCTGGCTGTCTCTTGTTTCAAAGATGAAAATGTTCGGGGTGAATTCATTGACCTGATGATTGATGAACTGCCGTCGGAGAACCTGCATACCATCCGAAAAGATTTATTAAAGCTGGATGCAGAAATGCTTGTTCGGTTTGTTTCTGAAGGCACAATTGGTGGTCCCTTTAGTCTCCATCCAGCACCGAACCTTCTGTTTACCCGCGATCTGGCGGCGGTTGTTGGCAATAACATTATTTTATCAAGAGCTGCAAAAAAAGCCCGTGCGCGGGAATTTTTACTTATCCGCACAATCGTGAAACATCATCCGCTGTTTTCTTCGGTTAAAGACAACATCATTTCGATTAGTAAGGATCAGTCGATTGAGGGCGGGGATGTATTAGTTGTGAACGACAAGATTGTACTTATCGGCATGAGCGAGCGAACTTCTTTCAGCGGATTGATGAACGTAGCCCACCAGCTGCTTTCAAATGGCGTGGAACATGTACTTGCTATCGATATTCCCAAGCAACGCTCCTCTATGCATCTCGACACAATTTTTACATTTACCGACACAAATGAGTGTGTGGCTTACCCACCGGCCATCACTCATCAAAAGTATAATGTGGTTGATCTCTTTTCAGGGGGCACTCACGTTCAAACAAGACAGTGTCCTTCCCTAAAAGAGACGCTTGAAGAACTAACCGGAGAAACGTTTACGTTTATGAATTGTGGTGGCGACGACCCTGTTACCCAACACAGAGAACAGTGGACAGACGGAGCGAATCTTTTTGCTCTTGCCCCCGGAGTTGTAATCGGGTATGGCAGAAATACAGAAACGTTTAAAACCATGCAGGCACACGGTTACAGACATCTTGGACAGTACGAATTCATATCCAAGTACAAAAACAAAGAACTTAAAAAAGGTGAAAAAATAGCTATCAGCTTTGAGGGCCATGAGCTATGCAGAGGGCGTGGAGGTGCTCGCTGTATGACACTTCCGTTCTCAAGGAAATAACATTTTTAATCATTCGTTGTAAATTTCAAAATTCTCACATTGGCCAATCAACCTGAACCCACGGATATCTATTCAGACATTTCTGAACCGCTACGCAGAGAAAACAAAAATAAGCTTACTCCCAAGGCGATTATCAAACATACGGTTCTGTTTATTCTTACGTTTGCTTCCGTAACCTTCGTTGGGGCATTCATGTGGGTAGGACAAACTGCGAATGTTGACACTTTTTCAGACCTGCTGCCCGAAGGTGCCCTTTTTGCCACCCTTCTGCTTGCGTTTCTTGGCACACACGAATTTGGGCACTATTTTGCAGCTCTTTATCATAAAGTTAAAGTGACCCTACCCTACTTTATTCCTATTCCGCTTGGCATTGGTACTTTTGGTGCCGTCATTAAAATTGAGGAGCGTGTACGAGACACGAAAAAACTGTTCGACATTGGCATCAGCGGACCCATTGCTGGTTTTATCGTTTCTCTTATTGTGCTTCTGATCGGCTTTGCCACACTGCCCGGCCCCGATTTTATTGAAAACTTTGCCGGCCACGACGAAACCATCAGCTACATTCAGGAAAACGGCACGTTTCCGGAAACTCCCATTGAGTCTGCGCCGGAAGCACAAACCATTATGCTCGGAAATACACTACTCTTCTCATTTCTGGCAAGCTTTTTTGATAACGTGCCGCCTATGTATGAAATGTATCACTACCCATTCCTGTTTGCAGGATGGCTGGGCCTGTTTTTTACAGCCTTAAACCTTACTCCCATTGGTCAACTCGATGGCGGACATATTCTTTACTCTCTGATAGGGTACGAACGACACAAAAAAGTTGCGCGAATAGCTTTTGGAGGATTAACTGCCCTCGCCGGTATAGAGGCCATCCCTTTTCTGTACCTGAATATTGAAGGATGGCTACCGGCTTATGGGCTTTCATCCATTTTATTATGGGGTCTTGTTATGCTCTTTTTGCTCCGAAAAGGATTTAATGGCGATACAACCTGGATTATACCTGTTTGGTTTGCTTCGCTTATAATCTCCGTGCTTTACCTGTTTGGTACATCCGGATTTGAGCAGGCCGGATCATTGATTTGGGTATTCTGGAGCTTTATTATTGTCTATTTTATAAAGATAGAACACCCACCCGTAATGATTCAGCAGGAGCTGAGTCCGAACCGAAAAAAACTAGGCTGGATCAGCATGGCCGTTTTTGTACTGTGTATCAGTCCTACACCTATATATTTCTTTAACTAATAACTTGTTATGATCAATCGATATCTTATTTTCTCAACCCTTTTACTCTTTGCCATCTTCTTGCAATCGTGCAGCAGTGACGACTCTCAGCCCACCCTTGATGAGGATCTCGCCATCAGTGAACAGATTGATCTTTTGATTGAAAACGACGATTACGAAACCGCTCTCGATATCCTGGAAGAGATGGATCAGAGCGATCCGGAGATTCAAACTTTGTTGGAGAAAACTCATTTAAACTATGGGCTTCACAGTATGAGCACATTTGACGAGACGGAAATGCGTACCCGTATGAACAATGCGCTTACCCAGTTTACCGAGGTGCTCCGTATAAATCCTGATAACAGTGTTGCCCGTGAGCAGATTGAGCAGATCATGGGGATTTATGCCACCATTCCGAACCGCCAGCCCGAACCTGAGGTGTTGGAAGGCCTTCGGGAAATTGGCTTCGACTACTAAAATCCCTGTTTTTGAGAAGTTGGTTCAATTGCACATCTTTAAAGATGGTGAATATTTAACAAATTCAAACCTTTTACAGCGGAACCGAATTGAGTTCAAAAAAAGATCAAAAAGGGAAGAAATCCTCCGTAACGATTCAAAACCGAAAAGCGCGGCACGATTATCACGTACATGAAACGTTTGAGGCGGGTATTGCGCTGAAGGGAACCGAAGTGAAATCCATACGCGATGGGAAAGCCAGCCTTCATGAAGGGTTTGCATACCTTCACAACGGTGAAGTGTGGCTGAAAAATATGTACATCAAACCGTATGAGTTTGGCAGCTACTACAATCACGATGAGAGAAGAGATCGTAAATTACTTCTTAAGAAAAAAGAGATCCGGGAGATTGATAAGCAGATCAACCAGAAAGGGTTCACACTCATACCGCTTAAGCTTTACTTTAAAGGTGGCTACGCTAAGATTCTGATTGGCCTGGCGAAAGGTAAAAA